>NZ_JBSFHV010000013.1:0-232388 GCF_053597235.1 Streptomyces sp. NPDC001493
CATCCAGTATCGGGGCGACCCTCCGCCTTGCGATCGCACGCACCGGACGCCGCCGGACCCGCCCTCCGGGCGGACGGCGCCACTTCCGACACACGACCTAGTTCCGCGAGGGATTCCGTCCGACGTCCTTCTGCCGAGGAGGCAGGCATGACCGAGACCGTGACCACCACCGCGACGACGCCGACCCCCCACACCGAGTATCCGATGGCCAGGGCGACCGGCTGCCCGTTCGATCCGCCCCCCGCGCTGCGGGAACAGCGGGACGGCGGGCCCATCTCGCGGGTGCGCCTGTGGGACGGCAGCACCCCCTGGCTGATCACCCGCCACGACCAGGTGCGCGCCCTGCTCGGCGATCCGCGCATCAGCGCCGACCCCGCCCGTCCGGGGTATCCCCACCGCGACGCCGGGGCGAAGGCCCGGGCCGGGACCCGCCAGACCTTCATCACCATGGACGACCCCGACCACGCCCGGCTGCGCCGGATGGTGACGGCCCCCTTCGCGATCAAGAAGGTGGAGGCGATGCGGCCCGCGATCCAGCGCATCGTCGACGATCTGCTGGACACCATGCTGGCCGCCCCCGGGCCGGTGGACCTCGTCGAGGCGTTCGCGCTGCCGCTGCCCAGCCTGGTGATCTGCGAACTGCTGGGGGTGCCCTACGAGAAGCACGACTTCTTCCAGAAGCACACCAAGGTCCTGGTCCGCCGCAACGGTGATCCCGAGGAGGTGATCGCCGCATCCGAGGCGCTCATCGACTACCTGGAGGGCCTGCTGACCGACAAGCTGGCCGAGCCCGGCGACGACATCCTCTCCGACCTGGCCACCAAGCGCGTGGCCACCGGGGAGCTGACGGCGCGCGAAGCCGCCGAGATGGGCTCGCTGCTGCTCGCCGCGGGCCACGAGACCACCGCCAACATGATCGCGCTGGGCACGGTCGCCCTGCTGCAGCACCCGGACCAGCTCGCCCTGCTCCGCGACAGCGACGATCCCAAGGAGGTCGCCGCCGCGGTGGAGGAGCTGCTGCGCTACCTCACCATCGTCCACTTCGGCCGCCTGCGCGTGGCGGTGGAGGACATCGAGATCGGCGGCGTCACCCTGCGCGCCGGGGACGGCGTGATCTGCGCCGCGGACATCGCCAATCGCGATCCGGAGCTCTTCCCCGACCCCGACCGGCTCGACCTCACCCGCGACGCCCGCCGTCACGTCGCCTTCGGGTTCGGCGTCCACCAGTGCCTCGGCCAGCCGCTGGCCCGGGTGGAACTCCAGGTCGTCTACAGCACCCTCTACCGGCGCATCCCCACCCTGGCCCTGGCCACCGGAGTCGACCAGCTCCGCTTCAAGCACGACGGCGTCATCTACGGCGTCTACGAGCTGCCCGTCACCTGGTAGTACCGACCACAGAAACGAGAAGCGCATGCGCGTCAAAGTCGACCAGCCCAAGTGCGTCGCGTCCGGGCAGTGCGTCCTGGCCGCCCCGGCCGTCTTCGATCAGGACGACGACGGCATCGTCCAGGTCCTCGTCGACCGGCCGGAAGCCGTGCACCACGAGGACGTGCGGGAGTCCGTGGCCGTCTGCCCGGCCGCGGCGATCTGGCTGGAGGAAGAGGAGTGACGTCGGCGCCGCCGCGCCGCATCGTGGTGGTGGGCGCCTCGGCGGCAGGTCTGTCGGCCGCCGAAACCCTGCGGCGCGAGGGGTTCGACGGCTCCCTCACGCTCGTGGGCGAGGAAGCCCACCCTCCCTACGACCGGCCGCCGTTGTCGAAACAGATCCTCACCGGGGAATGGCGGGCCGACCGCCTGCGGCTGCGCCGCCCCGAGGACCTGGAGGCCCTCGGGCTGGACCTGCGGCTCGGGGTACCCGCCGCCGCCCTGTCCCCGGCCGCACGGACGGTGACCCTCGCCGACGGCACCGAACTCCGCTACGACAACCTGGTCGTCGCCACCGGGGTCCGGCCCCGCCGCCTGCCGGAGTGCGGCACCCCGGGCGTCCACGTCCTGCGCGACCTGGGGGACGCCCTGGCGCTCCGTGACCGCCTGACGGCGGGCGGCCGGCTGGTCGTGGTGGGCGCCGGGTTCCTCGGTACGGAAGCGGCCGCCGCCGCCCGTTCGCTCGGCGCCGCGGTCACCCTCGTCGAGCCCGCCGACGTCCCGCTCGCCCATGTCCTCGGCCGGCGGATGGGCGCCCGCCTGGCCCGGCTCCACCGGGACCACGGCGTGGACCTGAGAACCGGTACGAGCGCCACCGGGATCAGGACGGTCGCGGGCCGGGCCGCGGGGGTACACCTGTCCGACGGCACGGAGGCCGAGGCCGACGACGTACTGGTCGCCATCGGCACCCGGCCCAACACCGAGTGGCTCGCGGGCAGCGGCCTCGACCTGACCGACGGGGTGGGATGCGACGCGTACTGCGCCGCGGCCCCCGGCATCCACGCCGCCGGGGACGTGGCCCGCTGGCACAACCCGCTCTTCGGTACCGGCATGCGGGTCGAGCACCGTACGAACGCCGCCGAGCAGGGCATGGCCGCGGCCCGCAACCTCCTGAACCCCGGCCGTCCCCGGCCGTTCGCACCCGTCCCCTACTTCTGGTCCGACCAGTACGGGCTGAAGATCCAGGCGTACGGGCACCTCCGCGACCACGACGAGGCCCGCCTCGTCGACGGGGACATGGCCGACGGCTCCTTCGTCGTCGCCTACCGCACCGGCCCCTTCCTGACCGGGGTGGCGGCGGTGGGCACGCCGCCGAAGGCGCTGCGCCCGTGGCGGGCGGCGATCGCGGCCCGTACCCCCTGGCAGGCATGGGCCGTTGAACCAGCGCCTGCCGCCTGAGGCATCCCGCACCTCCACCACCGGGGTGAGCGCCCGCCGTCGGCCGCGTTGACAAAACATACGGAGGATTGCATAGTTATACCGACGGTGGGTGCACCGCGGAGGATCTCCAACCCCCTCCGCGAAGACCGCCGCCGCCCGGCGTGACCCCGCCCCCTACGGCGCGCGCCACGCCCGCACCACGCGTACGAAACCGGCCTCCCCGATCCTCCGCGGCGGGGAGGCGGTCGCACATCCACCCCCTTGTTCTTCGAGGAGCACGCAGTGAGCAACGCCAACGGCAACGGCAACAGCGACGTACGCCTCTGGGGCGGCCGTTTCGCCGACGGACCGGCCGAGGCGCTGGCCAAGCTGTCCGCCTCCGTCCACTTCGACTGGCGGCTGGCTCCCTACGACATCGCCGGATCCCGTGCCCACGCGCGTGTCCTGAACAAGGCCGGCCTGCTCACCGAGGACGAGCTCACCCGCATGACCGGCGGACTCGACCAGCTCGAAGCCGACGTCGCCGACGGCTCGTTCACCGGCACCGTCGCCGACGAGGACGTCCACACCGCACTGGAGCGCGGCCTGCTGGAGCGCGTCGGCAAGGACCTCGGCGGCAAGCTCCGCGCCGGCCGGTCCCGCAACGACCAGGTCACCACGCTCTTCCGGATGTACCTGCGCGACCACGCCCGGATCATCGGCGGCCTGCTCGCCGAGCTCCAGGACGCGCTGGTCGGCCTCGCCGAGGCCCACCCGGACGTCGCCATGCCCGGCCGTACCCACCTCCAGCACGCCCAGCCGGTGCTCTTCGCCCACCACGTCCTCGCCCACGTACAGGCGTTCTCCCGGGACGCCGAGCGGCTGCGCCAGTGGGACGAGCGGACGGCCGTCTCGCCGTACGGCTCCGGCGCGCTGGCCGGTTCCTCCCTCGGGCTCGACCCGGAGGCGGTCGCCGCCGACCTCGGCTTCGAGCGCGGCTCCGTCGCCAACTCCATCGACGGCACCGCCTCGCGCGACTTCGTCGCCGAGTTCGCGTTCATCACCGCGATGACCGGGATCAACCTCTCCCGGATCGCCGAGGAGATCATCATCTGGAACACGAAGGAGTTCTCCTTCGTCACCCTGCACGACGCGTTCTCCACCGGTTCCTCGATCATGCCGCAGAAGAAGAACCCGGACATCGCGGAGCTGGCGCGCGGCAAGTCGGGGCGGCTCATCGGCAACCTGACCGGCCTGCTGGCGACCCTCAAGGCCCTCCCGCTCGCGTACAACCGCGACCTCCAGGAGGACAAGGAGCCCGTCTTCGACTCCTGCGACCAGCTGGAGATCCTGCTCCCCGCCTTCACCGGCATGATGGCCACGCTCACCGTCAACCGGGAGCGCATGGAGGAGCTGGCTCCGGCGGGCTTCTCGCTCGCCACCGACATCGCCGAGTGGCTGGTCAAGCAGGGCGTGCCGTTCCGGGTCGCGCACGAGGTCGCCGGCGAGTGCGTCAAGGAGTGCGAGCACCACGGCATCGAGCTCGACGAGCTGACCGACGAGCAGTTCGCGAAGATCTCCGAGCACCTCACGCCCGAGGTCCGTACCGTCCTCGACGTGCCCGGCGCGCTCGCCTCGCGCAACGGCCGCGGCGGCACGGCCCCGTCCGCCGTCGCGGTCCAGCTCGCCGAGGTCAAGCAGGACCTCGCGGTCCAGCACGCCTGGGCGACCGCCCGGAAGTAACCGGCCCCCCGTCCGGACCGGGCCCGCCCGCCCGGTCCGGACGCGTGGTCGCGGGCCGTCCCGGGGTTCTCCTGGAGTGGTCCCGGGCGGTTCCGGGCGGTTCCGGGTGAGGCAAGAGGTGTACGAACGGCACCGCGGGCTACGTTGACGGGGGAGGGGAAGCACCGCCCCCCCGCACAACACCGCCCCCGCACAGCACCGCCCCCGGACCACGAGGAGCCCGCGATGCCGTTCGACCGCCTGACCGCGGCCACCGCCTCGACCGCCCACATCGGGCTCGGCCTGGCCGCCGTCGGCAGGCCCGGCTACATCAATCTCCACCGCGACCTCGACCTGCCCGAGGACCGCACCCCCGACGCCCTGCGCGACCGCACCCATGAACTCCTGGACGCGGCCTACGCCCAGGGCGTCCGCTACATCGACGTGGCCCGCTCCTACGGCCGCTCCGAGGCGTTCCTCGCCGAGTGGCTGACCGCCCGCCCCGCCCTCACCGACGTGGTGGTCGGCAGCAAATGGGGCTACACCTACACCGCCGACTGGTCCGTGCGGGCCGAGGCCCACGAGGTCAAGGACCACGGGGTGGGCACCTTCGACCGCCAGCGTGCCGAGACCCGCGCCCTGCTCGGCGACCGGCTCGACCTCTACCAGATCCACTCGGTGACCGCCGACAGCCCGGCCCTCACCGACAAGGAACTGCACGCCCGGCTCGCCGACCTGGCCGCCGAGGGCGTCACGATCGGCCTCTCCACCAGCGGCCCCGGCCAGCGGGACGCCATCCTGGCGGCCCTCGCCGTCACGGTCGACGGCGAGCCTCTCTTCCGTACCGTCCAGGCCACCTTCAACGCCCTGGAGACCTCGGCGGGCCCGGCGCTCGCCGAGGCCCACGAAGCCGGACTCACGGTGATCGTCAAGGAGGGCATGGCGAACGGGCGGCTGGCCGGTACGCAGGCCCCGGCGCTGATCCGCGAGATCGCCCTCGACCGGGAACTCGGCAGCGACGCGGTGGCCCTCGCCCATGTGCTCCACCAGCCCTGGGCCGGGGTCGTCCTCTCCGGCGCCGCCACGGTCGGCCAGCTCTCCGGCAACCTGCACGCCGTCACGCTCGACCTCGACGAGGAGGAGCGCGCCCGGTTCGGCAGCCTGGTGGAGGACCCGGAGGCGTACTGGCGGTACCGGGCCACCCTCCCCTGGAACTGACGCCCCCGGAGCTGACGGCCGCCCCGGGCCCGACGCGCCTCAGGCCGCCCAGGCGGCCAGCGCGTCGAAGTCCGGCCGCTCCAGGCCGACGGCCGGATCGATCCGACGCAGCAGCGCCGGGCCGGGGTGGTGGGCCGCCACCCAGGCCCGGTCCGGCTCGCCGACCTCGTCGTCGATCCAGGCGAACGGCCGCCCGGCCGCGTACGCCACGACGTGCGGGGTCTTCCAGAAGACCCCGTCGCCCGCGGTCCCGCCCACCACCGGCCAGTCGACGAAAGGCAGCGGCGGCAGCCCCAGCGGCGGGCCGACCCACTCGTTGGCCTCGTCCTTCCAGGTGGTCGCCCAGACCAGTTCGTACCGGTCGGCCAGCGCCAGCAGCTCGCCGCCGTGCGCCGGATTGAGCAGCACCGGCAGGCCCTGCCCCATCTCCCACCCCGTCGGACGCATCCGCAGACGCCGGTACCCCTCCGGGTTCCGCGCCCCGGCCAGCGCCATGTACGGGTTGAGCGGACCATCGATGTCGATCAGCAGCAGCGGCTTGGTGCCCATGCCCCCATGCTGCCGCCCGGCGGCCCGGAGCGGTAACGAAGTACGGCCGTCGGGTCCCCCGGGGCCGCCTGCCCCGGGGTGTGTCCCGGGGCGGCGCGGTCAGCCGGCCGGCTTCTCCCACACCGAGACGTGCCGGGAGCTCTCGTTGCCGAACGGGCTCCGGTCCCAGTCCTCGAAGCGCTCCCGCAGCCGCATCCCCGCGAGCTGCGCCATCAGGTCGAGCTCGGCCGGCCACACGTAGCGGAACGGGATCGAACGGAAGTCGCCCCGCCCGTCCACGACGTCCACGTAGTTCGAGCTCACCGACTGGGTGGCGACGTCGTACTCGTCGTACGCCCAGCGCGTCGGACTCGTGTGGAAGGGCACGATCCGCTGACCGGGCGGGAGCTTGCGCAGCTCGGGGACCATCACCTCGATCACGAAGACGCCGCCCGGTTCGAGATGGTCCGCGACGTTGCGGAAGCAGGCCACCTGATCCGCCTGGGTCGTCAGATTCATGATCGTGTTGAAGACGAGGTAGGCGAGGGTGAAGGTGCCGTCCACCTTCGTCCCGGTGAAGTCCCCGAAGGTCACCCCGATCGCGTCGCCGCCCGGCTTGGCGCGCAGCCGCTCCACCATCGCCCGGGACAGGTCGATGCCGTGCACCGGGACCCCGCGCCGCGCCAGCGGCAGCGCGATCCGCCCGGTGCCGATGCCGAGTTCGAGCGCCCGGCCCGTACCCGCCAGCCCGGCCAGGAACTCCGCCGTCGCCGCCACCAGATCCGGCGCGAACATGCCGTCCGAGGGATCGTCGTACCTCGCCGCGATCGGCTCTCCGAAGTAATCCGTCTTGTCGGTCACGTTCTTGTCGGACACGTTCTTGTCGGTCACGCCGGGACCGTACCGCCCGGCGGCCCGCCGCGCCCGCGATTTTCCCCGCGGGCGTCCGGGCATGCGAAGGGCCCGCCGCCCGGGAGAGGAAGCTCTCCCGCCCGGCGGGCCCGGAAGCCCGTACCGCTACGCGGCCTTCGCCTTCGTCGCGTACATGTCCACGTACTCCTGGCCGGAGAGGCGCATGACCTCGGACATCACCGAGTCCGTCACCGCGCGCAGCACATAGCGGTCGCGGTCCATGCCCTCGTACCGGGAGAACTCCATCGGCTCGCCGAAACGGACCGTCACCTTGCCGGGGCGCGGGATCCCGGCGCCGCCCGGCTGGAGCTTGTCGGTGCCGATCATCGCGAACGGAACCACCGGCGCGCCCGTCATCAGGGTGAGGCGCGCGATGCCCGTACGGCCGCGGTACAGCCGGCCGTCGGGGGAGCGGGTGCCCTCCGGGTAGATGGCGAAGGCGCCGCCCTCGTCCAGCACCCGGCGGCCCGTCATCAGCGCGGCGACGCCGCCCCGGCCACCGTCGCGGTCCACCGGGATCATGCCGCTGCCGGTGAAGAACCAGGCCATCATGCGGCCCTTGATGCCCTTGCCGGTCACGTACTCGTCCTTGCCGATGTAGTACACCGGCCGGTCGCAGCAGATCGGCATGATCAGCGAGTCGATGAAGGTGAGGTGGTTGCCCGCGAGGATCACCGGACCGGTTCCGGGGATGTTCTCGGCGCCCTCGATCTGAGGCCGGAACATCAGGCGCAGGATCGGTCCGAGCACTGCCTTGATGACCGTGAGTCGGGACAACGGTTCCTCCGGTGTCGTGGCCGGGCCGGCCGGGGCGGTGACGCGATGGTCTGTGCAGGTGAGGACGATACTCGCGGCGACCCGCCGACCGCACATCGGGTTCACTCACTGGATACGCAGTGTTGACATGTGTTCGCCGTGCGTTGGCCCGCCTGCCGCCCCCGGTACGGCACCGCTGCCTACGCTCGGGGCCGCGCCGGAGCCCGGTGCCGCCGCCGAACATCACATGCGAGGAGCGTCCATGACAGAGCGTACGCGCAAGAGCCCCGGCCGCCGGGCCCTGCTCGGAGCCGCGGTGCTCGGAACGACCGCTGTCGGCCTGTCGGCCGCCGGTACCGCCGCGGCCGCCGACCGCGGCCGTGACGACGACGCGCGCGGGAACGCCGGGCACCAGGGCGAGGGCCGCGGCGCCGGACGCTCGCTGCGGGACCTGCCCGTCCCCACCGTCGTCGGCCACCGGGGCGCCAGCGGCTACCGCCCCGAGCACACCCTCGGCTCCTACCAGCTCGCCCTGGACCTCGGTGCGGACATCGTGGAGCAGGACGTCGTCCCGACCAAGGACGGCCACCTCGTCTGCCGCCACGAGAACGACATCAGCGGCACCACCGACGTCGCCTCCCACCCCGAGTTCGCGGGCCGCAGGACCACCAAGACGGTCGACGGGACCGCGCTGACCGGCTGGTTCACCGAGGACTTCACCCTCGCCGAGCTGAAGACCCTGCGCGCCACCGAGCGCATCCCCGGCAACCGCCAGAAGAACACCCTCTACGACGGCCGCTGGGAGATCCCCACCTTCGAGGAGGTCCTGCGCTGGGCCGACGCCGAGGGCCGCAAGCGCGGCAAGCCGGTCTGGCTCTACACCGAGACCAAGCACCCCTCGTACTTCCGGGGCCTCGGCCTCGCCCTGGAGGAGCCGCTCGCCAAGCTGCTGCGCAGGTACGGACGCGACCGTGCCGACGCCGCCCTCATCCTCCAGTCCTTCGAGCCCGACTCCGTGCGGCGGCTCTCCCGGCTGGTCTCCACCCCGCGCATCGTGCTGCTCGCCGGCGCGAACTCCCGCCCCTGGGACTTCACCGAGGCGGGCGACCCGCGCACCGTCGCCGACCTCGTCACCCCGGCCGGACTGAAGTGGATCGCCTCCTTCGCCCAGGGCATCGGACCCACCCTCGACCTGGTCGTCCCGAGGGACTCCGCCGGCCGTCTCGCCGCCCCGACCACCCTGGTCCGGGACGCGCACGCGCAGGGGCTGATCCTCCACCCGTACACAATGCGCAACGAGAACACCTTCCTGCCCGCCGAGTTCCGCCGGGGCACCGACCCCAACGCCTACGGGGACGCCTTCGGGGCCTTCCGCGCGTACTTCGCCACGGGCATCGACGGCATCTTCTCCGACAACGCCGACACCGCGCTCCTCGCGGCGGCCGATGCCCGCCGCGCCTGACGGGCCCCTCCACCCGGCCGGGGTGCGGCCGCCCCGCCTCCGGGGCCGCGTCAGCCCAGGGCCCGCCGTGCCCCGGTCGGGTGGGACTTCCCGCGCACGGCAACCAGCCGTGCGCGGAAGCCGTTGAGCGGGCGTGACCCCCGCCGGCCACCGCGCCGCTACCCCTGCCGACCAACGCGTCGACCACCGCGTCGACCGCCGTGCCGATCAACCCGCCGCGGGCGCCGCCGATTGTGCCGACCGTGCCGACCGTGCCGACCGCGGGCCGGCCGCTCCCACCGCGTACGCCGTCGTGGTGCTGACGGCCCTGCATCCGCTGGTCCGCGCGGAGGTGACGGCCGAGGCCCCGGCGGCCGGAACGGACCCGGCCGACCTCGAACAGACCGTCTGGCTCCGGCTGCTGGAGCGCCTCGCCTCCGGCGCCCCGCTGCCCGACCCCGCCCGCTGGGTGCGCGACACCGTACGTGCCGATGTGCGCCGGGCCCGGCGCGCCGCCCTGCGCGAACACCCGCACGCGGACGGCGGACCCGACGCCGGACCGGCCGGCTGCCCCGAGCTCGCGACCCTCGGCGCCGACGAGCGCAGGGCGTTGCGCGCGGCCGTCGCCCGGCTGCCCGGCCGCTGCACCGGACTGCTGACCGCGCTGCTCGACCCGGGCGACCGCACCTACCGCGAGATCGCGGGGGAGTTGGGTATGTCACAGGGGAGTCTGGGGCCGATGCGTTCCCGATGTCTGGGATGTCTCCGCACAATCCTCGCGGCGAAGGTTGCCG
The DNA here is from genome assembly GCF_053597235.1 of Streptomyces sp. NPDC001493. Taxonomy (NCBI): domain Bacteria; kingdom Bacillati; phylum Actinomycetota; class Actinomycetes; order Kitasatosporales; family Streptomycetaceae; genus Streptomyces; species Streptomyces sp. NPDC001493. The sequence goes on from NZ_JBSFHV010000013.1 coordinate 10,156, forward strand.
CTCCCCGTGCACGGGGAAAGGTGCGTTAGACAAACCGGCCTATCAGGTGAGCGGGAGGCATGCACACATGGGCATGAGCGTGATCATCTCGGCGGCGACCCCGGACGACGCCGAACAGCTCTTCAGGCTCCAGTACCTCTGTTTCCAGAGCGAGGCGGAGCTCTACGGGAACTACCGGATCGACCCGCTCGTCCAGACCCTGGAGTCCGTCCAGGCCGAACTCGCCACCGACCTGGTCTTCGTGGCCCGGCTCGGCGACGAGGTCGTCGGCGCGGTCCGGGGATCCACCGCGGACGACGGCACCGGCCGGATCGCCAAACTCTGCGTCCACCCCCGGCTCCAGGGCCACGGCCTCGGCGCCCGGCTGCTGCGCGCCGCGGAGGCCGGACTCGCGTCCGACCGCGCCGCCACCCGCTTCCGGCTGCACACCGGGCACCGCAGCGAGAGCAATCTGCGCCTCTACCGCCGCGCCGGATACGCGCAGGTCGGCGCGGAGACGGGTGAGGACGGGGTACGCCTGATCCTGCTGGAGAAGGAAGTCCCGGCGGCCCAGGAGTACCTGGCGAGCGCGTAACACCCCCGGGTCGCCGGCCGTCGAGAAACGCGAAGTCCCGCCCGGACGCACGGTGCGGGGCGGGACCGCGCGATCTCCTCAGGACGCAGGCCCCGGAACGGAGCCTGGCTCAGGCCCGCTTGGCCCGGCGCAGCCAGAGCAGTCCGGTGATCGGGAGGATCACCGGGATGAAGACGTAGCCCATGCCGAAGTCCGACCAGACGGTGGCGTCGGCGAAGGCGGAGGGCTCCACCATCGTCCACGTACCGACGATCAGAACGCCCGTCAGCTCGGCGGCGCAGCAGACCAGGGCGGCCCGACGGGCCTTCTCCCCGCCGCGCACCAGGGAGTACGTGATGAACCCGTACACCAGGGCGGCGACGGCCGACAGCGCGTACGCCAGCGGCGCCTTGCCGAAGTCCAGAATGATCTGGACGATCGCCCGCGAGGCGGCGGCGACCGTGAACACCCCGTAGAACCAGACGAGTACGCGTCCGGGGCCGGTCCCCAGGTCGAACGACGGCTTCTGCGCCGTCGCTCCGGCCGACGCGGGGGTCTCGGTGCGATCGGTGTCGGTCACGTCAGTTTCCCCAGATGTCGTAGAGCCGTACTTCGAGCACGGCCAGCACCACCGCGCCGGCGGCCACCGTCGCCGAGCCCCAGCGGGTCCGCTCGGTCAACGAGAGGAAACCGGCGGCGGGCACGGCCGCGAAACAGCCGATGAGATAGCAGATGAAGATCGTCATGCCCTGTTCCGGGCGCTCGCCGCGCGCCAGTTGCACGATCCCCACCACCAGCTGGGCGAGCGCCAGCAGCGTGACGACCGCCATACCGATGAAGTGCCAGTCCTTGGTCGGCTGGTCCCGGTATGCGGCGAATCCGCACCAGGCGGCGAGGGCGAGCGCGGCCACGGCGAGCGTGACCGTCAGGGCGTCGAGCATGTGCCGAGGGTATTACGGCCGGCCCCCGTGCCCGCCCCCGGCCCCGGCTCCCCGCGGTCGTATACGAAGGAGGGCGGACGGGCTCCACGAAGGAGGGCGGACGGCCCCCGACGGCCGGTGGCGGGCCCCCGCGGCTCTCCCCCGGAGGCCGGTGCGCGGTCCCGCAGAGGGGTGGGGCCGTGGCGTCCGCCACAGACGCCCCGACCGGGCGAAGACGCGGACCCCGGCCGGCCGGGTCCGGTCCGGCCTCACGTTTGCGCAGGTCAGCGAGGTGTACGGGGAAAAGGTGGCGGCGGTACGACGGGGAGCGGCGGTCCCCGTCCGGGAGTCCGGTATGCGGACGCGCCGGTTCCGCGTTCTGTTACGTCTGTTTTACTTGGGACATGACCACGACGAGCAGCCGCACCCTTGCGACCGAGGCGATCAGTACGCCCGGTGCTCGTTGTATGTGTCGAATGCGCGCCATCTGAGGGCCCCCGCCAGTGTCTCGCGCCCCGAAGCGAGAACCCGCCGACGCCGTCGCCTCCCGGTCGCCCGGGCAGGAACGCGTCGGCCCCGCACGGCCTCGACCGGCACCCCTGTGCCGCGGCCGTGCCGAGACCCCGGCCGACGAGGGCCGGTGAGTCTCCCTCGGACGAATGCCCCGTGCCCGGCGCACAACCACGCCGCGAGCACTCGACAGTGACGGAAACCCTGTGATCACCACTTCGGGCCTCACGAAGGTCTACCAGTCGCGCGACCGCGAGGTCACCGCGCTCGACGGAGTCGATCTGCACGTCGAGGAGGGCGAGGTCTTCGGCGTCATCGGCCAGAGCGGCGCCGGCAAGTCCTCCCTCATCCGCTGCGTCAACCTGCTGGAGCGCCCCACCTCCGGCACCGTGACCGTGGCCGGCCAGGACCTCACCGCCCTCGCCGGCCGGGGTCGCCGGGCGAGCAAGGAGCTGCGCGAGGCGCGCAGCCGTATCGGCATGGTCTTCCAGCACTTCAACCTGCTGGCCTCACGCACCGTCCAGGGCAACGTGGAACTCCCGCTGGAGATCCTCGGCGTGCCCGGCCGCGACCGCTCCCGCAAGGCCCTCGAACTGCTCGACATGGTCGGCCTCGGCGACAAGGCGAAGGCGTACCCCGGACAGCTCTCCGGCGGCCAGAAGCAGCGCGTCGGCATCGCCCGCGCCCTGGCCGGCGACCCGAAGGTGCTCCTCTCCGACGAGGCGACCTCGGCGCTGGACCCCGAGACCACCCGCTCCATCCTCCAGCTGCTGCGCGACCTCAACCAGCAGCTCGGCCTGACCGTGCTGCTCATCACCCACGAGATGGACGTCGTCAAGACGGTCTGCGACTCCGCCGCGCTGATGCGCCATGGCCGCGTGGTCGAGTCCGGCACGGTCGGCGAACTCCTCGCCACCCCCGGCTCCGAGCTGGCCGACGAACTCTTCCCGGTCGGCGGCGGCACCTCCGGCCCCGGCCGCACGGTCGTCGACGTCACCTTCCACGGCGAGGCCGCCGGCCGTCCGGTGATCTCCCAGCTCTCCCGTACGTACAACATCGACATCTCGATCCTCGGCGCGGCCATGGACACCGTGGGCGGCAACCAGATCGGCCGGATGCGCATCGAGCTGCCCGGCGGATTCGAGGAGAACGTCGTGCCCATCGGCTTCCTGCGCGAGCAGGGGCTGCGGGCCGAGGTCGTGGACGAGGCGGCCGCCACCGCGATCCCCGTACAGACCACCGCCCCGCTCACCAAGGAGGCCGCGAAGTGACCTGGTCCGAAATGCAGCCCCTGCTGACCCAGGGCACCGTCGACACCCTCTACATGGTGCTGTGGTCGGCGGTCATCACCGTCGCCGTCGGCCTGCCCCTCGGTGTACTGCTGGTCCTCACCGACAAGGGCGGACTGCTCCAGAACACCGCGGTCAACAAGATCGTCGGCGCGGTCGTCAACATCGGCCGCTCGCTGCCCTTCATCATCCTGCTGATCGCGCTGATCCCCTTCACGACCTGGGTCGTCGGCACCTTCATCGGCCCGACCGCGATGATCGTCCCGCTGGCCGTCGGCGCCATCCCCTTCTTCGCGCGCCTGGTGGAGACCGCCGTCCGCGAGGTCGACCACGGCCTCGTCGAAGCGGTCCAGTCGATGGGCGGCTCCATCCCCACCATCGTGCGGAAGGTCCTGCTGCCGCAGGCACTGCCCTCGCTGATCTCCGGCATCACCACCACCGTGATCGTGCTCATCGGCTACTCCGCGATGGCCGGCGCCGTGGGCGGCGAGGGGCTCGGCTCCAAGGCCGTCACCTACGGATTCCAGCGCTTCGACAACCAGTTCATGATCGTCACCGTCGTGCTGCTCATCGTCATCGTGATCGTCGTGCAGCTCATCGGCGACCTCGCCGGACGCCTGCTGGCCCGCCGGGGCCGCACCGCCTGACGCGCCTTCCGGCGCCGGCCCACCGACTCCGTCCCGCGCCCGCTTTCCGCAGCCACGCGCGGCGACGGCCAAGCCCGCACTCCTTGTCCGGGCGCTCCACCCCACCCGAAAGAGGCACTTTTCGTGCGCAAGACCATCAAGCTCTCCGCGGCAGCCGCCGCCACCGCCGCCCTCGCCCTGGGCCTGAGCGCCTGCGGTACGGACTCCGACCCGTCCGCCGGCGGCACCGGTGCGGACGCCGACACCTCCAAGGCGCTCGTCGTGGGCGCGTCCCCGACGCCGCACGCCGACATCCTCGACTTCGTGAAGAAGAACCTCGCGGCGAAGGCCGGCCTCAAGCTGGAGGTCAAGGAGTTCACGGACTACGTCCTGCCGAACACCGCCACCGAGAACGGCCAGATCGACGCCAACTTCTTCCAGCACAAGCCCTACCTGGACGACTTCAACAAGAAGAACGGCACCCACCTCGTGCCGGTCGTCAACGTCCACCTGGAGCCGCTCGGCCTCTACTCCAAGAAGGCCAAGTCCGTCTCCGACATCAAGTCCGGCCAGACGGTCGCGGTGCCCAACGACACCACGAACGAGGGCCGCGCGCTCCTGCTCCTCGCCGACCAGGGCCTGATCACCCTCAAGGCCGGTGTCGGCACCGACGCCAAGCTGAGCGACATCACCGACGCCAAGGGCCTGAAGTTCAAGGAGCTGGAGGCCGCCACCGTGCCCCGCGCCCTGGACGACGTCGACGCCGCCGTCATCAACGGCAACTACGCGATCGAGGCCAAGCTCACGCCGTCGAAGGACGCGCTCGCCATCGAGAAGGCGGAGGGCAACCCCTACGCCAACATCCTGGTCGTCAAGAAGGGCGGCGAGAACGACCCCCGCGTCAAGAAGCTCGCCAAGCTCCTCAACAGCGACGAGGTCAAGAAGTTCATCGAGGACACCTACAAGGGCTCGGTCATCCCCGCCTTCGGTACCCCCGCCGCTTCCTGACCCCCCGCACGCCCACGGAGCCCCGCACCTCCCGCCGAGGAGGTGCGGGGCTCCGCCGTACGGACCCGCCCATGCACGGCGCGCGCCCGATACTGCATGCTGTGCCTTTACCGGTCTTCGGCATGGAGCTGCGCATGACTACCACGTTTCCGTCGATCTCGATCAGCACGGACCGACTGGTGCTGCGCCCCTACGACATGTCGGACCTCCCCGCGCTGACCGACATGATGAACGACGAGGCCGTCACCGCCTGGACGGACGCCCCGCACCCGTACACGCAGCTCGACGCCGAGCGCTGGATCCGGCGGATCGCCCCCGGCGAGCGCACCCAGGGCCACGGCATCGTCTTCGCCGTCCACGAGTTCCTCACCCAGCGGCTCGTGGGCTCCGTACGGCTGCTCAACACCGACTGGCGCACCCGCTCCACCGAAGTCGTCTACGTCACCGCCCACTGGGCGCGCGGCGAGGGGTACGCCACCGAGTCCGTGCTGGCGCTCGCCGAGTGGCTCTTCCGCGACCAGGCCTTCGAGCGGATCGAGTTGCGCACCCAGGCCGACAACACCGCCTCCCAGCAGGTCGCCCAGAAGCTCGGCTGTATCAGCGAGGGCGTCCTGCGCAACGCCCGGATAGCGCGCACGCAGACGGAGGACGGCGGCTGGGTCGACTTCCGTACCGACCTGATCGTCTGGGGGCTCCTCCCGGAGGACCTCGAAGGCGTCGCCGAGCAGCTCGCGGACGCGGGCGGCTACGGCACGTACAACGACTGGAACTGACGGGGGGCCGCCGGCCGCGTCTCCGCCGGACCGGACCGGCGAACGACCGGACCGCACACGCCGAGGACCGGACCGGCGAACGACCGCACGGGCGGAGGACCGGACCGCACACGCCGAGGACCGGACCGCGGCGGACCGCCGCCCGTTCCCCTTCCGGAGCGACCCGATAACCTCTACCCGGTCCACCACGCGGGCGCGGCCCCACCGGCGGACACGCCCCCTCACGCACCCCCCCCACAGCTCCAGGAGACGGACGACGATGGCCGACCGGGTCACGGTGATCGGCTGGGACGGCTCACCGCTGACCAGAGCGGCCACCGCAGCGCTCTCCGCCGCCACGCTCGTCGCCGGCGCCGCGCACCACCTCGCGCTCGCCGAAGTCCCCCGGGACGCCGAGCGCATCCGCCTCGGCAGCGTGGACCTGGCCGCCCGCCGCATCGCCGGACACCGGGGGAGCGCCGTGGTCCTCGCCGACGGCGACCCCGGCTTCTTCGGAGTCGTACGCACCCTGCGCGCACCCGAACACGGCCTGGAGGTCGAGGTCGTGCCCGCGGTCTCCTCCGTCGCCACCGCCTTCGCCCGCGCCGGGATGCCCTGGGACGACGCCCAGGTCGTCGTCGCGCACCCGAAAACCCTGCGACGGGCCGTCAACGTCTGCCGGGCCCACCACAAGGTCGCCGTCCTCACCTCGCCCGGCGCGGGCCCCGCCGAACTGGCCCTGCTGCTCGACGGCATCCACCGCACCTTCGTGATCTGCGAGGAACTCGGCACCGCCCGCGAGCGCGTCACCGTCCTCACCTCCGACAAGGCCGCCGACCACGCCTGGCGCGACCCCAACGTCGTCATCGTCGTCGGCTCCGGCCCCACCACCGCGTCCGCCGGCTGGATCGGCGGCCGGGATCCCGCCCGCCCCGACGGCGTACGCGGCTGGGCGCTGCCCGAGCACGCCTACCGCCGGACCGGCCGCTCCACGGCCGGAGACGACCGGGGGCGTACGGCGGAGAGCACCGAGGGCGAGTCCGCCGGGATGCGCGCCGCCCAACTGGCCCGGCTCGGCCCGCGCACCGGCGACCTGGTCTGGGACATCGGCTCGGGCACCGGCGCGCTGGCCGTCGAAGCGGCCCGCTTCGGCGCGGCCGTCATCGCCGTCGACCGCGATCCCGCCGCCTGCGCCCGTGCGACGGCCGCCGCCCGCTCCTTCGGCGTGGCCGTCCAGGTCGTCCAGGGCCTCGCCCCGCACGTGCTCGAACGGCTTCCCGAGCCCGATGTCGTACGCATCGGGGGCGGCGGCGTCCCCGTGGCCCTCGCCGTCGCCGACCGGCGCCCGGAACGGATCGTCACCCACGCCTCCACCCGGGACCAGGCGGAGGCCCTCGTCACCGCGCTCTCGGGCAGCGGCTACACGGTGGAATGCGCGCTCCTCCAGTCCGTGGACCTGGACACCTCGGCCTGGCGGGAACGCGAACGGTCCGTCGCGTTCCTGCTCTGCGCGGTGCGTTCGGACCTTGCCCCGTGACCAGGTCGCTACAGCGCGGAAGGTAGGCTGGCCGATTGTTGTACCGAACCCGGTCGTTCGTCGCTTCGTTCGTCAATGTCCGGATAAGGGAGTTGTTTTGTTTCTCCCTGTGGTACGGCACGACCGGGCACGCGCGAAGTGGCGCAGTCCACAGCGAACCGCGGCGCAACGACCTGTCGCTGCGGCGAACGGCCGCGAGAATATGTAGAGGTCTGCGGGCGTTTCGTGCCGCGCGGCGAGCCCGCTCGTTCTTGATGACGAGCATCGGCCTGCCGTGACGCGGGCGTCCCGGGAGACGGGCCGAAGGAGCACTGACGATGGGCGAGGGGTACGCATGACTGACACCGGCCAGGTCCCGGGCGAGGGACAGCCGGAGAACGCAGGCATGGTGGAGCAGCCGGGCGTCCTCGCCCCGGATGCCTACACCTACCTCGACCCCTCCGAGCAGGCACCCGACGAAGAAGATCTGCTGCTGATGCCCGCCGCCCAGGGCGGCGCGTGGGGTGACCCGCAGATCGTCCCGCCGCCCGCAGGGGACGCCTACCAGCAGTTCCCCCAGCAGAGCGCCTACCCGGCCCAGGAGCTTCCGGCACAGGGTCCCGCGAGCCACGACTCCGGGGCCTTCGACCTCGGCGGCGTACGGATCCCGGCCCCGACGCCCGCCGCCGCGCACGCCGCGGCCCCCGCCCCGTCGCGCCGTCCGCTGCACCGCGGGCCCTCGGTCGACGGCCCGTCCTACGGCGGGCAGAGCGGCGTCGTGCGCTCGCTGGCCGACCGGGGCCCGGCCGGGTCCCCGCAGCCCCAGGCACCGGTCCGCACCCCGGCTCCGGCCCCCGTCGCGCCCGAGTACCCGGCGCCCGCCGAGGCCCCCGCGCACACCGAGGCTCTCGCGCCCGTCGAGGCCCCCGCGCACACCGAGGCCCCCGCATACACCGAGGCCCCCGCCGCTCAGGAGCCCGTGCTCCCCGGCCCGCAGCTCGGCGAGATCCCGCTCCAGGGCGCCTCCCCGTGGGGCGCGCCCGAGACGGTGGCCGCCGAGGAGCAGCCCGTCGCGGCCGTCGAGGCCGTGGTGGCCGAGCCCGTGGTGACCGAGCCCGCGCCCGTGGACGCCGCTCCGGCGGAGTTCGTACCGGCCGAGGCGCTCCAGCAGCCCGCACCGGAATTCGCGCCCGCGCCCGAGGCGGCGCCGGACTTCGAGCCGGTCGCCGCCGCCCAGGACCTCGCGCCGGGGCACGCCCCCGCCGAGGAGCCGGCCGGGCCCGCGGTGGAAGACCCGGCAGAAACGGTCGTCCCCGAGGCGCCGGCCGAGCCCGCCGCCCACGCACCGGTCTTCGTGCCGGAGGCCGCCTCGGAGCCGTACGCCCCCGAGGCGGGCCCGGTGCCCGCCGCCGAGTCCACCGGCACCCGGCTTCCCGAGCAGGTCCAGGTCTTCGTGGAGGCCCCCGCCCCCGTGGCGCAGGCCCCGGCGGAGCACACGGTCGCCGAGCCGACCGCCACCGAGCCGATCGCCGTCGAACCGCTCGTCACCGAGCCTCCGGCCGCCGGAATCCTCGTGACCGAGGAACCGGCCGCCGAGATGCCGGCCGCCGGGATGCCGGCCGAAGAGCCGGCCGCCGAGGAGCCCGCCGTCGAACCGGCACCGCTCGCCGAGCCCGTCGCCTTCGACGAGGTCCCGGCCGCGCTGCCGGAGTCCGGCACGAGGACCGGCAGTGCCCCGGAGTCCGACGCGCCGCAGGCCGCCGGAGCGCCCTGGGTCGTCGAACCCCCCGCCGCCGAACAGGGCGCCGGGCCGCAGTACACGGAACCGGAACACCAGAACGTGCGACAGGAACAGCCCCACCCCGCCGACGCCCCCGAGGCTGCCCCGGTCTTCGAGGCCGTCGAGCCCGTCGAGCCCGAGCCGCTCGTCCCCGCCGGGCCCGCCGCCGTCCCCGCCCGGGCCGTCGCGGCACAGTCCGCCGCCGAGGAGCCGGAGGCCGAGTACGCCGCCGCCCCCGAGGAGCCGGCGACCGACCCGGCCCCCGGATACGACGAGGCGGAGCGCGAGGCCGTACTGCGCGTCATGCGTGAACGCCGCGACATCCGCAACGGCTTCCGCAGCGACCCGATCCCGCACGAGGTGCTGCTCCGCGTGCTGGAGGCCGCGCACACCGCGCCCAGCGTCGGCCACTCGCAGCCCTGGGACTTCGTCGTCATCCGCTCCGCGGAGACCCGGCGTTCCATGCACGAGCTCGCCCAGCGGCAGCGCGACGCCTACGCGAAGTCGCTCCCCAAGGGCCGCGCGAAGCAGTTCCGGGAGATGAAGATCGAGGCCATCCTCGACACCCCCGTGAACATCGTCGTCACCGCCGACCCCACCCGCGGCGGGCGGCACACCCTCGGCCGCCACACCCAGCCGCAGATGGCCCCCTACTCCTCCGCGCTCGCCGTGGAGAACCTGTGGCTCGCCGCCCGGGCCGAGGGCCTCGGCGTCGGCTGGGTCAGCTTCTTCGACGAGCGCGAGATGGTCCGGGCCCTCGGCCTGCCCGAGCACCTCGAAGTCGTCGCGTACCTCTGTGTCGGGTACGTCGACGAGTTCCCCGAGGAGCCCGAGCTGATGCAGGCGGGCTGGTCCAAGCGCCGCCCGCTGTCCTGGGTGGTCCACGAGGAGACGTACGGCCGCCGGGCGCTGCCCGGTGAGGAGCCGCACGACCTCCTCCAGGAGACCATCGCCAACATCCGCCCGCTGGACGCCAAGGCGCTCGGCGAGGCGTGGGAACGCCAGAAGCGGATGACCACGCCCGCCGGCGCGCTCGGCATGCTGGAGATCATCTCCGCGCAGCTCGCCGGGCTCTCCCGGACGTGCCCGCCGCCGATCCCGGAGCCCGCGGCCGTCGCGATCTTCGCCGGCGACCACGGCGTGCACGCCCAGGGGGTGACCTCCTGGCCCCAGGAGGTCACCGGCCAGATGGTTGCCAACTTCCTGGCCGGCGGCGCGGTCTGCAACGCGTTCGCGAGTCAGGTCGGTGCCGAGGTCTGCGTCGTGGACGTCGGTGTCGCCTCCGAACTGCCCGCCACCCCGGGCCTGCTGCCCCGCAAGGTGCGGCCCGGTACGGCGGACTTCACCACCGGCCCCGCGATGAGCCGCGAGGACGTCCTCGCCGCGATCGAGGTCGGCATCGAGACCGCCCGCGACCTCGTCGCCGCAGGCAACAAGGGCCTCCTCATCGGCGAGATGGGCATCGCCAACACCACGGCGTCGGCCGCCCTCATCTGCGTCTACACCGGCGCCGACCCGTCCGAGGTCACCGGCCGGGGCACCGGCATCAACGACGAGATGCACGCCCGCAAGGTCGACGTGGTGCGCCGCGCCCTGGAACTCCACCAGCCCGACCCCTCCGACCCGATCGGCGTGCTCGCGGCCGTCGGCGGCCTGGAGCACGCGGCCATGGCCGGCTACCTCCTGGGCGGCGCCTCGCTGCGCACCCCGGTGATCCTGGACGGCGTGAGCGCCGGTGCCGCCGCCCTGGTCGCCCGCGCCATCGCCCCCGAGGCGCTGGCCGCCTGCATCGCGGGCCACCGCAGCGCCGAGCCCGGCCACGTAGCCGCGCTCAACAAGCTGGGCCTGCGCCCGCTGATCGACCTCGACCTCCGCCTCGGCGAGGGCACGGGCGCGCTGCTCGCGCTCCCGATCGTGCAGAGCGCCGCGCGCGCCATGCACGAGGTCGCGACGTTCGACTCGGCCGGCGTCACGGAGAAGTAGTCCCCGGGCCCCGGGGTCTTTCGTTCGGATCATGCCGGGCTCCAGCCCGATCCGAACGAAAGACCCCGGCCCGCCCGGGGGCGGCCCCGTGCTTCCCGGGGCTCTGCCCTCCGGCGGCCCCACCCCGTATGGTGGTCCCCGCCCCACCCTGCTGAACCCGCACGTCACAGCCGCTCCAGAGCCGCAGCGGCAGCCCCGTCCGCAGCCGCCGCGTCCCGTACGCCGGACCGGACTCGACCGGACTCCCCGTACGGCGCCCCACCGCGCCGCACGCACGTTCCCCGCCGAGGAGCCAGCACCGCCATGGCCGAGCACGTCGATCACCCCGCGTACCCCGTCGGACTGCGCCTGCACGGGCGCCGCGTCGTCGTCCTCGGCGGCGGCCAGGTCGCTCAGCGCCGCCTCCCCGCGCTCATCGCGGCCGGAGCCGACATCACCCTCGTCTCGCCGTCCGCCACCCCGTCCGTCGAGGCGATGGCCGACGCCGGGGAGATCCGCTGGGAACGCCGCCGGTACGCGGACGGCGACCTCGCCGACACCTGGTACGCGCTCGTCGCGAGCAGCGACCCCGCGGCCAACGCCGCCGCCTCCGCCGAGGCCGAGCGCACCCGCACCTGGTGCGTCCGCAGCGACGACGCCGAGGCGGCCACCGCCTGGACCCCCGCCACCGGGCGCAGCGAGAACGTCACGGTCGCCGTGCTCACCACCACCTCCGAGGGCCGCGACCCCCGCCACTCCGCCGCCGTGCGCGACGCCATCGTCGAGGGCCTCCGCGACGGCACCCTCGCCGCCGCGCACCACCGCACCCGTACCCCCGGCGTCTGGCTCGTCGGCGGTGGACCCGGCGACCCCGACCTGATCACCGTGCGGGGCCGCCGCCTGCTCGCCGAGGCCGACGTCGTCATCGCCGACCGGCTCGGCCCCCGCGACCTCCTCGACGAACTGCCCCCGCACGTCGAGGTCATCGACGCGGCGAAGATCCCCTACGGCCGCTTCATGGCCCAGGAGGCGATCAACCGGGCGCTCATAGACCACGCGAAGGCGGGCAAGGCCGTCGTCCGGCTCAAGGGCGGCGACCCGTTCGTCTTCGGCCGCGGCATGGAGGAGGCCCAGGCGCTCGCCGCCGAAGGCATCCCCTGCACCGTCGTCCCCGGCATCTCCAGCTCCATCTCCGTGCCCGGCGCGGCCGGAATCCCGGTCACCCACCGGGGCGTCGCCCACGAGTTCACCGTCGTCAGCGGCCACGTCGCCCCCGAGGACCCCCGCTCGCTCGTCGACTGGGAGGCCCTCGCCCGCCTCCGCGGCACCCTCGTCCTCCTGATGGCCGTCGACAAGATCGGCGCCATCGCCAAGGCCCTCGTCGCCCACGGCAAGGACCCGGCCACCCCGGTCGCCCTCGTCCAGGAGGGCACCACCTCCGCACAGCGCCGCGTCGACGCGACGCTCGCCACCGTCGGCGAGCGGGCCGCGGCCGAGGACGTACGCCCGCCGGCCGTCATCGTCATCGGCGAGGTCGTCGGCGTCGGCACCACCGCGTGACCGACGCCACCGCGACCCCCACCGCGTAAGACCGGCGGCCCCGCCGCCACCCCCACCCCGGACAAGGCAGCACTCCTGTGGCAGAGATCATCACCGTCGAGGACCCCGACGACCCGCGCCTGCACGACTACACGGGCCTCACCGACGTCGAACTGCGCCGCAGACGCGAACCCGAGGAGGGCCTCTTCATCGCCGAGGGCGAGAAGGTGATCCGCCGCGCCGGTGACGCCGGATACGCGATGCGCTCCATGCTCCTCACCCCCAAGTGGACCGAGGTGATGCGCGACGTCATCGAGGCGGCCGAATCCCCGGTGTACGTGGTCACCCCCGAACTCGCCGAGCGGGTCACCGGCTACCACGTGCACCGCGGCGCGCTCGCCTCCATGCGGCGCGAGCCGCTGCCCGACGCGGCGGGGCTGCTGGCCGGTGCCCGCCGGGTCGCCGTCTTCGAGGACATCGTCGACCACGCCAACATCGGCGCCGCCTTCCGCAACGCGGCCGCGCTCGGCGTCGACACCGTGCTGCTCACCCCGCGCTGCGCCGACCCCTTCTACCGGCGGGCGGTGAAGGTCTCCATGGGCGGCGTCTTCCAGGTGCCGTGGACCCGGCTGGAGTCCTGGCCCGCGGACGTCGGGGTGCTGCATTCCGCGGGCTTCACGGTCGCCGCGCTCTGCCTCAGCGAACGGGCGATCACCCTGGACGAGCTCGCCGCACGGAAGGACGAGCGGCTCGCCCTCGTCTTCGGCACGGAAGGGGCGGGCCTCACCCCGAAGACCCTGGCCGCCGTCGACGACCACGTCCGCATCCCGATGGACGCAGGAGTCGACTCGCTCAACGTGGCCGCCGCCTCCGCCGTCGCGTTCTACGCCACCCGCCCGCGCCCGGCCTGACCCGGCCGGAACCGGTCACGGCACCGGGCCGACGGAATCAGGGCGACCGGACCGGGGCGACCGGATCACGGCGGCGGAGTCGAGGACCGGCCGCGCGTCCTACTGCCGGTCGGGCTGCTGAGCTTCGTGCCGCTGTGCGTCCTGCTGCTGAGCGTTCTGCTGCGCGGGCGAACCGCCCAGCCCGCGCGCCGGTCCCTGGCAGCCCTGGGCGGCCGCGATACCGAGCGCCACCAGCAGCGTCACCACCACGAAGACGAAGAGGCGCTGCCGCAGCAGCCGGGGGTTCGCCGGACGCCGCCCGGTCCCGGTCGGCCTGGCCCCGGGACGGGTGCCCGGCCTGCCGTTCGTACCGTTGGTCGGGCTCGGCCGGCGGCCCGGCGGCACCGCGCCGCGCGCCGGCCGGGGCCGGGCGCCACCGGGCCGGGACGCCCCCGAGCCCGGCCGGGAGGCGGAGACCGACGCCGAGGACGTGGAGCCGGACGCCCCCGGCGAACCGGACGGGCCGGACGCGGAGGCCGGCGAGGGGCGGCGGGCCTGCGGCGAACGCCCCGTGGACGGGCCTTCGGACCTGCGCGTCTGCTGCTCGGTGTACGGGCCGTCGAGCCGGCCGGTGGGCCGGTCGGCCTCGTGCGCGGAACGCTGGACGGGCGGACGGCTCTCGTGCAGCCCATGCGCCTCGCGCGCCGCGATCTCCTTGAGCCGCATCGACAGCTGCAGGGTGCTCGGCCGCTCCTCCGGGTCCTTCGCCAGACAGGCCCGCACCAGCGGAGCGAGCGCGTCGTGCACCTCGGCCAGGTGCGGCTCCTCGTGCACCACCCGGTACAGCATCACCTCGGAACTGCCGTGTCCGAAGGGGGAGTCCGCCGTCGCCGCGTACGCGAGGGTGGCACCCAGCGAGAAGACGTCCGTGGCGGGCGTCACCGCCGCGCCGCGCACCTGCTCCGGCGCCAGGAACCCGGGCGACCCGACCGCCGTACCGACATGGGTGAGGGTGCTCGCCCCGGTCGCCCACGCGATGCCGAAGTCGATGATCCGCGGGCCCTTGGGGGAGAGGAGGATGTTCGACGGCTTGAGGTCCCGGTGCACCACCCCGGCCTCGTGGACCGCGACCAGCCCCTCGGAGAGCGCGGCCCCGATCGAGGCCACCTCCGAGGCGGACAGCGGACCCTCCTCGGCGACCTTGTCGTGCAGCGAGGGGCCCGGTACGTACTGCGTGGCGAACCACGGCCGTTCGGCGTCCAGGTCGGCGGCCACGAGACGGGCGGTACAGCCGCCCCGGATGCGCCGCGCGGCGGACACCTCGCGCGCGAACCGGGACCGGAACTCCTGATCCTCCGCCAGGTCGGGGCGGATCACCTTCAGGGCGACCCGCTGCCCCCGCCGGTCCGAACCCAGATAGACGACACCCATCCCGCCGGCCCCGAGCCGCCGGTGCAGCCGGAACGAGCCGACGAGACGCGGGTCCTCGCGCCGGAGCCGCATCATCGCCATCGTCTGCCCATCCCCGCTGCCTGGTCCGCCTGACGAGGCACAGCTTACGTACCCGGCGCCCAGCGCGCTCAGAGGCCGCGCCTTCCCCCGGGAATCGATTGTCCGTACCGAACCGGACGTGTGAAGCACGGTCAGCAGTACGCCGATCCGGGCGATTCCGTACCCCTCCGGGCCCAAAGGGGCATCCCCGCACGGGGATTGGCGCACCGCCGCCGGGCACCGGCCGGACGGACGTCTCCCGCGGGTCCGCCCGGTGGTGCGACCGGGCAGGTCCCGGCCCGCCTCTCCCACCGCCGGAGAAGCGGCTTTCCCGCCCGATCCGGCGTGAGTGATGTCACCCGTTCCGCCGCTTTCCGGACGAACCCCACCCGGACACCCGTGGCCCGGCTCCACCCCCGTACGCCCGGTCTCCACCCAGGGGAGTACTCCGGCTACCCACAGCTCATCCTCCCGTAGGCCCGCCGATCGGTACGCGGGCATGACGCCCGCCCCGCACCGTCTCCCTAGGCTGGGAACGAACGGGGGCGGAACCCTCCCGGCCGGGACCGGTCGCCGACGTTCGCACCGGTCAGGAGAGGAACCATGTCGGACACGGCCACGCGGACCACGCTCCGCGCGCAGGGACGCAAGGCGTACGGAGCGTTCGGCGGCCGTCCGTCCGGCACCCGCCACCCCCTGGTGGCGGCGGCCATGGTCCTTCCCCTGGCGGCACTGCTGGTGGTCGTCTTCGGCGGCTGGGAATCAGTGGTCACACAGGCGTCGTCCGTGGGCGTGATGATGGGGCGCTGAACAGCGCCCCCCGGGTCCGGAAGAGCGGTCCGGACCGGGACATCCGGCCAACAGCCCCGTGGGGACGGGGGTACGGCGGACGACAGCGTTTGTCCGGCCGGCTGGGGAGCCGGCCGGACATCGCGCATTCCGGGACCCGGCACCCCCCGTAACCTGGGGCTTTGTCACGACTCTCCCCGGGGGACCCCTTGAGTGGCACCGAGGTCGTCACCACTCTGGGCGGCCTGCTCCACGCAGCCGCCCACCCGGCCGACGGTGGCTGCGGCTGCCCGCCGCCCCGGGTGCTCGCCGACCGCGCGGACGGCACCGTCGTCCGCAGCGGCCAAACGGTCGCGAAGGCCCACGCTCCGGGCACCGGCGGACCGGAGTTCGCCGCCCGCCTCGCCCTCGCCGCCTCGCCCGCGCTCGCCGGGGTCCTGCTGCCGCCCGTTCCCGTACCGCACCCCCTCCCGCGCGCGGACGGACGACCCGTCACCCTCTGGCCGTACGGGGAGCCCGTCGACCCCGCCGACCCGGAGGCCGCCCCCTGGGAGGAGGCGGCCCGCCTCCTCGCCCGCCTCCACCGCACGGCGCCCCCGGTGCCGTTGCCGCCGATGCGCGGACCCGCCAAGGCGGCCCTCGCCGTCGCCCGGATGCGGGCGGCACGCCCCGCCGGCCCCGGCCGCGACGAGGTCCTCGCCGCCTGGGCGACGCTGCCCCGGTGGGCCCGTGACGAGGCGCCGGCTCCGCCCGGCCGCGCGGGGTTCCTCTGCCACGGCGACCTCCACCTGGGTCAGCTGGTCCGTCACCCGGTCCCGCACGGCCCCTGGCTGCTGATCGACATCGACGACACCGGCACGGGTGACCCCGCCTGGGACCTCGCCCGGCCCGCCGCCTGGTACGCCGCCGGGCTGCTGCCCGACACCGTCTGGCGGCGTTTCCTGGACGCCTACCGCGCGGCGGGCGGCCCGGCCGTCCCCGCCACCGGCGACCCCTGGCCCGAACTCGACGTCCCCGCCCGGGCCCTCACCGTGCAGACCGCCGCCCTCGCCCTCGCCAAAGCGGCGGACGAGGGCCGGGAACTCGACGAGGTCGAGCGGCTGATGACCGACGCGTGCGCCCGTATCGCCTCGCTCCCGCCCGAGTTGGCACCACCGCGCACGTCGTAGGGTGAACCGACCGCCATCGGGCAGGAATTCCGATGGTGTACCACCGAACGGCGAGGAGCCGAGCCGATGATGCAGTGTCCGAAGTGCCACGCGCAGATGCACACGTACAACCGCAATGGTGTCCAGATCGAGCAGTGCAGCGGCTGCCGGGGGATATTCCTGGACTTCGGCGAGCTGGAGGCCCTGACGCGGCTGGAGTCGCAGTGGACGCAGCAGGCACCGCCCGCGCCGCCGGCCCCGCAGGCGTACCCGGCCGCAGGCCCCGCCTGGGGCGCCCCGCAGCACGGCGGTGGCCACTACGACCACCACCACCGCCAGAAGAGCTTCGGCCGGATGCTCTTCTCCTCCTGAGCCGGCGCCGCCGCCCGCCGGTCACGCCGGGCGGCGCTCCCCGGAACCCCCGAGCGTTCCGGACCTCAAGCGATCCGGCCCCCCGACGCGTTCAGGACGCGACCCGGCCGCGGGCACAGCGAAAACCCCGGTCGTGGGGACGACCGGGGTTTTCCGTGGTGCGCGATACTGGGATTGAACCAGTGACCTCTTCCGTGTCAGGGAAGCGCTCTCCCGCTGAGCTAATCGCGCAGGGTGAACCTGCGTGTACTGCGTGCGCGATACTGGGATTGAACCAGTGACCTCTTCCGTGTCAGGGAAGCGCTCTCCCGCTGAGCTAATCGCGCGGGGCTGACCTGCGTGTACTGCGTGCGCGATACTGGGATTGAACCAGTGACCTCTTCCGTGTCAGGGAAGCGCTCTCCCGCTGAGCTAATCGCGCGGGAATATCCTTGCGGACGAGTGGACGATACTGGGATTGAACCAGTGACCTCTTCCGTGTCAGGGAAGCGCTCTCCCGCTGAGCTAATCGTCCTTGGAGGTGGAGACGGGATTTGAACCCGTGTAGACGGCTTTGCAGGCCGTTGCCTCGCCTCTCGGCCACTCCACCAGAAGCAGGGGGTTCGGGAAGATCCCCCATTTCCTGCGAGCGGACGACCAGGTTCGAACTGGCGACCTCAACCTTGGCAAGGTTGCGCTCTACCAACTGAGCTACGTCCGCTTGTCTTTCCCGTTCCGCTTGCGCGTCCCGGCGACGTGTTGAACTCTAGCGGATTCCTGGGCCAGCACAAAAACGCGTTTGCGCAGCGTGCTGCGGCCCCCTCGCTCCACCCCGGTCCGAGGGCCCACGGACCTACACTCGACCGCGTGTCCGACATTGCCCCCATGGCCCGCTTCGGCGGCCTCGTCGCCTCCGGTCTGCGGGACGTGACCAGCGATCCCGCCGCTCTCGACTCCGCGGGCTTCTGGGCCGTATCCGCCGACTTCGAGGGGCGTGTCGTGTGCGCGCGCTTCTCCTCCGTACGCGAGGAGCCGGTGCCCCCGCCCGTCCCCGGAGCCTGGCGCGGCCCCGGTGAGGGGGAGTGGACCTCCTCGCTGGACCGCGAGGCCTACCAGGAGGCCGTACGGCGCGTCCGCGCGCACATCGCGACCGGCGGGGTCTACCAGGCGAACCTCTGCCGGGTGCTCTCCGCGCCACTGCCCGATCCGGACCACGCAGACGTGGACGCGCTGACGGCCCTCCTCGCGCGCGGCAACCCGGCTCCCTACGCGGGCACGCTCCGGCTGCCCGGCCACGGGGTCGAGATCGCGACCGCCTCCCCCGAGCTGTTCCTGTCGCGCGACGGGCGCACCGTCGAGTCCGGGCCGATCAAGGGGACCGGGCGCACCGAGGCGGACCTGCTGGAGAAGGACCACGCCGAGAACGTGATGATCGTCGATCTGGTCCGCAACGACCTGGGACGTGTCTGCGCCACCGGCACCGTGACCGTCCCCGACCTCTGCGTGGTGGAGAAGCACCCCGGACTCGTCCACCTCGTCTCCACCGTGCGCGGGGAGCTCGCGGAGCGTGCGGGCTGGCCGGAACTGTTCGGTGCCGCCTTCCCGCCCGGTTCGGTGAGCGGGGCCCCCAAGTCCAGCGCGCTGCGGATCATCGAGGAACTGGAAACCGCGCCGCGCGGCCCCTACTGCGGCGCGGTCGGCTGGGTCGACGCCGACCGGTCGGCCGCGGAGCTCGCGGTCGGCATACGCACCTTCTGGATCGACCGCACCGGGCCCGTGCCGCTCCTGCGCTTCGGCACCGGGGCGGGCATCACCTGGGGTTCCGACCCCGCGCGCGAGTGGGCCGAGACCGAACTGAAGGCGTCCCGGCTGCTGGCCGTGGCGTCCGGAGCGGAGTTCGCCTCCTGAGGGCCGCTGCCGCGGGGCGGTACCGCTTCCGTGTGCAGGGGTGACCCGGAGGCCCTCGGGCCGGTAGAACAAGTCCGGTGACCACGACCCTGCGGCCGACCGGGCCGACCCAGCAGAGCGCCGACGGCGCGCGGACCCGTAGTTACGACGTGTGCGACAACGGGCGCCCCGTCGGTACCGTCACCCTCTCCACCGACCCGTCCTTCGGCCCGGCCACCGGGGTGCTCGGCGGTCTCCGCATCGAGGAGTACCGCCGCAGGCGGGGGCGGGCGATCATCGCCTCGCTCGCCGCCGAAGAGGTGCTGCGGGACTGGGGGTGCGTGGAGGCGCGCGCCCGGATCCCGGCGGGGAACGAACCGGCGCTGCGGCTCGCCGCCGTACTCGGCTACACCGAACGCAGCCGCAACATGGACCGGCCGACGCCCGCGCACGCCCCCGCGCTGCCGCCCGGCCTGGTGGGGCGGCCGATGACGGCGGAGGAGTTCGCGCCGTGGCTGGCCGGCCGCCACGAGGAGTACGCGCGGGAGTGGGCCGAGCGCGGTGTCCCCCCGGAGCGGGCCCGCCGCAAGTCCGAGACCGACCACGCCCAGCTCCTCCCGCAGGGCCTGGCCACCCCGGGGGTGTACATCGACGTCCTGGAGCGCGAGGAGGACGGCCGGGCCGTGGGCCACGTCTGGCTCTCGGGACGCCCCACGGAAACCGGCACGACGATCGGGTACGTCTTCTACGTCGAAGTCGACCCGGCATTCCGGGGCCGGGGGTACGGCCGCGCCCTCATGGGGCTCGCCGACGGCATGGCGCGGAGCGCGGGGTACGACCGGATCGCGCTGCACGTCTTCACGTCGAACGTGCCGGCCCGGAGGCTGTACGAGTCGATGGGATACGAGCCCACCGCGCACAACCTGGTGAAAGCCCTGTAAGCGGCGGCGAATGGCGCGGGGCCGGACCGGTCAGCCCCGGGCCGCGAGCAGCCCGTCGACGAGGGACTCGATCCGCTCGCGCAGGCCGTCCTGGCTCTTCCCGCCGTCCAGACGCTCGCCGCCGACGACGTAGGTCGGGGTGCCGGTCACCCCGATCGCCTTTCCCTCGGCCTGGTCGGCGTCGACGATCAGCATGTGCCGGCCGTCGATCAGGGCCGTGTCGAACTCCTCCGCGTCCAGGCCGAGTTCACCCGCGACCTCCAGGAGCAGCGGCTCGCCCGCGCGGGACAGCTCGGCCGTGCGCCCGAGGACCGCCTCGATGTACGCCCAGTCCTTGCCCTGGGCCGCGGCCTCCTCGGCGGCCTGGGCCGCCGCGTACGCGTGCTTGTGCTTCTCCAGCGGGAAGTGCCGGAGCCGGATCTCGACGCGGTCGCCGTACCGGGCGCGCAGGGCGTGCACGTCGGTGAGGGCGCGGTGGCAGTCGGGGCATTCGAGCTCGCACCAGAGATCGACGACGACAGGGCTTGCGGGGGTGGAATCGCTCATGCGGCCAGTCTTTCAGCAGGTACGCCGACGGCCCAATCGGCGGCGCCCGAGTCCGCTCCGCCCGGCACCGAGCCGCCGCCCGGTCGGCTCCCGGCCGGCGTCGGGTCCCTCCCGGAGGAGGAGCCGGACCCCGAAAAGACCCTGACGCACGGCCGACGGCATGGCCCCGGTCACCCCGGGCGGTGCACGATGGAAGGGACGCCCGTTCCTGCCGCTGGAGGCTCCGATGATTGCCGAGACCATTTGTTCCGCGGCTTCGGCGGCGGGCCTGGGGATCGCCGCGGTGACGGCGTACCGCAAGCGGTTCCTCGCCGCGGCCCGGATCGCCGCGTACTCGCTCGTGCCGATCGGCCTCGTCCTGACGGGGGTCGTGGAATGGGTGGCCGGCATCGCGTTCGATCCGAGCGTGTGGATCGGCTTCCTGCTGCTCGGCGCCGCCTGGCTGCTCTTCGTCACCACACGGGCGGTGGAGCGCCGCCGCGGGCTGACCCGCGAGGAGCGCAAGGCCGCCCGCCGGGGCGGTGAGGACGAGCGGATCGCCCCCGCGGCCTCCGCGCCCTCCCTCCGGCAGGCGCCCACCGGACAGCGCCCCGCCACCCGCCCCGGCGAGAAGCCCGGCGGCACGGGCAGGACGGAGCCGGGGGACGACTTCAGCGACATCGAGGCCATCCTGAAGAAGCACGGCCTCTGAGCCCGTCCCCGGCCGCGCGAGCCCGTCCGCCCCTGAATTGATTCAGGCGGGGCTCCGGGGGTGCGCGGCCCGCCGCCGATTGAATCAATTCATGCGCCCGGCCCGGGTCCCGCTCCGACGCTGGTCCTCCGTACGATGGGCGGATCCGTCGACCGGCACGGCGGCCTAAGGCAGCAGTCGGCATCAGTGGGGCAGGACAAGTGGCGCGTGTGGCAGGGATCAAGGATGTGGCCCGTCGGGCCGGCGTCTCGGTGGGCACGGTCTCCAACGTCATCAACCGGCCCGAGGCGGTGCTGCCGGAGACGCGCGCCCGTGTGCTCGCCGCCATAGAGGAGCTGGGCTACGTACGGAGCGAGTCCGCACGCCAGCTCAGGGCCGGCCGCAGCCGCATCATGGCGCTGCTCGTCCTCGACATGGGCAACCCTTTCTTCGTGGACGTGGCCCGGGGCGCCGAGCGCGCCGCGCGGAAGGCCGGCCTGGGGGTCATGGTCTGCAACAGCGACCAGAACCCGGCCGAGGAGGCCGAATACCTCGGTCTCTTCGCCGAACAGCGGGTCTGCGGGGTGCTGGTCACCCCGGCGGACGCGAGCGGACGGAACCTGGAGTCGTTCGGCCGCCACCGGATTCCGTTCGTGCTGGTCGACCGGGTCGCCTCCGGTCCGGACTCCTGCTCCGTCTCCGTGGACGACGTGCGCGGCGGCGCGCTGGCGGTGGGCCACCTCGTCCAGGCCGGCCACCGGAGCGTCGCCTACGTCAGCGGCCTCGGCGACCTCCATCAGATCAGGGACCGCAGAGTCGGCGCCCTCGCGGCCCTCGCCGAGGCGGGCCTGCCCCCCGAGGCGCTCGTCGAGATCTCCTCCGACCGGCTCGACGTCGCCGCCGGCCGCGACGCCGGGGCCCGGCTGCTCGGTCTGGTACCCCGCCCCACCGCGGTCTTCTGCGCCAACGACCTGCTCGCCCTCGGCGTCCTGCAGGCGCTCTACGCGGCCGGGGTGCGGGTGCCTCAGGACGTCGCCATCGTCGGGTACGACGACATCGAGTTCGCCGCCGCCGCTGCCGTACCGCTCACCTCCGTCCGTCAGCCCGCCGTCCGGATGGGGCAGCTCGCGGCGGAGCTGCTGCTGGAGGAAGCGGACGACGACTCCGGCACCCACGAGCACCGGAGCGTGCTGCTCCAGCCCGAACTCGTCGTGCGCGCGTCCAGCGCCTCCGCCCGCTGACGGCGGGCCGCCCTGCGGCGGGGCCGGACCGCCGTCTTTCGAGCGCCTGGGGGAGGCTCGCACGGTCAAGCGATTTTCACACTTCTTCGAGGTGAACTCCCGGACCCAAAAACGGGGTTGATCTCCGGGGCGGCTCCGCCTGGGTCATGATCGCTACGAAATGTTGGACACATCCCGGGGCGAAGCCCCCGCACAGACCGTCGAAGAGCCCCGTGGCTGCCTCTTCGCTCTCTCCCAGCCCCCACTGATGATCTTCCTCACCGTGGTCGGCACCCTGCTGCTCATGGCCGCACTGCACGATCTCTTCCTGCTGTGAGCCGGGAACGACCCGTGAACCGGGAACGACCCGTGAACCGGGGGCGGCCCATGCGCCGGGGGTGCCCCGTGCGCCCGGGGCGGCCGACGAACGGACGGGGGCGGACGCGCGGACGCCCGCCCCCTCGCACGCTCCGCCCCCTCGCACTCTCCCGCGCGCCGAAGCGCCGCGAACCCGTTCCCGGACCACGCTCAGCCGGTCGCTTCCTTGCGCCGGGCCCGGTACGCCGCGACATGGAGGCGGTTCCCGCAGGTGCGGCTGGAGCAGTAGCGGCGGGAGCGGTTGCGCGAGAGGTCGACGAACGCCCGGCCGCAGTCGGGGGCCTCGCAGCGCCGCAGCCGCTCCTGCTCGCCCATGACCACGATGAACGCCAGGGCCATGCCGCAGTCGGCCGCGAGGTGGTCGGCGATCGAGGCGCCCGGCGCGAAGTAGTGGATGTGCCAGTCGTACCCGTCGTGATCGGTCAGCTGCGGAGTGGTGCCCGCCGCGGCGACCAGCTGGTTGACGAGATCGGCCGCGGTCCGGGCGTCGGTGGCCGCGAAGACGGCCGCGAACTTCGCCCGCACCTCCCACAGCGCCCGCAGGTCCTTCTCGCCGAGCCGGCCGACACCGCTGACGCGGTGGTGCGCCGCGAAGGCGTACAGCTCCGTGGTGCCGGCGATCCCGTCCGTGGGCCCGCCGTCGGGCGATCCGCTCTCCGGGGCGGTGTTCACCAGATCGACCACCGTGTCGAGGGCGATGCGGGTGTCGTGTGGGATCAGCACGCTTTGCTCCCTGGCCTCCGGCGGGCGCCGTGCCCGCAGATGCGGGCAGACTCTACTGGCTCGTACCGCCCGCGCGGGGGCCGGGACCGGCGGGCGGTACGCCGTCCGTACCCGCGTGCACGCGCCGGCGCCGCCACCGCGGTGGGTTCCGCGGTGACGGCGCCGGTTCCTGCCCTATGAGGTTGTCCGCGCGACGCCGTCTCCCCGAGTCGGACGGCGTCCCGCAGTTCGTCGCCTGGCTCAGTTTTCGGCCAGGATGTGTGAGAGCTCGGTGTCGAGGTCGAAGTGACGATGCTCGGTGCCCGGCGGAACCGCGGCGTCGGTCCTCTTCAGGAACGACTCCAGGGCCCGCGCCGGGGCTTCGAGCAGGGCCTCTCCCTCCGGAGAGCTCAGTGCGATACAGACGACGCCTTGGCCGTGACTACGAGATGGCCAGACGCGGACGTCTCCGGTGCCGGTGGGCCGGTGCAGCCCCTCGGCAAGGAGGTCACGGGCGAAAACCCACTCGACCGTCTCCTCCGCTCCGGTGTGGAAGGTGGCGTGCACGGCATAGGGATCGGCCGTGTCATACCGCAGGCCCGCGGGTACAGGCAGTGAGGACTCGCTCGACACAACGAGGCGCAGGTGCAGCTCGCAGCTGACCGTGGTGTTCATAAGCGCCAGGGCCTTTCGCTCAGTGTGCGCTCGGGGATTCGCACGTCGGCGAAATCGACATGCCACCTACGGTGGCGTTGTAAACCCCTCTGACCGTTTTGTGATGCTTCGAGTCCCCCGTGCAGCGGTGTGTAACTTTCCGTCATGCACCCATTCCAGTGACGGAGAGCGGTCGGGTAGGTTGAGCCCCATGAATGCGCAGAGTGACGAACGGGACGGAGCCGCGTCGGTCGCGGAGCCGGATTCCGTGACGGGGGACGTGACGGAACCGGAGCGCGAGCTGGGCTCCCGGGCTCCGGCCTTCATCAAGGCGTCGAAGCCGCTCCACCTGAGCTGGCAGGTGGGCGTTTTCGCCGTGGGCCTCGCCGTCGTGGCGGCGGGTGTGGCGATGCTGGTGCTGCCCGGACCCGGGTGGCTGGTGATCTTCGGCGGCATGGCGATCTGGGCGACCGAGTTCGTCTGGGCGCAGCTCGTGCTCCGCTGGACCCGGCGGAAGGTCACCGAGGCGGCGCAGAAGGCGCTCGACCCCAAGGTGCGGCGCCGCAACATCATTCTCACCGTGGCCGGGCTGGTGATCATCGCGGCGCTGGTGGGGGTCTACCTCTGGAAGTTCGGCCTCAGTCTGCCGTGGAACATAAGCGAGTGAACGCGGGGTGGTCCAGGAGCACCGCTGACATGCGGTAATGTTTGCGGTGCGCCCGGGCGATTAGCTCAGTGGGAGAGCGCTTCGTTCACACCGAAGAGGTCACTGGTTCGAACCCAGTATCGCCCACCCGGACGGAAGGCCCGAGAAACCGCAAGGTTTCCCGGGCCTTCCGCGTACGCGCGCCCGGAACGGCGGCCGTCACCGCATCCGGCCCAGGGCCTCCTTCACCCGCCGGGCGTCCCGCAGCCGCTTCTCGTACGTCGCGCCCACCGTGAGCAGCAGTACCCCGGCAGCCGCGGGCACCAGCCACCTCGGCAGCGCTCCCACCACCTGCACCACGTACGGGGCGAGCTCGTGCAGCCCGAGCAGGGCCAGCACCGCGCCGGCGAGGAGCAGTGGCGCCTGGAGGCGGGCCCGGGCCCCGGCCAGCGTCACCGCGAGAGCCGCGAGCCCCAGCAGCAGCGGGCGCACCCACCCCGGGTCGCCCCAGGCCGCCAGCAGGCTCGGCACCAGGGTGACCGCGAGCCCCGCGCCGTACGCCGTCCAGGAGGAGACCTCGTCCCCGGGGGTGGCGCGACGGCGCCGCAGCACCCCCACCGCCAGCGCCGGGACCGTCACCGGCAGGGTGTACGCCTCCGGGGCGGTGACCTCCGACGCCGCCAGCCGCACCCAGGACGCCAGCACGAAGAGCATCACCGCCAGGGCGCCCGCCACCTTCCGGCGTTCCGGCCGTACCGCCGTACCTGCGGCAAGCACCCCGGACAGCCCGAGCACCAGGGCGAGCGACGCGGGATCCGTGATGGCCAGGCCCACCGCCACCAGTGCGCCGAAGGCACCGGTCAGCTCCACCGGCACCGACACCGGGCGGCGCCGGAGCACCGCGCCGAGC
Source organism: Streptomyces sp. NPDC001493 (assembly GCF_053597235.1). NCBI lineage: Bacteria > Bacillati > Actinomycetota > Actinomycetes > Kitasatosporales > Streptomycetaceae > Streptomyces > Streptomyces sp. NPDC001493. The sequence continues at coordinate 35,834 of NZ_JBSFHV010000013.1, forward strand.
AGCGCCGTGACCGCCGGGCCGGCCAGCAGCAGCGGCGCCCCGCGCGAGGCGGAGAGCCCCAGCGACCCGACGGCGGCGGCGGTCAGCGCGATCCCGCCGAGGACGGCGGTGCAGGCGGCCACCGAGCGCACCGGGCCCTCCGGCAGCCGGAGGGCCGTCGCGGCGAACAGCACCGTCAGCGCCGCCACCACGGCGTAGGTGGCCGCCTGGGAGGACAGCGCCAGTGCGGCCACGCTCGACGTCACCGCCAGCGCGCAGCCGAGCGCGGCCGCCCCGGCGGTGGACCGGGCCCGGCCCCGGGAGAGGCGCACCAGCAGCTCCAGCGCCCCCGCGACCAGCAGGATCTCCAGCACCGCCCCGGCGGCGTACGGGACGTTCGCGACCGCCGCCGCGACCAGCACCGCGCCGCCCGCCAGAGCCGGTACGGCCACCGGGGCCGCGCCCCGCCACCACGTCCAGAACGTCCCCGTCCGCGCGGCGGCCTCGGCGCCGTCCGTCCCGGTGGGCCGCACGGCCCACCGGTGGGCCGTCGCCCCCAGGGCGGCCACCGCCGCCAGGACCACCGGCGCGGCCATCGTCCACGACGGGAGGACCGGCCCGCCGAGCGCGTCCCGCAACCCCTCCGGGGCGCCCGCCCACACCCGCGTACCCGCCGACAGCGGGCCCATCAGGACCGCGGCCGCCCAGGGCACCGCCCAGAGCAGCGCCCCCGCGACCACGGCCGCCACCGCCGCGTCCACACCCCGTCCGGCTGCCGCCACGGAGAGCACCCGGCCCACCGGCAGCACCCGGGCCGCCGTCAGGAGCGCGATCCCCGCGAGCAGATAGGCCACGACAGCCCACTCCGACGGCAGCGCCGCCCGCACCACCCCACCGGTGCCGGCCACCCCGGCGAGGCCGCCGACGAGTCCGCAGGCCGTCGCGAGGCCGGCCGGTGTCCGCCGCACGGCGAGCAGCGCGGCGGCCCCCGCGAGCACCAGCAGCGCCCCCGGGGCGATCGCCGCGACCGGGTCCCCCGCCATCAGCGACCGGGCCAGAGCCAGCAGCAGCGCGCCCGACCCGGTGACCGCGAGGCAGACCAGGGCGGTGATCCGCACCCCGGACCGGACCGCCCGGACCGCGAGCACCCCGTCCAGCACCGCCGTGACCAGCAGCGCCCACCCGAAGGCGAGGGCCGGGGCGCCGGCGGCCACGCAGCCCAGCACCAGGGGCAGCTGACCCGCCACCACCGCCGCCGGAACCGGCAGCACCGGCCGGCCCGGCGTCAGGCCGTACCCCGCCCAGAGCGCGGCGAGCGCGGCCGAGGCCACGGCGGCGAACGCCGCGCCGTCGGTGCCGGGGAGCGCCACCGCGTGGAGGGCGTAGGCGTCGAGGAGTGTCAGCACGAGCCCGAAGGCGCCCAGTGCCTCCGCCGTGGCCCGCAGCCCGCGCCGCCGCAGCGGGACCGGGGCGACGAGGGCGGCGGCCGTCACGGTGGCCAGCACGGCCGAACGGCCGCCGATGCCCATCGAGCCCCAGCTGAACAGCGTGAACGCGATGGCGGCGACCGCGAGCAGCAGCCCGCCGAGGGCGAGCAGTACGTTCTGCGCGCCGCGCCCGGACGGAGTCCGCGCCGGGACGGGCGGGCCCCACGCCGGCGGCGGGGAGGCGAAGGCCGTGTGCGCGCGGGCGGGGCCGGCGCCGGCCGAGGCGCGCACGGCTTCGATCAGCCAGGCGCGGCGCTGGAGCAACTGCGCCCGGCGGGCGTCCAGATGGGCCAGTTCACGGTCGAGGAGCGCCAATTCCTCGGCAGGCGGCGGGACATGTTCCATGCCCGGAGTGTCCGGCCCGGACCGGGGTGCGTACATGTGTTCAGGTACTCACTTCTGGGAGTGAGTACCCGGGGCGGTCGCTCCCGGAGCGCGCCAGACTGGCTCCATGAATCCGAACCACTACCGGTTCACGAGCCTGTGGGACCTCCCCGCGCCGCCCGCCGCCGTCCTCGCGGTGCTGGAGAGGGGGGAGGAGTATCCGCGCTGGTGGCCGCAGATCCGCGAGGTGGCCCAGGTGGACTCGACCACGGGACGGGCGCGCTTCCGCTCCGTCCTGCCCTACGACCTGGTCGTCACGCTGGAGCAGGGCCGCAGCGATCCGGCGGCCGGAATCCTCGAAGTGACCATGCGGGGTGATCTGGAGGGCTGGGCCCGCTGGACCGTCACGGGCAGGGGCGACGGCAGCCGGGTGCGGTACGACCAGGAAGTCGAGGTCCACAAGCGGCTGATGCGGCTGCTGGCGCCCGTCGCCCGGCCGGTCTTCCGGGCCAACCACGCCCTGATGATGCGTGCGGCGAGGCGCGGGCTGACCGCCCGGCTCGACGGTGTCTGAGGGCCCGGTCCGGCGCGGGCCGACCGCCCGGCGCGACGCGGTTTGAACGAAGCCCGCCGGGCCCTGTATTGTTCAACCCGTTCCCGGGCGATTAGCTCAGTGGGAGAGCGCTTCGTTCACACCGAAGAGGTCACTGGTTCGAACCCAGTATCGCCCACCGGGAAAAGCCGGTCCGTCAGTCATGACGGACCGGCTTTCGCGCGTTCCGGCCCGCACCGGGAGGCGGCGGCCCGGCCGTTCACGCCGCGGCGGCCACCTCCGGGCGCGGACGCAGCGGCCACGCGGGGTCGACCCGCTCCGGGGTGCCGCTCCGGGCGAACCACGCCTCCAGCCCCCGCGCCTGCGCCGCGTGCCAGGCCACCTGGAGCGTGTGCAGCTCCGCCGGGCTCAGCCGCTCCAGCCGCGAGGTGAACCGACGGCCCACGGCGCGGACCAGCTCCATCGAGGCCGCGGCGTCGGCCGCCGCGTCGTGGGCCCCGTCCAGCACCACCCCGTACAGCTCGCAGAGGTCGGTCAGGGTGCGGCGGCCCTTGCGGTAGCGGTCCAGGTGCTTGTCGAGCACCCGCGGATCGACCACGCACAGCGGCACGTGCTCCAGATAGCGCGTGAGCGAGGACGCCCGGTGCCGCTTGAGTTCGCGGTCCAGCAGCGTCAGGTCGAAGGGCGCGTTCATCACGACCAGCGGACGGCCGGTCGCGCACTGCTCGGCGAGTGACCGTGCGATCTCCTCCACCACCGGAGCCGGCCACCGGCCGTTGCGCTGCAGGTGGTCGTCGGTCAGGCCGTGGATCTCGGTGGCCCCGGGCGGCACCGGTATCCCCGGATTGATCAGCCAGCGGGTCACCCGGGCCCGTCCGCCGGCGGTGTCCTGGACGACCAGGGCGGCCGAGACTATCCGGTCCTCCTCGACGTCGACCCCCGTCGTCTCCGTGTCAAATGCGGCCAACGGCCCCTCGAACCAGTGCATCATCCCCGAACTCCTCGCACCCGCACGGCAGATGGCGTGATCCCCCTGCCCGATATCGGTGATACCCGCAGTGTTTGCCTGATACGCCGTTTGCGGGCCGTCTCCTTCGGTGACAACACTTCTGACGGGAAAGGGAGTTGACCGGAGCCGTTCCGCGGTGCCGGTTGTCGTGCCGGCCCCCGTCGGAGTTGAAGCACGCCCACGACCGGAGAACTGCACAGCCCGGAAGGCATACGGAGCCATGGCGCTCGCGCAGCCCGACCCGGGGAGCACCGCCCGTGCCGCGGACCGCGAGAGAGGTCTGCCGGCCGGGCGGACCGCCCCCCTGCGGGGCACCCTCGCCACCACCGCCTGCATGGAGACCCTTCAGGTGGGGTATCTCCACGCCGTGGCGGCAGCGGCCGGCTGCTCCCTCTCGCAGCCGTTTCCCGACAACGGCGTCGACTGGCACCTCAGCCACGGCGCCCCGGCCCACACCGTCGACGACGAAGTGACCGTCAAGGTGCAGCTCAAATGCACCTACCAGCTCCCGCCGCACCCCCAGGGCGGGACCTTCCCGTTCACCCTCGACAACGCCCACCTCGTGAAACTCGCCCGGACCCCCGTGTCCGTGCACCGGATCCTGGTCGTGATGATCGTGCCGCGCGCCCAGGACGACTGGCTGCGCGCCGGACACGACCGGCTCGACCTGCGGCACTGCTGCTACTGGATCAACCTGGCCGGCCACCCGGTGACCGGCCGGCTCAGGACAACCGTGCGCATCCCGACCTCGCGGATCTTCGACGACCGGGCGGTCTGCGAGATCATGGCCCGGGTCGGGGCGGGAGGGAGACCCTGATGCACCGGTCGATGGACGAACCCGTCGGCGGCGGGACGGAGCCGGACACCCGGGCCCATCCGGCCGAGACCCCGGAGGTGCCGGTGCTCCGGGAAGCGGGGGAGACGCGGGAGGCGCCGGACCAGGGCGCGTCCGGTGCCCTGCCGGACCCGTCCGCCGTGGACCCCGCCGTCCTCGGGGCGCTCCTCGCCCGCCACGGCTGGTGCCTGCGCGGCGGGGCCGCCGGGCGCTACACCCGGTGGACCCCGCCCGGCCCGGCCGGCGGGCCCGCCAGCCTGCTGGTGCCCGCCACCACCGCGTTCCACGACAGCGAGGAGCTGCTCGCGGAGGCGGTCGCGGCCCTCGCCCGCAGCGCCGAACCCTCCGCCCGGGACGTCCTCGTCGCCCTCGCCGTACCCAGCGACGAGGTCCGCTGGCGGCGCGAGGTCCCCGAGCGGGCGCCGGCCGCCGCCGGTGCCGCCGGTGCGGTGGGCTGGGGCGAGGCGGAGGCGCTGCGCTCGGCGGCCCTGCGCGTCCTGCTGGCCGGCTCGCTCGCCGTACGCGGCCCCGCGGGCCACCACGGGGCCCGCCACCGCCGACGGGCCCGGGCGGCGCTGGACGACGTGCTGATCGGCCCGGCCCCGGGCGGACGCCGGCTCACCGCCTTCCTCCCCGTCGCCTCCGGCCGCGCCGTCGCGGGCCGGCTCTACCGGGCGCTGCACGCCGCCCGCGAGGCCGTCGACTACCAGCGGGCCACCGGCCGCATGGAGGCCTTCGACGCCGCCGTCCCGGCCGGCGTCAGCCGCGAGCTCACCGAGGCCCTGGTCGCCCTGGTCCGCGGCTCGGAGGGGGCCAGGATCACCGTCGACTGGGCGCCCGCCCGCGGTGCGCCCGACGACTGCCCGGCCCGTCCCGAACCGGTCGACTTCTCCCCGGGCGACCTCCCCGCGCTCCGGCTGGCCGGCACCCGCTACCGCCAGGAGGAGCCCTCCTTCCCGGTCCGGATCACCGGAGCCGTCGTACGGATGCGCCGCTCCGGGCCGCGCGGCCCCGGGACCGTGCGGCTGCGCGTCCTCGCGGGCGCCGAGGTGGCGCACGTGCGGGTCGAGCTGGACGAGGAGGCGTACCGCATCGCCGGTCACGCCCACCTCGTCGGACTGCCGCTGCGGGTGGAGGGGGTGCTGGAGAGCCGGGGCGGTTTCCGGCGCCTCACCGGCGCCACCCAGGTCGCACCGGTCCAGGTCGACGAGGCGGAGCGCGACCGCCTGATGAAGGCGCTCCAGGAGAATCTGGACTGGTTCGAGGAGGCGTGCGCGGGCGACGAGGGATAGCCCGCCGCTCCGGCCCGCCGGGCCGTCCTCGTTCGCGGGAGAAGAACGCAATGTGAATTAGCCTGCCCGGCTCGGTACGATCCCTGGAGCACGCGCAAGCAATGCGGTGCGCCCCCTGAGTCAGGAGAGACCGGTGTCAGACGTCCGTGTGATCATCCATCGCGATTCCGAGCGGGAAGAGCACGTGGTGACGACGGGCACGACGGCCGCGGAGCTCTTCCCCGGACAGCGCTCGGTCGTCGCCGCCCGCGTCGACGGCGAACTGCGCGACCTCGCGTACGCCCTCCAGGACGGCGAGACCGTCGAGCCCGTGGAGATCTCCTCCGAGGACGGCCTCAACATCCTGCGCCACTCCACCGCGCACGTGATGGCCCAGGCCGTGCAGGAGCTCTTCCCGGAGGCCAAGCTCGGCATCGGCCCGCCGGTCAAGGACGGCTTCTACTACGACTTCGACGTCGAGAAGCCGTTCACGCCCGAGGATCTCAAGGCCATCGAGAAGAAGATGCAGGAGATCCAGAAGCGTGGCCAGCGGTTCTCCCGCCGCGTCGTCACCGACGAGGCGGCCCGCGAGGAGCTGGCCGCGGAGCCGTACAAGCTGGAGCTCATCGGCATCAAGGGCTCGGCCTCGTCCGACGACGGCGCCGACGTCGAGGTGGGCGGCGGCGAGCTGACCATCTACGACAACCTGGACGCCAAGACCGGCGACCTGTGCTGGAAGGACCTCTGCCGCGGTCCGCACCTGCCGACCACCCGGTTCATCCCGGCGTTCAAGCTGATGCGCAACGCCGCCGCGTACTGGCGCGGCAGCGAGAAGAACCCGATGCTCCAGCGCATCTACGGCACCGCGTGGCCGACCAAGGAAGAGCTCAAGGCGCACCTGGAGTTCCTGGAGGAGGCCGCCAAGCGCGACCACCGCAAGCTCGGCAACGAGCTGGACCTCTTCTCCTTCCCCGACGAGATCGGCCCCGGTCTCGCCGTCTTCCACCCCAAGGGCGGCATCATCCGCCGGGCCATGGAGGACTACTCGCGGCGCCGCCACGAGGAGGAGGGCTACGAGTTCGTCTACAGCCCGCACGCGACCAAGGGCAAGCTTTTCGAGAAGTCCGGTCACCTGGACTGGTACGCCGACGGCATGTACCCCCCCATGCAGCTCGACGACGGGGTGGACTACTACCTCAAGCCGATGAACTGCCCGATGCACAACCTGATCTTCGACGCGCGTGGCCGTTCCTACCGTGAACTCCCGCTCCGCCTCTTCGAGTTCGGCACGGTCTACCGCTACGAGAAGTCCGGCGTGGTGCACGGCCTGACCCGCTCGCGCGGATTCACCCAGGACGACGCGCACATCTACTGCACCAAGGAGCAGATGGCCGAGGAGCTGGACCGCACGCTCACCTTCGTGCTGAACCTGCTCCGCGACTACGGCCTGACCGACTTCTACCTGGAGCTCTCCACCAAGGACCCGGAGAAGTTCGTCGGCTCGGACGAGATCTGGGAAGAGGCCACCGAGACGCTGCGCCAGGTCGCCGAGAAGCAGGGTCTGCCCCTGGTCCCGGACCCGGGCGGCGCCGCCTTCTACGGCCCGAAGATCTCCGTGCAGTGCAAGGACGCCATCGGCCGCACCTGGCAGATGTCGACCGTGCAGCTCGACTTCAACCTGCCGGAGCGCTTCGACCTGGAGTACACCGGCCCGGACGGCACCAAGCAGCGCCCGGTCATGATCCACCGCGCCCTGTTCGGTTCCATCGAGCGCTTCTTCGCGGTGCTCCTGGAGCACTACGCGGGCGCCTTCCCGGTCTGGCTCGCGCCCGTCCAGGCGGTCGGCATCCCGATCGGCGACGCCCACATCCCGTACCTCCAGGAGTTCGCCGCCACGGCGCGCAAGCAGGGGCTGCGGGTCGAGGTCGACGCCTCCTCCGACCGCATGCAGAAGAAGATCCGCAACCAGCAGAAGGCCAAGGTGCCCTTCATGATCATCGCGGGCGACGAGGACATGGCCAACGGCGCCGTCTCCTTCCGCTACCGCGACGGTTCGCAGGAGAACGGCATCCCGGTCGACGAGGCCATCGCCAAGATCGCCAAGGCCGTCGAGGACCGCGTCCAGGTCTGATCCCCGGCACCACACGAGTACGGCCCCCGGTACGGCGTCAGCCCGTCGGGGGCCGTTCCTCGTCCTCCCGCCGGAACACCTGGAGCAGCCACGACGAGAAGGAGCCCGTCACCGCACCCAGCAGGGCCAGCCCGCAGGCCATCAGCCCCGCCGCGACGATCCTGCCCTCCGGGGTGACCGGCACCGCGTCCCCGTACCCCACCGTCGTCAGGGTCGCGCACGCCCACCAGGCCGCGTCGCCGAACGTGCGGATGCTGGCGCCCGGCGCCGTGTGCTCCACGTGGTAGACGGTGAGCGCGGCGGTGACGCCGAGCAGGATCGCCGAGAGCCCGGCGTACGACATCACCCGGGCGTAGAGGCTCAGCCGCGGCTCGGCCCGGCGCTGCTGGACCGCCGTGTACACCTTCACCACGCGCAACGGCCGCAGCAGCGGCATCACCAGCACCAGGGTGTCCAGCCAGTGCGACCGTACGAAGCGGTGGCCCTGGCCGCTGAGCCGCACGCGTACGCCGTAGTCCACGACGAAGAGCGCCCAGGTCCCGTACACCAGCGCCAGGCCCACGTCCGGCCACGGGGCGCGGTCCCGGCCGGCCAGCACGTGCATCGCGTACCCCGAGAGGAAGAACAGCGAGGCGATCGCCATGGGCACCTCCGCGCGCTCCTCCCACCGGCCGAGCCGGGTCGGCGGGCGGGAGGCGGCGGAGCGGTCGCCCGTGGGGGCGGGGCGGTCGCTCGGGGACTCGGGGCGGTCGCTCATGGCCGCAAGCATCCCGCCGCCGCCCGGGGCCGGGCCCCGGCGACACGCACGCCGGGGGTGACGCCATATGCTGAACCGCATGACGAGTGAGCCCGAGCAGCAGATCGGAGTGGGGACGCCCGACGCGTTCCAGCGCCTGTGGACCCCCCACCGGATGGCCTACATCCAGGGTGAGAACAAGCCGAGCGGTCCCGGCGCGGACGACGGCTGTCCGTTCTGTACGATCCCGTCCAAATCGGACGTGGACGGGCTCATCGTGGCACGCGGCGAACACGTCTACGCGGTGCTCAACCTGTACCCGTACACCGGCGGCCACCTCATGGTCGTGCCGTACCGGCACGTCGCCGACTACACCGAGCTCGACGGCCCGGAGACGCTCGAACTCGCCGACTTCACCAAGAAGGCGATGGTCGCGCTCCGCGCGGCCTCCGGGGCGCACGGCTTCAACATCGGCATGAACCAGGGAGCCGTCGCCGGCGCCGGCATCGCCGCGCACCTGCACCAGCACCTCGTCCCGCGCTGGGGCGGCGACACCAACTTCATGCCCGTGGTGGGCCACACCAAGGTGCTCCCGCAGCTCCTCGGCGACACCCGCGCACTGCTGGCCGACGCCTGGCCGGCCGCCTGACGGACCGCGCACGAAGAGGAGGGGCGCCCCCGATCCGGGGCGCCCCTCCTCTTCGTACGTACAGGGCTCAGGCGTCGTAGGTGTCGGCCTTCTTCGGCGCCGCGTCCTGGACCGCGCCGCTCAGCGACATCGAGCGGCTGCTGAAGCGCTCCGTGTCGACGCCGTTCTCCTTCAGCACCCGCAGCGCCGCCGAGTGGACCACCCGCAGCACCGGGGTGGCGGCGCGCAGCGCGTCGTCCGCCATGAAGCGGTGGTTCCACGGCTGCGAGGCCCAGGCGTGCCGCATCCCGAACGGCTCCGGCAGGCTGATCTTGCCGCCGAGGTAGTCCAGCAGCGGCGGGTACCAGGTCAGCGGGGCGCGCAGCGCGAGGCGGACCACCTCCTCCGGCTCGACCAGCGGCAGGTTGATCTTGCGGGTCTCCCAGAAGCGGACCGTCTTGTTGACCGTCTTCGTCTTGGCCGCGGGCTTCGAGAAGAAGAGCGAGTGGACCGGACCCAGCGCGTGCCCGGTGACCTCGATGCGCAGCGTCTCGTGCAGCACCGTCACCGTGATCATCATCGTCAGCACCAACTGGCCGTCCCAGAGCGTGAACTGCACGCCCAGGTAGTGCCGGGCGCCGCTGCCGAACTGCTGGTGGTTGCAGATGCGCTGTATCTCGTGCGGCTTGACCTGGAAGGTCGCCACGTCCTCGCCGGCGGGCCGGGAGACCGAGTCCGCGTTCTCGCCCACCGGGGAGACGATCCAGTGCTTCACCGAAGGCTTCGGGAAACCACCGCTGTTCAGCGGGCCGCGCTCCAGCATCTGCAACTGGTCGTGGATCGCCCGGATCACGTCCCAGCTGCGGAACTGGTGGAATTCCTTGGTGGGATCGGCCGAGACCAGCTCCTCCGCCAACTGCCAGCTGCCCCAGCGGGTTCCCATGCCGAGGATGCCCTTGGGGCCCGCGTAGAACACCGAGTTCGACTGCTGCTCCGCGGCGAGCTTCTCCAGCGACTGGCGGAGCGCCTCACGGGCGGTCTCGTTCGGGTTCTTCGGCACCGCGTCCGGGATCTTGGCGCTGATCCCGCCGCCCGAGAGCAACCCCTCCCAGCGGACCCGCATGTCCTTCGCCGACGTCTCCGCGATCCGCTTGGCGATCAGCCAGCCGACCACCGGGGCGACGATCGCCCCGCGCAGGTAGAGGCCCAGGAGGCCGCCGACCGGCAGCGCGATCAGCGCCACCACCGCCAGACCGCCGATGACGACCAGCACGACCGTGCCCAGCGCCTTGAACGCCGTGTCCTTGGACTTGTCGAGGGAGTCCCGCAGCCGGAAGGCGATGATCCACAGCAGCAGTCCGGGCAGGAACAGCACCCCGCACACCAGCGTCACCAGCGTCAGCCGGGTGTCGCGCTCCTTGCGGAGCCGGGACGCCGACAGGCAGTGCTCCACGACGGTCTGCGGGTCCATCCCGAAGGACTGGATCAGCGCGCCGCGCGCCCCGCCCAACGTGCGCTCCTGGACCGCGCGCGAGAAGGCCTCGCCCAGATTGGGCTTGAAGTAGTTGGCCTTGAAGAACTTCGAGGAACCCTCCGACACCGAGGACTTGTGCCACTCGTTGTCCGCCTTGAGGATCTCCTCCACCGGGCTGTCCCGGTACGCCGCCGAGGCCAGGGCGTTCGTCGCCACCGCCCCCGCGCTCGCGCCCTGGATCGGGATCTGCGCTCCGGGAGAAAAGTCGAATCCGTCGCTGGCCACTTGTTCGCCCCCACTCGCCGCATGGTCTGCTCCTGCGGGTGTGCCCAACTTCCTTACGCGGCATACCTTCTGAGCTGCGCCCACAGCGTAGCGTCCGAACACCCCGCACCGCCCGTCACCGGCGCGGCGCCGAGGGTGATTGCGACAACGCGCCGTCCGAGCGCCCCCTGGGCCGCGCCCGGCCATTCCCGCCGGGCGATCCGACGCGCAGGGTCGGACACGGCCCGGCGACGCGCAGGAACCGCAGGACGGGTGCCCGTCCGATGGAGCGGCCGCGTGGTGACTACGATGGGCCAGCCGGTGGCCGAAGGGGCCGCACGGCCCACCGACCCCTCAGGGAAGGCCATGCTGAACAAGTACGCGCGTGCGTTTTTCACGCGTGTCCTCACGCCGTTCGCCGCTCTGCTGCTCCGCCTCGGGATCAGTCCCGACGCGGTCACCCTGATCGGCACGGCCGGAGTGATGGCCGGTGCGCTCGTCTTCTTCCCCATGGGGGAGTTCTTCTGGGGCACCATCGTCATCACCGTCTTCGTCTTCTCGGACCTGGTCGACGGGAACATGGCACGGCAGGCCGGGATCTCCAGCCGCTGGGGCGCGTTCCTCGACTCGACGCTCGACCGGGTCGCCGACGGCGCCATCTTCGGTGGCTTCGCCCTCTGGTACGCGGGCAACGGCGACGACAACATCCTGTGCGCCGTGGCGATCTTCTGCCTCGCCAGCGGCCAGGTCGTCTCGTACACCAAGGCGCGCGGTGAGTCGATCGGTCTGCCCGTCGCCGTCAACGGCCTCGTGGAGCGCGCCGAACGCCTGGTGATCTCGCTGGTCGCCGCCGGCCTCGCCGGACTGCACGGCTTCGGCGTCCCCGGCATCCAGATCCTGCTCCCGATCGCGCTGTGGATCGTCGCGGCGGGCAGCCTGGTGACCCTCGTCCAGCGCGTGGTCACCGTGCGCCGCGAGTCCGCCGAGGCGGACGCCGCGGCCGCCGCGGCGGAGGCGGGCCCGGCGGGTCGGGGGACCGAGGACGGCCGGTGAGCGAAACCGGCACCGACCTCAGGGAACGACTGACCGACGGGCTCTACGGGCTCGGCTGGGGCGCGGTGAAGAAGCTGCCCGAGCCGTTCGCCCGCGCCCTCTTCCGTACCCTCGCCGACCAGGTGTGGAAGCGGCGGGGCAAGAGCGTGCTGCGGCTGGAGTCGAACCTCGCCCGCGTCGTCCCCGACGCCTCCGGGGCCCGGCTCGCCGAACTCTCCCGGGCCGGCATGCGCTCGTACATGCGCTACTGGATGGAGTCCTTCCGGCTGCCCGCCTGGAGCCCGGAGCAGATCAAGGAACGCATCGACGTCACCGACGCCCACCTCCTCACCGAGGGCCTGGACGCCGGACGCGGAGTCGTCCTCGCCCTGCCGCACCTCGGGAACTGGGACCTGGCCGGAGCCTGGGTCACCACCGACCTCAAGGTCCCCTTCACCACGGTCGCCGAACGCCTCAAGCCCGAGACCCTCTACGACCGCTTCGTCGCCTACCGCGAGAGCCTCGGCATGGAGGTGCTGCCGCACAGCGGCGGCGCCGCCTTCGGCACGCTGGCCCGCCGGCTGCGCGCGGGCGGCCTGGTCTGCCTGGTGGCCGACCGGGACCTGTCCGCCTCCGGCGTGGAGGTCGACTTCTTCGGCGCCCGCGCCCGGATGCCCGCGGGCCCCGCGCTGCTCGCCCAGCAGACCGGGGCGCTGCTGCTCCCCGTCACCCTCGGCTTCGACGACACCCCCGTCATGCGGGCCCGGGTCCACCCGCCCGTCGCGGTGCCCGAGGAGGGCACCCGGGCCGAGCGGACCGCCGCCATGACCCAGGCCCTCGCCGACGCCTTCGCCGAAGGCATCGCCGCCCACCCGGAGGACTGGCACATGCTGCAACGGCTCTGGCTCGACGACCTCGACCCCGCGGGCGGTACGGCCGGGGGGAAGCCCCCGTCGGGCGGTACGGCCGGGGGGAAGACCCCGTCGGGCGGTACGGCCGGGGGGAAGACCCCGTGAAGATCGGCATCGTCTGCCCGTACTCCTGGGACGTCCCGGGCGGTGTCCAGTTCCACATCAGGGACCTCGCCGACCACCTGATCCGGCTCGGCCACGAGGTCTCCGTACTCGCTCCGGCCGACGACGACACCCCGCTGCCGCCGTTCGTCGTCTCGGCCGGCCGGGCCGTGCCGGTCCCGTACAACGGCTCGGTGGCCCGCCTCAACTTCGGCTTCCTCTCGGCGGCCCGGGTGCGCCGCTGGCTGCACGACGGCACCTTCGACGTCATCCACATCCACGAGCCGGCCTCGCCCTCGCTGGGACTGCTCGCCTGCTGGGCGGCGCAGGGGCCGATCGTCGCCACCTTCCACACCTCCAACCCGCGCTCCCGCGCCATGATCGCCGCGTACCCGATCCTCCAGCCCGCGCTGGAGAAGATCAGCGCCCGCATCGCGGTCAGCGAGTACGCGCGCCGGACCCTGGTCGAGCACCTCGGCGGCGACGCCGTGGTCATCCCCAACGGCGTCGACGTCGGCTTCTTCGCCGACGTCGAGCCGAAGCCCGAGTGGCAGGGCGGCACCCTCGGGTTCGTCGGCCGCATCGACGAGCCGCGCAAGGGCCTGCCGGTCCTCATGAAGGCGCTGCCCGCGATCCTCGCCGCCCGCCCCGACACCCGGCTGCTGGTGGCCGGCCGGGGCGACGAGGAGGAGGCCGTCGCCCAGCTCCCCGAGGAACTGCGCTCCCGGGTCGAGTTCCTCGGCATGGTCAGCGACGAGGACAAGGCCCGGCTGCTGGCCAGCGTCGACGTGTACGTCGCCCCGAACACCGGCGGCGAGAGCTTCGGGATCATCCTCGTCGAGGCGCTGTCGGCGGGCGCCGCGGTGCTCGCCAGCGACCTCGACGCGTTCGCGCAGGTACTGGACCACGGCGCGGCCGGGGACCTCTTCGCCAACGAGGACGCGGAAGCGCTGGCCGCGGCGGCGATCCGGCTGCTGGGCGACCCGGAGCGGCGGGCGGGGCTCAGCGAGCGGGGGAGCGCGCACGTACGCCGCTTCGACTGGTCGACCGTCGGCGCCGACATCCTCGCGGTGTACGAGACGGTGGCCGACGGCGCCGCGTCCGTGGCCGCCGACGAGCGCGCGACCGGACTGCGGGCCCGCTTCGGGCTCGTCCGGGACCGGGACGCCGCCCAGCCCAGGGACCGCGACGCCTCCCAGCCGTTCGGACCGGCGGGGGACTGACGCCCGCCCGGACCGGCAGGGCCCCGGCCGGTCTTCGGCGGGGTGGTCGGCCGGTCGGGGCGCTCGGCCGGTCGGGGCGGCTGCCGGGCGCCGGTAGCCTTTGCGCCCGTGACCGCAACCTTGATCTGGACCGTCGTCGCACTCGTCGCGATCGGCCTGTACCTCAGCTGGACCGCCGGACGCCTGGACCGGCTGCACGCGCGCATCGACGCCGCCCGGGCCGCCCTGGACGCGCAGTTGCTGCGCCGCGCCTCGGTCACCCAGGAAGTGGCCACCTCCGGCCTCCTCGACCCCGCCGCCTCCCTCGTCCTGTACGAGGCCGCGCACGCCTCCCGCCAGGCCGAGGAGGACCACCGCGAGGTCGCCGAGAGCGAGCTGAGCACCGCCCTGCGCGCGGTCTTCGGCGAGAGCGCCCAGGTGGAGTCCGTACGGGAGGCCCCGGGCGGCGAGGAGGCGGCGGACGAACTGGCCGCAGCCGTACGCCGGGTGCCGATGGCGCGGCGGTTCCACAACGACGCGGTGCGCGCCGCGCGGGCCCTGCGCGCGCACCGCACGGTCCGCTGGTTCCGGCTGGCGGGGCACGCGCCCTTTCCGCTCGCCTTCGAGATGGACGACACGCCGCCCGCCGCGCTGGCCGACCGCCCGGGCACCTGAGACGGGCCGCGGGGGCTCCAGGCGACCCGCAGGGGCGGTGAGAGGCCGGGCGGGCGGTGCCGGGTGGCCCGCAGGGGCGGCGAGAGGCCCGCAAGCGGTCCAAAACGATCCACCGCCTCCCCATTGGCCCTTGCTGTGGACTGCTTCCGGGGCGTTTGCTCGGCGGTGCAGGAAACCAGTAGTCCTTTTCACCGAGTGAGGTCCCGTGTCCACGCTTCCCAGCACCCCGCAGTCCGCAGTGTCCGACGGTTCCCCCGCCACCGGCACCGCCCGCGTCAAGCGCGGCATGGCCGAGCAGCTCAAGGGCGGCGTGATCATGGACGTCGTCGACGCCGAGCAGGCGAAGATCGCCGAGGACGCGGGCGCGGTGGCCGTGATGGCCCTGGAGCGCGTGCCGGCCGACATCCGCAAGGACGGCGGCGTGGCCCGGATGTCCGACCCCAACATGATCGAGGAGATCATCGGGGCCGTCTCCATCCCCGTCATGGCCAAGTCCCGCATCGGCCACTTCGTGGAGGCCCAGGTCCTCCAGTCCCTCGGCGTCGACTACATCGACGAGTCCGAGGTCCTCACCCCGGCCGACGAGGTCAACCACAGCGACAAGTTCGCCTTCACCACCCCGTTCGTCTGCGGCGCCACCAACCTGGGCGAAGCCCTGCGCCGTATCGCCGAGGGCGCCGCGATGATCCGCTCCAAGGGCGAGGCCGGCACCGGCAACGTCGTGGAGGCCGTCCGTCACCTGCGCCAGATCAAGAACGAGATCGCCCGGCTGCGTGGCTACGACAACAACGAGCTGTACGCCGCCGCCAAGGAGCTGCGCGCCCCGTACGAGCTGGTCAAGGAGGTCGCCGAGCTCGGCAAGCTCCCCGTGGTGCTCTTCTCCGCCGGTGGTGTCGCCACCCCCGCCGACGCCGCGCTGATGCGCCAGCTCGGCGCCGAGGGCGTCTTCGTCGGCTCCGGCATCTTCAAGTCGGGCGACCCGGCCAAGCGCGCCGCCGCCATCGTGAAGGCCACCACCTTCTACGACGACCCGAAGGTCATCGCCGACGCCTCCCGCAACCTGGGCGAGGCCATGGTCGGCATCAACTGCGACACGCTGCCCGAGACCGAGCGCTACGCCAACCGCGGCTGGTAGCCCCCGATGAGCGACACACCCGTGATCGGGGTCCTGGCCCTCCAGGGCGACGTACGCGAACACCTGATCGCCCTGGCCTCGGCGGACGCCCTGGCCAGGCCGGTCCGGCGCCCCGAGGAACTCGCCGGGGTCGACGGTCTCGTCATCCCCGGCGGCGAATCCACCACCATGTCCAAGCTCGCCGTGCTCTTCGGCATGATGGAGCCGCTGCGCGAGCGGGTCCGGGCGGGCATGCCGGTCTACGGCACCTGCGCGGGCATGATCATGCTCGCCGACAAGATCCTGGACCCGCGCGCGGGCCAGGAGACCGTCGGCGGGATCGACATGATCGTGCGCCGCAACGCCTTCGGCCGCCAGAACGAGTCCTTCGAGGCCTCCGTCACCGTCCGGGGCATCGAGGAGGACCGGGAAGGACCGGTGGAGGGCGTCTTCATCCGGGCTCCCTGGGTGGAATCCGTCGGCGCCTCGGTGGAGGTGCTCGCCGAACACCGCGGTCACATTGTCGCGGTACGCCAGAAAAACGCCCTGGCGACTTCCTTCCACCCGGAATTGACCGGCGACCACCGGGTCCACGCGCTCTTCGTCGAGATGGTGCGCGCAGTGCTCTGACCGATCCCGGTAGGATCTCTCGGGTTCGGATCGATTTTGGTGACGCGAAGGAGAAGGCAGATGTCCGGCCACTCTAAATGGGCTACGACGAAGCACAAGAAGGCCGTGGTTGACGCCAAGCGCGGCAAGCTCTTCGCGAAGCTGATCAAGAACATCGAGGTCGCGGCCCGCTCCGGCGGCGTCGACCCCGACGGCAACCCGACGCTCGTCGACGCCATCCAGAAGGCGAAGAAGAGCTCGGTCCCGAACAAGAACATCGACTCCGCGGTCAAGCGCGGCGGCGGCCTCGAAGCCGGCGGCGCCGACTACGAGACGATCATGTACGAGGGCTACGGCCCCAACGGTGTCGCGGTGCTCATCGAGTGCCTCACCGACAACCGCAACCGCGCCGCTTCGGACGTGCGCGTGGCGATGACCCGCAACGGCGGCTCCATGGCCGACCCGGGCTCCGTCTCGTACCTGTTCAACCGCAAGGGCGTCGTCAACCTGCCCAAGGGCGAACTGACCGAGGACGACGTGCTGGGCGCCGTGCTCGACGCGGGTGCCGAAGAGGTCAACGACCTCGGCGACACCTTCGAGGTCGTCAGCGAGGCCACCGACATGGTCGCGGTCCGCACCGCGCTCCAGGAGGCGGGCATCGACTACGACTCCGCCGAGGCCAGCTTCCTGCCCACCATGCAGGTCGAGCTCGACGAAGAGGGCGCGCGCAAGATCTTCAAGCTCATCGACGCGCTGGAGGACAGCGACGACGTGCAGAACGTCTTCGCCAACTTCGACGTCTCGGACGAGGTCATGGAGAAGGTCGACGCCGCCTGATCCGGACGACCCGGAAGCGGTACGCGGCACGGGCCGACGGGGACACACCCCCGTCGGCCCGTCGCGTTGTCAGAGCCGCCCGATAGCCTGCCAGAACAGTTGACCGAGCGGTGAGGACAGGGGGCGTTCCGTGCGCGTACTCGGCGTGGACCCGGGGCTGACCCGGTGCGGTGTCGGCGTTGTCGAAGGCGTCGCCGGCCGCCCGCTGACCATGATCGGCGTCGGCGTGGTGCGCACCCCGCCCGAAGCCGAGCTCGGCGACCGCCTGGTCGCGATCGAGCGCGGCATCGAGCAGTGGCTCGACGAACACCGCCCCCAATTCGTCGCCGTCGAGCGCGTGTTCAGCCAGCACAACGTCCGTACGGTCATGGGTACCGCCCAGGCCAGCGCGGTCGCCATGCTCTGCGCCGCCCGCCGCGGCATCCCCGTCGCCCTGCACACCCCCAGCGAGGTCAAGGCCGCCGTGACCGGCTCCGGACGTGCCGACAAGGCGCAGGTCGGCGCCATGGTCACCCGGCTGCTCCGGCTCGACGCCCCGCCCAGACCCGCCGACGCCGCCGACGCCCTCGCGCTCGCGATCTGCCACATCTGGCGGGCCCCCGCGCAGAACCGGCTCCAGCAGGCCGTCGCCGCCCATCGCACGCTGAAAGGCCGCACCGCATGATCGCCTTCCTCTCCGGCCCGGTGGCCGCCCTCTCCCCGGCCACGGTCGTCATCGAGGTCGGCGGCGTCGGCATGGCCGTCCAGTGCGCCCCGCGCACCCTGGCCGATCTCCGGATCGGCCAGCAGGCCAGGCTCGCCACCTCCCTCGTCGTGCGCGAGGACTCCCTCACGCTCTACGGCTTCGCCGACGACGACGAGCGCCAGGTCTTCGAAATGCTCCAGACCGCGAGCGGAGTCGGCCCCCGGCTCGCCCAGGCCATGCTCGCCACCCACAGCCCCGACGCCCTGCGCCAAGCCGTCTCGACCGGCGACGAGAAGGCCCTGATGGCCGTCTCCGGCATCGGCAAGAAGGGCGCCCAGAAGCTCCTGCTGGAGCTCAAGGACCGGCTCGGCGCCCCCCGCGGGGCCCACATCGGCCAGCAGGCACCCGCCGCCGCCGTCGCGGACTGGCGCGAGCAGCTCCAGGCCGCCCTGATCGGCCTCGGGTACGCCGCCCGGGAGGCCGACGACGCGGTCTCCGCCGTCGCCCCGCAGGCCGAGGCGGCCCTCGCGGACGGCGTCCGGCCCCCCGTGCCGCAGCTGCTGCGCGCCGCCCTCCAGACCCTCAACCGCACCCGCTGACCCGGCGCCGACCCCCGAGGCAGGACTGACCCGATGAACTGGGACGAGACCGGACCCGACACCGACGAGCGGGCGGCCGACGCGGCGGCGGCGTACGACGACCGGCTGGTCACCGGCGTCGCCGACGGCGAGGACACCGCCGTCGAAGCCGCCCTGCGCCCCAAGGACCTCGACGAGTTCGTGGGCCAGGAGAAGGTCCGCGAACAGCTCGACCTCGTCCTCAAGGCCGCCCGCGCCCGGGGCGCCACCGCCGACCACGTGCTGCTCTCCGGGGCACCCGGTCTCGGCAAGACCACTCTTTCGATGATCATCGCCGCGGAGATGAACGCACCCATCCGGATCACCTCCGGGCCCGCCATCCAGCACGCGGGCGACCTCGCCGCGATCCTCTCCTCGCTCCAGGAGGGCGAGGTGCTCTTCCTGGACGAGATCCACCGCATGTCCCGGCCCGCCGAGGAGATGCTCTACATGGCGATGGAGGACTTCCGCGTCGACGTCATCGTCGGCAAGGGCCCCGGCGCCACCGCCATCCCTCTCGAACTGCCGCCCTTCACCCTGGTCGGCGCCACCACCCGGGCCGGCCTGCTGCCGCCCCCGCTGAGGGACCGTTTCGGCTTCACCGGCCACATGGAGTTCTACTCCCCCGCCGAGCTGGAACGGGTCATCCACCGCTCCGCCGGACTCCTCGACGTGGCCATCGACACCGCGGGCGCCGCCGAGATCGCCGGCCGCTCCCGGGGCACCCCCCGCATCGCCAACCGCCTGCTGCGCCGGGTCCGCGACTACGCCCAGGTCAAGGCGGACGGTGTGATCGACCGGGACATCGCCGCCGCCGCCCTCCAGGTGTACGAAGTCGACGCCCGCGGACTCGACCGGCTCGACCGGGCCGTCCTGGGCGCCCTGCTGAAGCTCTTCGGCGGCGGTCCCGTCGGCCTCTCCACCCTCGCCGTCGCGGTGGGGGAGGAGCGCGAGACGGTCGAGGAGGTCGCCGAGCCCTTCCTCGTACGCGAAGGACTGCTGGCCCGCACCCCGCGCGGAAGGGTGGCCACACCGGCCGCCTGGGCCCATCTGGGACTCGTTCCGCCGCAGCACGGAGCAAAGGGACAAGCGGGCCTGTTCGGGGCGTGATGCGTCACAGCTTGACCATTTGCGGAACCGGGGTGCGATGCTGGGCGTTGTTCCAGCGATGCGGACTCGCTTAGACTCCGCCGATGCCGCCCTTAAAGGTCGGTGTACCCACCCCCGTAGATACAGGCCGCATTTTCAGCGCGGTCGTGCGAAGGAAATCCGTCCTGTGAGCATCCAACTTCTTCTCCCCGTCATCCTGATCTTCGGCGTCATGTTCATGATGACCCGGTCCCAAAAGAAGAAGCAGGAGGCCGCGTCCCAGATGCGCAACGAGATGCAGCCGGGGACCGGCGTGCGCACGATCGGTGGCATGTACGCCACGGTCAAGGAGATCCAGGAGGACACCGTCCTCCTGGAGGTCGCTCCCGGCGTTCACGCGGTCTACGCGAAGAACGCCATCGGCGCCGTCCTGGACGACGCGGAGTACAACCGCATCGTCCACGGCGACACCGAGGAGCTCGACTCCCCGAGCGTTCCGGACGACGCCTCCTCGATCACCGACGGCGACGAGAAGATCGACCTGGAGAAGAAGTTCGCGGCCGACGACTCCGACGCCGAGGACACCGCGGTGAAGGACGCCAAGGACGACGGCGACACCGGCGCGAAGTAGTCGTACGACACGGGGACACCGCCCGCCCGTCCGGGGCGCGGTCTCCCCGGTACGTCCGGTCTTCTGCGGGGGCGGGTCCCCACAACACTTCGTGGCCGCTCGGGCGCGTACCCGGCGCGGAGCGGTTGGACAGGGAGAAACGAAAAGGTGGCAGCACCGAAGAAGGGCCGAGGGCCGGCCGGTGGCGGTCAGGGAAAGCCGGGGCGTTCCCTGGCTCTCATCCTGATCGTCATGGTCGCGCTCGCTGGCGGGATGTTCCTGTCCGGCCACACCACTCCGAGACTGGGCATCGACCTGGCGGGCGGAACCTCGATCACGCTCCAGGCCAAGAGCCAGCCCGGCAAGCCCGACGCGATCAACGAGACCAACATGAACACCGCGGTCGGCATCATCGAGCGCCGTGTCAACGGTCTGGGTGTGTCCGAGGCCGAGGTTCAGACCCAGGGCTCCAGCAACATCATCGTGAACATCCCGAAGGGGACCAACTCCGAGCAGGCCAGGAAGCAGGTCGGTACGACCGCCCAGCTGTTCTTCCGGCCCGTGCTGACCGTCGAGGCCAGCGGCTCGGACGCCACCCCGTCGGCCAGCGCCACCCCCTCGGGCAGCGCCTCGCCGAGCGCCTCGGCCTCCGCTTCCGCGAAGGCCACGGACGGCGAGACGGCCACGGACGGCGACAAGTCCTCCGCGTCCCCCTCGCCTAGCGCGACCACCCAGGGCCGCGCCGTCACCGGCGCGCTGACCGAGGACGCCACCCCGAGTGCCTCGGCCTCCGCCGAGGCGACCGCAGCCGCCACGGACGACGCCGCCGCGACCGACACCGCGTCGCCGAGCGCCTCCACCGACCCGGCCACCGCGAAGCTCCAGGCCGAGTTCGCCGCGCTCGACTGCTCCGACCCGAAGCAGCGCGCCGCCGCCGGCCAGGACGCCAGGTCCACGGACACGATCGTCGCCTGTGGTTCCAACACCCCGGGCAGCTACGAGAAGTACGTCCTCGGCCCGGCCGAGGTCTCCGGCAGCGACGTCGACAACGCCCAGGGCGCCATCGACCAGAGCACCGGCCAGTGGATCGTGTCGATGGAGTTCACCTCCGGCGGCGCCAAGAAGTTCAACAAGATCACGTCGACGCTGGCGCAGCAGACCTCGCCGATGAACCAGTTCGCGATCGTCCTCGACGGTGAAGTGGTCTCCGCGCCCTCGGTCGCCAGCGCGCTCAGCGCCAACGCCCAGATCTCGGGCAACTTCACCCAGCAGGAGGCCCAGGACCTTGGCAACATCCTGTCCTACGGTGCCCTGCCGCTGACCTTCAAGGAGGCGAGCGTCACCACGGTGACCGCCGCCCTCGGCGGTGAGCAGCTCCAGGCCGGCCTGATCGCCGGTGCCATCGGTCTGGCCCTGGTCGTCATCTACCTGGTGGCGTACTACCGCGGCCTCGCGACCATCGCGCTGCTCAGCCTCCTGGTCTCGGGCATCCTCACGTACACGATCATGGCCCTGCTCGGCCCGGCCATCGGCTTCGCGCTGAACCTGCCGGCGGTCTGTGGTGCCATCGTGGCCATCGGTATCACCGCCGACTCGTTCATCGTGTACTTCGAACGAGTGAGAGACGAGATCCGCGAGGGACGCACCCTGCGGCCCGCCATCGAGCGTGCCTGGCCGCGCGCCCGGCGCACCATCCTGGTCTCCGACTTCGTGTCGTTCCTCGCCGCCGCCGTGCTCTTCGTGGTCACCGTCGGCAAGGTCCAGGGCTTCGCGTTCACGCTCGGCCTCACCACCGTGCTCGACGTCGTCGTGGTGTTCCTCTTCACCAAGCCGGTCATGACGCTGATGGGCCGGACGAAGTTCTTCTCCAGCGGTCACCCGTGGTCCGGGCTGGACCCGAAGCGGCTCGGCGCCAAGCCGCCGCTGCGCCGCTCGCGTCGTGTCAACTCCTCCACCGACCCGAAGGAGGCGTGAGATGTCGCGACTCGGCAGCATCGGCGCCCGGCTCTACCGAGGCGAGCTCGGCTACGACTTCATCGGTAAGCGCAAGATCTGGTACGGCATCTCGATCCTGATCACCATCACGGCCATCCTCGGCCTGGCGGTCGGCGGCCTGAACATGGGCATCGAGTTCAAGGGCGGCGCGGTCTTCACGACCGACACCAAGGCCAAGATCTCCACCTCCCAGGCCCAGGAAGCGGCGGTCAGCGCCTCCGGCCACGAGGCGATCGTGCAGGAGCTCGGCAACGGCGGTCTGCGCATCCAGATCACCGAGGTCGACACCGCCAAGGCCGACGGCATCAAGACCCAGCTCTCGAAGGATCTCGGCGTTCCCGCGTCGAAGATCAACGCCGACCTGGTCGGCCCGAGCTGGGGCGAGCAGATCGCCAACAAGGCCTGGACCGGCCTCGGGATCTTCATGGTCCTCGTGGTGATCTACCTGGCCATCGCCTTCGAGTGGCGGATGGCCATCGCCGCCCTGGTGGCGCTGATCCACGACATCACCATCACGGTCGGTGTCTACGCCCTGGTCGGCTTCGAGGTCACCCCGGGCACCGTGATCGGTCTGCTCACCATCCTCGGTTACTCCCTCTACGACACGGTCGTCGTCTTCGACTCCCTCAAGGAGGGCCAGAAGGGGATCACCAAGCAGACCCGGTTCACGTACAGCGAGATCGCCAACAAGTCGATCAACGGCACGCTGGTGCGTTCCATCAACACCACGGTCGTCGCGCTCCTCCCCGTCGCCGGTCTGCTCTTCATCGGCGGCGGCGTCCTCGGCGCCGGCATGCTGAACGACATCTCGCTGTCGCTGTTCGTCGGCCTCGCGGCCGGCGCGTACTCCTCGATCTTCATCGCCACGCCGCTCGTCGCCGACCTCAAGGAGCGCGAGCCGCAGATGAAGGCGCTCACCAAGCGCGTTCTCGCCAAGCGTGCCGCCGCCGCGGCCAAGGGCGAGTCCGAGGAGGACGACGAGCCGCAGGACACCGTCACCGCGGGCGCCGGAGCCGGCTCCTCCGCCTCGGTGATCGGGCAGCGTCGCGAGCCCGGTGGCAGCACCGGCCGCGGTCAGGGGAAGCGCCGATGAGCACCACCGAATCCGTCCGGGAGCTGCTGCTCAGCCGCATCCGTGACGTACCCGACTACCCGAAGCCGGGCGTTCTCTTCAAGGACATCACCCCGCTGCTCGCGGACCCGGTCGCCTTCTCGGCCCTGACCGACGTCCTCGCGGAGCTGTGCGTCAAGCACGGCGCCACCCGGATCGTCGGCCTCGAAGCGCGCGGGTTCATCCTCGCCGCGCCCGTCGCCGTCCGGGCCGGGCTCGGCTTCATCCCCGTACGCAAGGCCGGAAAGCTGCCCGGAGCGACGCTCCGCCAGGCCTACGACCTGGAGTACGGCACCGCCGAGATCGAGGTGCACGCCGAGGACATCACCGCCGACGACCGGATCATGGTCATCGACGACGTCCTCGCCACCGGCGGCACCGCCGAAGCCTCGCTGGAGCTCATCCGGCGGGCGGGCGCGGAGGTCGCGGGCGTCGCGGTCCTCATGGAGCTCGGCTTCCTCGACGGCCGCGACCGTCTGGAGCCCGCCCTCCGGGGCGCTCCGCTGGAGGCGTTGATCACCGTCTGATCACCCTCTGAGCGGTTGGTACGACCACGCGCGGGCACCCGGGGAACAACCGGGTGCCCGCGCGCGTTGTCAGGGCTTCCACGGTCCCCGGACGAGGAGCCACCGGTGGCTCGATACCATGGCCTTCCGGGTAGTCCGGATACGCACGAGGAGTGCCCTTGCCAGACGAGGCCAACGCAGCCGGAGCGCCGCAGCCGGAGAAGCCCGCGGCGGGATCCGCCGCGCCCTCTCCCACGGGCGCGACCCCCGGAGGACCCGGCGCTCCCGGGACGCCGCCCGCCGCACCGGACGCCGGCGGGCCCGAGAAATCGCCCGCTCCCGCCCTTCCGGCGCCGCCCGCCTCGAAGAACCCGGCCAGGCCCGTGAAGCCGGCCACCCCGGCGGGCCAGCCCGCCCGTACCGGCGGCTCCTCCAACCGGGTGCGTGCCCGCCTCGCCCGACTGGGCGTACAGCGCTCCAGCCCGTACAACCCGGTCCTGGAACCGCTGCTGCGCACCGTGCGGCAGAACGACCCCAAGATCGAGACGGCCACGCTCCGGCAGATCGAGCGGGCCTACCAGGTCGCCGAGCGCTGGCACCGGGGGCAGAAGCGCAAGAGCGGCGACCCGTACATCACGCACCCGCTCGCGGTCACCACGATCCTCGCCGAGCTGGGCATGGATCCGGCCACCCTGATGGCGGGGCTGCTGCACGACACCGTCGAGGACACCGAGTACGGCCTGGACACCCTGCGCCGCGACTTCGGCGACCAGGTGGCGCTGCTCGTCGACGGCGTGACCAAGCTGGACAAGGTGAAGTTCGGCGAGGCCGCCCAGGCCGAGACCGTCCGCAAGATGGTCGTCGCGATGGCCAAGGACCCCCGGGTCCTCGTCATCAAGCTCGCCGACCGGCTGCACAACATGCGCACCATGCGGTACCTCAAGCGGGAGAAGCAGGAGAAGAAGGCCCGCGAGACGCTGGAGATCTACGCGCCGCTCGCCCACCGCCTGGGCATGAACACCATCAAGTGGGAGCTGGAGGACCTCGCCTTCGCGATTCTCTACCCCAAGATGTACGACGAGATCGTCCGCCTCGTCGCCGAGCGCGCGCCCAAGCGCGACGAGTACCTCGCCATAGTGACCGACGAGGTCCAGTCCGACCTGCGTGCCGCGCGCATCAAGGCCACCGTCACCGGCCGGCCGAAGCACTACTACAGCGTCTACCAGAAGATGATCGTGCGCGGCCGCGACTTCGCCGAGATCTACGACCTGGTGGGCATCCGCGTCCTCGTGGACACCGTCCGCGACTGCTACGCGGCGCTCGGCACCGTGCACGCGCGATGGAACCCGGTCCCCGGCCGGTTCAAGGACTACATCGCGATGCCCAAGTTCAACATGTACCAGTCGCTGCACACCACGGTCATCGGCCCCAGCGGCAAGCCCGTCGAACTCCAGATCCGCACGTTCGACATGCACCGCCGCGCCGAGTACGGCATCGCCGCGCACTGGAAGTACAAGCAGGAGGCCGTCGCCGGGGCGTCCAAGGTCCGCACCGACGTGCCCAAGAGCACCAGCGGCGGACGCAGCCAGGACACCGTCAACGACATGGCGTGGCTGCGTCAGCTCCTGGACTGGCAGAAGGAGACCGAGGACCCCAGCGAGTTCCTGGAGTCGCTCCGCTTCGACCTCTCGCGCAACGAGGTCTTCGTCTTCACGCCCAAGGGCGACGTGATAGCGCTGCCGGCCGGTGCGACACCGGTCGACTTCGCCTTCGCCGTCCACACCGAGGTCGGCTACCGCACGATAGGAGCGCGCGTCAACGGGCGGCTCGTACCGCTCGAATCGACGCTCGACAACGGCGACCTGGTGGAGATCTTCACCTCCAAGGCGGCCGGCGCCGGACCCTCCCGGGACTGGCTCGGCTTCGTCAAGTCGCCCCGCGCCAGGAACAAGATCCGGGCCTGGTTCTCCAAGGAGCGCCGCGACGAGGCCATCGAGCAGGGCAAGGACGCCATCGCCCGCGCGATGCGCAAGCAGAACCTGCCGATCCAGCGCATCCTGACCGGCGACTCCCTGGTCACCCTCGCGCACGAGATGCGCTACCCCGACATCTCGTCGCTGTACGCGGCGATCGGCGAGGGCCATGTCACCGCCGCCGGGGTCGTGCAGAAGCTGGTGCAGGCCCTCGGCGGCGAGGACGCCGCCAACGAGGACCTCGCCGAGAGCGCGCCGCCCTCGCGCGGCCGGAGCAAGCGCCGGGCGAACAACGACCCCGGGGTCGTCGTCAAGGGCGTCGACGACGTCTGGGTCAAGCTGGCCCGCTGCTGCACCCCCGTGCCCGGCGACCCCATCATCGGGTTCGTCACCCGGGGCAGCGGCGTCTCGGTGCACCGCGCGGACTGCGTCAACGTCGACTCGCTGTCGCAGCAGCCCGAGCGGATCCTCGACGTCGAGTGGGCGCCGACCCAGTCCTCCGTCTTCCTGGTCGCCATCCAGGTCGAGGCGCTGGACCGCTCCCGGCTCCTCTCGGACGTCACCCGCGTCCTGTCCGACCAGCACGTCAACATCCTGTCGGCGGCCGTGCAGACCTCCCGCGACCGGGTGGCCACCTCCCGGTTCACCTTCGAGATGGGCGACCCGAAGCACCTGGGCCACGTCCTGAAGGCCGTACGCGGCGTGGAGGGCGTCTACGACGTCTACCGGGTCACCTCGGCCCGGCGGCCGTGAGCAGGTGAGCAGGAGCTGAAAAAAGGGGCTCTCCGTACGCGTCACGCGTACGGAGAGCCCCTTTTCCGTGTCGTACGGAGGACGGGCGGACCGTCAGCCGCCGAACTCCTCCAGGCCCTTCAGCGCCTGGTCGAGCAGCGCCTGCCGGCCTTCGAGCTCGCGGGCGAGCTTGTCGGCACGGGCGTTGTTGCCCGAGGCGCGGGCGGTGTCGATCTGCCCGCGCAGCTTGTCCACGGCGGCCTGGAGCTGACCGGTCAGCCCCGCGGCACGCGCACGCGCCTCGGGGTTGGTCCGGCGCCACTCCGACTCCTCGGCCTCCTGGAGCGCCCGCTCCACGGCGTGCACCCGGCCCTCGACCTTCGGCCGGGCGTCGCGCGGCACGTGACCGATGGCCTCCCAGCGCTCGTTGATGGACCGGAAGGCGGCACGGGCCGCCTTGAGGTCCGTCACCGGCACCAGCTTCTCGGCCTCGGCGGCGAGCTCCTCCTTGAGCTTGAGGTTCTCGCCCTGCTCCGCGTCGCGCTCGGCGAAGGTCGCGCTCCGGGCGGCGAAGAAGACGTCCTGCGCGCCGCGGAAGCGGCCCCACAGCTCGTCCTCGGCCTCGCGCTGGGCGCGGCCCGCCGCCTTCCACTCCGTCATCAGGTCGCGGTACCGGGCCGCGGTGTCGCCCCAGTCCGTCGACCCGGAGAGCGACTCGGCCTCGACGGCCAGCTTCTCCTTGACCTTGCGGGCCTCCTCGCGCTGGGCGTCCAGCGAGGCGAAGTGGGCCTTGCGGCGCTTGGAGAACGCGGACCGGGCGTGCGAGAAGCGGTGCCACAGCTCGTCGTCCGACTTGCGGTCGAGCCTGGGCAGGCCCTTCCACGTGTCGACGAGGGCCCGCAGCCGCTCACCGGCGGAACGCCACTGCTCGCTCTGCGCCAGCTCCTCGGCCTCGGCGACCAGCTTCTCCTTGGCCTGCTTGGCCTCGTCGGTCTGCTTCGCCTTCTGGACCTTGCGCTCCTCGCGGCGCGAGTCGACCGTCGCGACGAGCGCGTCCAGCCGGGTGCGCAGCGCGGCGAGGTCACCCACGGCGTGGTGCTCGTCGACCTGCGTCCGCAGGTGGTCGATCGCCGCCGTCGCGTCCTTGGACGACAGGTCGGTGGTCTTCACCCGCTTTTCGAGGAGGCCGATCTCGACCACCAAGCCCTCGTACTTGCGCTCGAAATAGGCCAGCGCCTCCTCGGGCGTTCCGGCCTGCCACGATCCGACGACCTGCTCGCCCTCGGAAGTACGCACGTACACGGTGCCTGTCTCGTCGACACGGCCCCACGGGTCGCTGCTCACAGCGCCTCCTCCACCTGATACCTGCGAGGGGGTGGGCCCCCCGGGCATCGTCCACAGTTTCCTGGGGCGGGCCGCGCCCGCCCTGCACCACGCCAATCTAGGCGACCGGCGGCCCGGCTGTCCGCACTCAGCGCGGCTGGATTTCTCCGGTACGGGCCGGTCCGGGCCCCTGCGGACGTCCGTACCGGGTATTTGCGGCAACTCCGACAACACGGAGCCCCGGCCACCGGGTCGACCGGCCGCCGGGGCTCCGCGGAGCGGGGTGGCTCACTCCTTCTCGACGGTCACCTTCGAGACGTTCACGGCCTTCTTCGGCGCACCGTCGGTGGCACCGCCGTCGACGCCCGCCTTGGCGATCGCCTGGACGGCCTTCAGCGAGGCGTCGTCCATCGTGCCGAACGGCGTGTACGTCGGAGGCAGCTTGGAGTCCTTGTACACGAGGAAGTACTGGCTGCCGCCGGTGTGCTCCTGGCCCGTGTTGGCCATGGCGACCGTGCCCGCCGGGAACGTCACCGTGCCGTCGGCGCCCGCCTTGCCGAGGGCGGTGAGGTTCTCGTCCGGGATGGTGTAGCCGGGACCGCCGGTACCGTCGCCGTTGGGGTCGCCGCACTGGAGGACGAAGATGCCTTCCGTCACGAGGCGGTGGCACTTCGTACCGTCGAAGAACTTCTTGTCGGCGAGGTACTTGAACGAGTTCGTCGTGTGCGGGGTCTTCGACGCGTCCATGGTGAACTTCAGGTCGCCCTGGTCCGTCTTGACGTCCATGGAGTACTTGGCCGTCTTGTCGATCGTGACCTCGGGCTCGGGCGTCGCGCTCTCACTGGCGGACGGCGACGGAGACGCCGAGGCGCTCGCCGAGGCCTGGGCCTTCTTGTCGCTGTCGTCGTCGTTCCCCACGGTCACGTAGGTGACCACGCCTATGACGACGGCCACCGCAACTGCGGAGGAGATTATCGCGGTGAGCCGCCGGGTGCGCCGGCGCGCTTCCTCCCGGCGCTGCTGCTGCCGCTCGTACTTCTCCCGGGCGAGCTGCCGCCGCCGCTGATCGCTGCTGACCACCGGATGGTCTCCTTGTACGTTCGTATGGGTGGGGCCTGGGCTGCCCGTACCGTATATGGGTTAACTGTGGAATGAGGAGCGCCGGTAGGCTCTGATCTGCCGCGCAGGCTGTCGCGGCCCCATTTCCACCGGACTGACCGCCGGACGAACACCGGACCGAACGGCCGGGAACGACCGAACCACCGGGAACGCCGGACCGAACGAAGGACGATCGTGCTCATTGCCGGGTTTCCCGCCGGGGCCTGGGGGACCAACTGCTATCTGGTCGCCCCCGCCGCCGGCGAGGAGTGCGTGATCATCGACCCGGGCCACCAGGCCACCCAGGGAGTCGAGGACGCGCTCAGGAAGCATCGGCTCAAGCCCGTCGCGGTCGTGCTCACCCACGGACACATCGACCACGTCGCCTCGGTCGTCCCGCTCTGCGGCTCCCACGACGTGCCCGCCTGGATCCATCCCCGGGACCGCTACATGATGAGCGACCCGGAGAAGGCCCTCGGCCGCTCCATCGGGATGCCGCTGATGGGCGAGCTGACCATCGGTGAACCGGACGACGTGAAGGAACTCACCGACGGCGCGCGTCTGGAGCTGGCCGGGCTGGAGTTCGGAGTCGCGCACGCGCCCGGCCATACGAAGGGGTCGGTGACGTTCAGGATGCCCGAGGCCGGCGACGTACCGCCGGTCCTCTTCTCGGGCGACCTGCTCTTCGCCGGCTCCGTCGGACGCACCGACCTGCCCGGCGGCGACCACGCCGAGCTGCTCGAGTCGCTGGCCCGCGTGTGCCTGCCGCTCGACGACTCGACCGTGGTGCTTTCCGGCCACGGCCCCCAGACCACCATCGGCCGCGAGCGCACCACCAACCCGTTCCTCAACGGGCTGGACGCGCCGCGCCGCGGAATGTGACGAGAGATCTTCCTGTGAGTACTTTCCAGGCCCCCAAGGGCACCTACGACCTCACCCCGCCGGACTCCGCGAAGTTCCTCGCGGTCCGTGAGGCCATCTCCGCCCCGCTGCGCAGCTCCGGGTACGGCTACATCGAGACCCCGGGCTTCGAGGACGTGAACCTCTTCGCCCGCGGCGTCGGCGAGTCCACCGACATCGTCACCAAGGAGATGTACACCCTCACCACCAAGGGCGGCGACGAGCTCGCGCTGCGCCCCGAGGGCACCGCCTCCGTGCTGCGCGCCGCGCTGGAGGCCAACCTCCACAAGGCCGGGAACCTGCCGGTCAAGCTCTGGTACTCCGGCTCGTACTACCGCTACGAGCGTCCGCAGAAGGGCCGCTACCGCCACTTCTCGCAGGTCGGTGCCGAGGCCATCGGTACCGAGGACCCGGTGCTCGACGCCGAGCTGATCATCCTGGCCGACCAGGCGTACCGCTCGCTGGGGCTGACCGGGTTCCGCATCCTGCTGAACTCGCTCGGCGACAAGGAGTGCCGCCCGGTCTACCGCGAGGCGCTCCAGGGCTTCCTGCGCGACCTCGACCTCGACGAGGAGACCCGCCGCCGCATCGAGATCAACCCGCTCCGGGTGCTCGACGACAAGCGGCCCGAGGTGCAGAAGCAGCTCGGCGGCGCCCCGAAGCTCGGCGACTACCTCTGCGACGCCTGCAAGGCGTACCACGAGGAGGTGCGCGGCCTGCTGACCGCCGCCGGAGTCGCCTACGAGGACGACGAGAAGCTCGTCCGCGGCCTCGACTACTACACCCGCACCACCTTCGAGTTCGTCCACGACGGTCTGGGCTCGCAGTCGGCGGTGGGCGGCGGCGGCCGGTACGACGGCCTCTCCGAGATGATCGGCGGCCCCGCGCTGCCGTCGGTCGGCTGGGCGCTCGGCGTGGACCGCACGGTGCTGGCGCTGGAGGCCGAGGGCATCGAGCTGGACATCCCCGCCGCGACCAGCGTGTACGCCGTACCGCTGGGCGAGGAGGCCCGCCGGGTGCTCTTCGGCGTGGTGACCGCGCTGCGCAAGGAGGGCATCGCCGCCGACTTCGCGTTCGGCGGCCGGGGCCTCAAGGGCGCGATGAAGAGCGCCAACCGCTCGGGGGCGCGGTACACGATCGTCGCCGGCGAGCGCGACCTCGCCGAGGGCCTGGTCCAGCTCAAGGACATGGAGTCGGGCGAGCAGACGGCGGTGCCGCTGGACGGCATCACCGAGGCGGTGCGCGCCCGCCTCGCCTGAGCGGCGCGGCAGGACGTACGCGAGAGGGGCGGCACGGTCGGACGACCGGGCCGCCCCTCCCTCGTCCGTACCGCCGTCCCCCGTCCGTACCGCCGCGCTGTCAACCTCGCGTTCCGTGCGTCATTCGCCAGGGCGATACCCGTGCGTGCAACCGGTGGGGGCGGGTGACGTCGGGACCCGTCCTCCGTGGCACGTTCCGCCACGCCAGAGCCGTGAACCCCACCCGTCCCCGAAGGAAAGAGCGCCCGGCCGTCGCACGTCCTTATGCGGATCGAACGGAAGACCCGAACGGTGGTACGGCAGAATGACCGTGCCCGGTCGGACACTCAGCGATGGAACGGCGATATGACGACTGCAGCGGTAGATCACCACTCCTCGACCCAGGCCGAGAGCGGCGGAAGGACCATCGGGAGCGGCCGCGCCCTCGCGCTGCTGCTGGTGATCACGGGGGCGGCCGGACTGCTGGCCGCCTGGGTCATCACCATCGACAAGTTCAAGCTCCTGGAAGACCCCAGCTTCACGCCGGGCTGCAGCCTCAACCCGGTGGTCGCCTGCGGCAACGTGATGAAGAGCGAGCAGGCGTCCGCCTTCGGGTTCCCGAACCCGATGATCGGACTCGTCGCCTACTCCGTGGTGATCGGCATCGGCATGGCGCTGCTCGCCGGAGCCCGCTTCCGCTCCTGGTACTGGCTCGGCCTCAACGCCGGCACCCTCTTCGGCGTCGGCTTCTGCACCTGGCTCCAGTACCAGTCGCTGTACAACATCAACTCGCTCTGCCTCTGGTGCTGCCTGGCCTGGGTCGCCACGATCTTCATGTTCTGCTACGTCACCATCCACAACGTGAAGCACCGCATCCTGCCCGCGCCATCCTGGCTGCGGAACGGCCTCGTGGAATTCCACTGGGCGCCCCCGGTGCTCTGGATCGGCATCATCGGCATGCTGATCCTGACCCGCTGGTGGGACTTCTGGACCAGCTGACCGGCCCGCCCGTGCCGACGGCCGCCGTCCGGCCCCCGGACGGCGGCCCGACGCCCTGTCGGTGCGGTGGCTTAGGCTTCCTGACGTGGAGCCCGATCTTTTTACCGCAGCAGCCGAAGAACGCCAGGAGAAGGACCCGTCGAGCAGCCCCCTCGCTGTCCGGATGCGCCCCCGGGTCCTGGACGAGGTGGTCGGCCAGCAGCATCTGCTGAAGCAGGGCTCCCCGCTGCGCAGGCTCGTCGGCGAGGGCAGCGGCGGCCCGGCCGGCCCGTCCTCGGTGATCCTCTGGGGCCCGCCCGGCACCGGCAAGACCACCCTCGCCTACGTGGTCAGCAAGGCCACCAACAAGCGCTTCGTCGAACTCTCCGCGATCACCGCCGGTGTCAAGGAGGTCCGGGCCGTCATCGACGGCGCCCGCCGGGCCACCGGCGGCTTCGGCAAGGAGACCGTCCTCTTCCTCGACGAGATCCACCGCTTCTCCAAGGCCCAGCAGGACTCCCTGCTCCCCGCCGTCGAGAACCGCTGGGTCACTCTCATCGCCGCGACCACCGAGAACCCCTACTTCTCCATCATCTCGCCGCTGCTGTCGCGCTCGCTGCTGCTCACCCTGGAGCCGCTCACCGACGACGACCTGCGCGCCCTGCTGCACCGCGCCCTCGCCGAGGAACGCGGACTCGGGGGCGCGCTGACGCTCGCCGAGGAGGCGGAGGCCCACCTGCTGCGCATCGCGGGCGGCGACGCCCGCCGCGCGCTCACCGCGCTGGAGGCCGCCGCCGGGGCCGCCCTGGCGAAGCACGAGCCGGAGATCACCCTCTCCACGGTCGAGGAGACGGTCGACCGGGCCGCGGTGAAGTACGACCGGGACGGCGACCAGCACTACGACGTGGCGAGCGCCCTGATCAAGTCGATCCGCGGTTCGGACGTGGACGCGGCGCTGCACTATCTGGCGCGCATGATCGAGGCGGGGGAGGACCCCCGGTTCATCGCCCGCCGGCTGATGATCTCGGCCAGCGAGGACATCGGTCTCGCCGACCCGACCGCGCTGCCGACGGCCGTGGCCGCCGCCCAGGCCGTCGCCCTGATCGGCTTCCCCGAGGCGGCCCTCACCCTCAGCCACGCCACCATCGCGCTGGCCCTCGCCCCCAAGTCGAACGCCGCCACCCTGGCGATCATGGCCGCCCGGGAGGACGTCCGGAAGGGACTGGCCGGCCCGGTCCCGGCCCATCTGCGCGACGGCCACTACGCGGGCGCCGCCAAGCTCGGGCACGCCCAGGGGTACGTCTACCCGCACGACGTCCCCGGCGCCATCGCCGCCCAGGAGTACGCCCCCGAGGCGGTGCGGGGCCGCCAGTACTACACCCCCACCCGGTACGGCGCCGAGGCCCGGTACGCCGACGTGGCCGACCGGGTCCGCGAGCGCCTCGGCCGTACGGGCGGCGACGCCGGCTGATCCCGCGGAGGCGGCCCGCGAGGCCTGCCGTGACGGGTCACACCCGCCCCCGGTACGAGCAGCTCCGCGGAGCAGGTAGTCTGTAGACGAGTTCGTGTGCGTTCGGGTTGCTCGACGGCAGCCCGACGGTCTTCAAGCCCGCTGGGACGCGGCTGACCACGATCAGAACGGCCTTCCGTCGCTTACAGCACCCTTGTGTGTGCCGTCGCTGCTTCGTGACGTCCGTGATGTGTCGTGGTGTTCCCAGGGTGAGAAGCGCGATCTCCCCACTGAGGTAAACCCCTACAACGGAGGTCTGGAGAACGTGCCTAACCAGTCGCGTCCCAAGGTCAAGAAGTCGCGTGCCCTCGGCATCGCCCTGACGCCCAAGGCTGTCAAGTACTTCGAAGCGCGTCCGTACCCGCCGGGCGAGCACGGCCGTGGCCGCAAGCAGAACTCGGACTACAAGGTCCGTCTGCTGGAGAAGCAGCGCCTGCGTGCGCAGTACGACATCAGCGAGCGCCAGATGGCGCGCGCGTACGACCGCGCCAAGAAGGCCGAAGGCAAGACCGGCGAGGCGCTCGTCGTCGAGCTGGAGCGCCGCCTCGACGCCCTGGTCCTGCGTTCGGGCATCGCCCGCACCATCTACCAGGCCCGTCAGATGGTCGTTCACGGCCACATCGAGGTCAACGGTGGCAAGGTCGACAAGCCGTCGTTCCGCGTGCGCCCCGACGACATCGTCCAGGTCCGCGAGCGCAGCCGCTCCAAGGTCCCCTTCCAGGTGGCCCGCGAGGGTGGTTACGACACCGACGGTGAGACCCCGCGCTACCTCCAGGTGAACCTGAAGGCCCTGGCCTTCCGCCTGGACCGGGACCCGAACCGCAAGGAAATCCCGGTCATCTGCGACGAGCAGCTCGTCGTCGAGTACTACGCCCGCTGATCCAGGCGCAGCGCTCGCATCAGAGCTCGGGCCCGCCCCTCTCGGTCATCCGGGAGGCGGCGGGCCTTCGCGTTTCCCCGGGCGCCGGGACCATCGTCGGAGGGCAGCCCTCCGACGCCGAGGAACCCTCCGCGGGACCCGGGTGCCCGCCGGCCAGCGCACGCCGGACCGCGGTGTCGAAGTCCAGCAGCGCCCCGGCCCGCACGGCGGCGTCGTAGGCGGCGTCGCCCAGCTCCCGGCGGGCCCGCCCGGCGCACTCCGCGCGCGGAGTGCCGTAATGGGCCGAGCCGAAGACCGGCACCCCCACGGACGGCCAGATCGACGAAGCGGCCCCCTGGAGCACGGCGGCCTCCGTCGCGTCGCCCTCCATCACGGTCAACAGCGCCAGCAGCTCCAGGCAGATGGCGGCGCCCAGCAGATCGTGGAACCGGTGGCCGGTGGCCAGCGCCTCCAGGACCATCCGGCGGGACTGCCCGCGGCGGTCCTGCCGCAGTGCCACGTAGGCCAGGACGTACAGCGCGTACGCGCGCACCCACCGCTCCCCGTGGTCCTCGCAGATCTCCGCCACCTCCCGGCAGTTGGCGGCCGCGTCCTCCAGATCCCCCAGGAACACCCGCGCCATGCCCAGCTCCACCTGGGCCATCAGGACGTTGCTGTTGAGCTCGCCCACCTCCCGGTAGCGCGCCAGCGCGTCCCGCAGCAGTTCCTCGGCGCGCACCAGGTCGTCGGTGACCAGGGCCAGGCAGCCCGTCCGGTGCACCGCGTACGCGGCCGCCGCCTCGTCCCCGGACTGCTCCGCGCCGTCCCGGCACGCCTGGAGCGCGGAGATCGCGCCGATCGCGTCGCCCTGGAGCACCGCCACGTACCCGAGCACCCACTGCGCCTTCAGCCGCGACGGATCGTGGCCGGCCTCCTCGTCGAGCACGTGCTCCAGCCAGTACCGGCCCTCGGCCAGCCGCCCGCAGCCGACCCAGAAGTACCAGAGGGTTCCCGCCAGGTACTGGGCGAGATGGACCTCCTCCGGAGACTCCAGCGAGCACTCCATCGCCCTGCGGAGGTTGGGGAGTTCGCACTCGATGCGGGCCGCCACCACCTCCTGCCGGGGCGAGAACCAGTCCAGCTCGCACCAGGTCGCGAGCCCGAGGAACCAGTCCCGGTGCCGCCGCCGCAGGCGTTCCGCGTCCCCGGTGGCCGACAGCCACTGCGCCCCGTACTCGCGGATCGTGTCCAGCAGCCGGTAGCGGGGGCCGGCGGGGGAGTCCTCGCGCACCACCACCGACTGGGCGAGGAGGGCGTCCAGCAGGTCCAGCACGGTGTCGGCCGACAGGTCCGGGCCGCCGCAGATGTACTCCGCGGCCTCCAGGTCGAACTGCCCGGCGAAGACCGAGAGCCGCGCCCAGAGCAGCCGCTCCCCGGGCGCGCACAGCTCGTGGCTCCAGCCGATCGCCGTCCGCAGGGTCTGGTGGCGCGGCGGGGCGCTCCGGCTGCCGCCCGTCAACAGCCGGAACCGGTCGTCCAGCCGCTGGAGGATCTGCTCCGGCGCCAGCGCCCGCGTCCGCCCGGCGGCGAGCTCCAGGGCGAGCGGAATCCCGTCGAGCCGCCGGCACAGCTCCCGCACGGTCTCCCGGGCCGCCCCGGTGAGCGCGAAGCCGGGGCGGACGGCTTTCGCGCGGGCGGCGAACAGCTCCAGCGCGTCCTCGTCGCCCATCGGCGCGAGCGGGTGGAGCACCTCGCCGTCCACCCTCAGCGGGAGGCGGCCCGCGGCCAGCACCCGCAGCCGCGGCGCCCGGCGGAGCAGCTCCTGGACCAGGTCCGCGCAGGCCTCGACGTGCTGCTCGTACCCGTCGAGGACCAGCAGCACCTCACGGTCGGCGAGGTGGTCCAGCAGGATCGTCCGGGGTGGTCTGAGGGTGTGGTCGGTCAGCCCCAGCGCGTCGACCACCGCGTGCTCCAGCAGGTCGGCGTCGCCCAGGCCGGAGAGCTCGGCGACGCCGACCCCGTGGCAGTACCGTTTCTCCACGAGTGAGGCGAGGCGCACCGCGCACCGGGTCTTCCCGACGCCGGCCACGCCGACCACGGTGACCAGCCGGGATTCCTCCAGCAGGGAGCCGAGAGCGGCGAGATCGTCGTGGCGTCCGACGAAGGGGTTCAGCTCCGCGGGCAGCCCGCCGCGGCGGGGGGAGTGCCCGGAGCCCTGATCGTCGGGTTCGGGGGACCGGCCCTGAAGGCGTCGCATGAAACACGCAGAGTACTGGCTCGGAAGCGCTGCGTACAAACTTCTTCCCCGAACCCCGCCGCGGCCACCGGTAATGCGGTACGGGGCGTGACGCCCGGCGCGATAGGCTCGTGGGAACGACGACTGGCCGGGTGGCGGGCTCGCGCCCGGGCGCCGCGGCCGGTCCGAGCGGTGACAGGCCCCGCTGGCCGGGGCGAGCGACAAGCAGGGAGCGGTGCACTGTGTCCGGTGGAGAGGTGGCCGGGATCCTGGTGGCCGTCTTCTGGGCGATCCTGGTCTCGTTCCTCGCCGTGGTGCTGGTGAGGCTGGCCCAGACGCTCAGGGCGACCACCAAGCTCGTGGCGGACGTGACCGAACAGGCCGTGCCGCTGCTCGCCGACGCCTCCGCGACCGTACGCTCCGCGCAGACCCAGCTGGACAAGGTCGACGCCATCGCGTCGGACGTCCAGGAGGTCACCTCCAACGCGTCCGCCCTCTCCACCACCGTCGCGTCGACCTTCGGCGGCCCCCTGGTGAAGGTCGCGGCCTTCGGCTACGGCGTCCGCCAGGCCCTCGGCCGCCGGACCGCGCCGGAGCCCGCGCGTGAGAGCGAGGCCGCCCGCCGTACCGTGGTCGTCGGACGAACCGTGCCGTCCGCCCGCAAGAAGCGGAGCGGGCGCAGCTCCCGCGGACAGAAGGACTGAACCAGCGATGTTCCGCCGAACCTTCTGGTTCACCGCCGGCGCAGCCGCCGGCGTGTGGGCCACCACCAAGGTGAACCGCAAGATCAAGCAGCTCAGCCCCGAGAGCCTCGCGGCGCAGGCCGCGGACAAGGCGATCGAGACCGGCCACCGGCTCAAGGACTTCGCCCTCGACGTGCGCGAGGGCATGGTCCGGCGCGAGGCCGAACTCGGCGGAGCGCTCGGCCTGGACGCACCGCTCGACCCGGAGCTTCCCGTACGGCACCACCGCGCCGTCCGAGCGGCCTCACCCGCGCACCGCGCGGACGAGGCGCCCCTGTACCGCACCCTCCCCTACAACTCGAACAACCGGAATGAGGACCACTGATGGAGTCGGCCGAAATTCGCCGTCGCTGGCTGAGCTACTTCGAGGAGCGCGGCCACACCGTCGTCCCTTCGGCGTCGCTCATCGCGGACGACCCGACTCTGCTGCTGGTCAACGCGGGCATGGTGCCCTTCAAGCCGTACTTCCTCGGTGAGGCCAAGCCGCCGGCCCCCCGCGCCACCAGCGTGCAGAAGTGCGTCCGCACCCCGGACATCGAAGAGGTCGGCAAGACCACCCGCCACGGCACGTTCTTCCAGATGTGCGGCAACTTCTCCTTCGGCGACTACTTCAAGGAAGGCGCCATCAAGCACGCCTGGGAGCTGCTCACCAGCTCCGTGGCGGACGGCGGCTACGGCCTGGAGCCGGAGAAGCTCTGGATCACCGTCTACCTCGACGACGACGAGGCCGAGACGATCTGGCGCGACGTGATCGGCGTGCCCTCCGAGCGCATCCAGCGCCTCGGCAAGAAGGACAACTTCTGGTCCATGGGCGTCCCCGGACCCTGCGGCCCCTGCTCCGAGATCAACTACGACCGCGGCCCCGAGTTCGGTGTCGAGGGCGGTCCGGCCGTCAACGACGAGCGCTACGTGGAGATCTGGAACCTGGTCTTCATGCAGTACGAGCGCGGCGCCGGCGACGGCAAGGAGGACTTCCCGATCCTCGGGGACCTGCCGTCCAAGAACATCGACACCGGTCTCGGCCTCGAACGCCTCGCGATGATCCTGCAGGGCGTGCAGAACATGTACGAGACCGACACCCTGCGCGTCGTCATGGACAAGGCCACCGAGCTCACCGGCGTCCGCTACGGCGCCGCACACACCACGGACGTCTCCATGCGCGTGGTCGCCGACCACATGCGCACCTCCGTCATGCTCATCGGCGACGGCGTCACCCCGGGCAACGAGGGCCGCGGCTACGTGCTGCGCCGCATCATGCGCCGCGCCATCCGCAACATGCGCCTCATGGGCGCCTCCGGTGCCGTCGTGCAGGACCTGATCGACGTCGTCATCGACACGATGGGGCAGCAGTACCCGGAGCTCCTGACCGACCGCAAGCGCATCGAGACGGTCGCGCTCGCCGAGGAGACCGCCTTCCTGAAGGCCCTCAAGGGCGGCACCAACATCCTGGAGACCGCCGTCACCGAGACCAAGGCCGCCGGCGGCCAGGTCCTCGCCGGCGACAAGGCGTTCCTGCTCCACGACACCTGGGGCTTCCCGATCGACCTGACCCTGGAGATGGCCGCCGAGCAGGGCCTGGCCGTCGACGAGGACGGCTTCCGCCGCCTCATGCAGGAGCAGCGCGACAAGGCCAAGGCCGACGCCCGCGCCAAGAAGACCGGCCACGCCGACCTCTCCGCCTACCGCGAGGTCGCCGACACCGCGGGCGCCACGGAGTTCACCGGCTACACCACCACCATGGGCGAGTCGACCGTCGTCGGCCTCCTCGTCAACGGTGTCCCCTCGCCCGCCGCCACCGAGGGCGACGAGGTGGAGGTCGTCCTCGACCGCACCCCGTTCTACGCCGAGGGCGGCGGCCAGCTCGCCGACACCGGCCGCATCCGCCTCGACAGCGGTGCCGTCGTGGAGGTCCGCGACGTCCAGAAGCCGGTCCCCGGCGTCAGCGTGCACAAGGGTGTCGTCCAGGTCGGCGAGGTGACCGTGGGCTCGTCCGCGTACGCCACGATCGACATCACGCGCCGCCGGGCCATCGCCCGCGCCCACTCCGCCACCCACCTCACCCACCAGGCCCTGCGCGACGCGCTCGGCCCGACGGCCGCCCAGGCCGGTTCGGAGAACTCCCCGGGCCGCTTCCGCTTCGACTTCGGCTCGCCCGCCGCCGTTCCCGGCACGGTCCTCGTCGACGTCGAGCAGAAGATCAACGAGGTCCTCTCCCGGGAGCTCGACGTCCAGGCCGAGGTCATGTCCATCGACGAGGCCAAGAAGCAGGGCGCCATCGCCGAGTTCGGCGAGAAGTACGGCGAGCGGGTCCGGGTCGTCACCATCGGTGACTTCTCCAAGGAGCTGTGCGGCGGCACGCACGTCCACAACACCGCCCAGCTGGGCCTGGTGAAGCTGCTCGGCGAGTCCTCCATCGGGTCCGGGGTGCGCCGCATCGAGGCCCTGGTCGGCGTGGACGCGTACAACTTCCTCGCCAAGGAGCACACGGTCGTCGCTCAGCTCCAGGAGCTGGTCAAGGGCCGTTCCGAGGAGCTGCCGGAGAAGATCTCCGCCATGCTCGGCAAGCTGAAGGACGCCGAGAAGGAGATCGAGAAGTTCCGCGCGGAGAAGGTCCTGCAGGCCGCCGCCGGGCTGGTCGACTCGGCCAAGGACGTGCGCGGTGTCGCCCTGGTCACCGGCCAGGTGCCGGACGGCACCTCCGCCGACGACCTGCGCCGCCTGGTGCTGGACGTACGGGGCCGCATCCAGGGCGGCCGGGCCGCCGTGGTCGCCCTCTTCACCACCGCCAACGGCCGCCCGCTGACGGTCATCGCCACCAACGAGGCCGCCCGTGAGCGCGGTCTCAAGGCCGGCGACCTGGTGCGTACGGCCGCCAAGACCCTCGGTGGCGGTGGCGGCGGCAAGCCGGACGTCGCCCAGGGCGGCGGCCAGAACCCCGAGGCCATCGGCGACGCCGTCGCCGCGGTCGAGCGCCTGGTCACCGAGACCGCATGACCGAGGAGAGTGCCCCGATGCGTCGCGGACGCAGGCTCGCGATCGACGTCGGGGACGCCCGGATCGGGGTCGCCTCGTGCGACCCCGACGGCATCCTGGCGACGCCGGTGGAGACCGTGCCGGGACGTGACGTCCCGGCCGCCCACCGGCGGCTCGGCCAGATCGTCGAGGAGTACGAGCCGATCGAGGTCGTCATCGGCCTCCCCCGGTCCCTGGGCGGCGGTGAGGGTCCCGCCGCCGCGAAGATCCGCGCCTTCGCCCAGGTGTTCGCCCGCGCGGTCCACCCGCTGCCGGTGCGGCTGGTGGACGAGCGGATGAGTACGGTGACGGCGACCCAGGGGCTGCGCGCCTCGGGCGTCCGGTCCAAGAAGGGGCGGTCCGTCATCGACCAGGCCGCCGCCGTGGTGATCCTGCAGAATGCCCTGGAGTCCGAACGGGCGTCAGGGCAGGCGCCGGGCGAGGGCGTCGAAGTGGAGCTGTGATCGCGATACGGTAACGTTCCGCGCGATGCTGCGGTGTTCGACAGCCCGCACGGCAAGCGAAGAGACGGAAAGCGCGTCTCGCGGCTCTAGGGGATCGATGACTGAGTATGGCCGGGGCGCAGGCCCCGAACCGTGGCATCCCGAGGATCCCCTCCAGGGGGACCAGGGCTGGGCGGCCCAGGAAGCGTCACAGGGTCAGAACTCCTACGGCGGTCATCCGCAGGACCCCTACGCCCCGCAGCATCAACAGCAGTACCCCCAGGATCCGTACGCCCAGCACCAGCAGGGCTACGGCAACCCCCAGGACCCGTACGCCCAGCAGCAGGCATACCCGCAGCAGGGTTACGGCAATCCCCAGGATCCCTACGGGCATCAGCAGCACCAACAGCAGCAGCCCTACCAGCAGCAACAGCAGCACCAGGGCGACGGTTACGGGCAGCAGCAGCCTTTCGAACAGCAGCAGTACGCCCAGCAGCAGTACGGGCAGCAGCCGTACGATCCCCAGCAGCCCGGCTACGACCAGGGCTGGGACGCCGGTCAGCAGCCCGCCATGCCGTACGGGGCCCAGCCCCACGACCCGTACGGCTACCCGGCCGAGAGCTACGGCGGCCCCGGCGACCAGTACGCCACCGCGGAGGCCTTCCCGCCGCCGCAGCCGCCGGGCCGCCGGGCCGCCCCGGAACCCGAGCCCCAGCCGCAGACGGACTGGGACCCGGACGAGCCGGTGGAGGAGACGCACCCCTTCTTCACCGGCGCCGACACCCCGGAGGAGCGGCGCGGCCGAGGCGGCCGTGACAAAAAGGCCTCCGACGAGGCGGACCGGGACTCCGACCCGGACGACGGCGCGGACTCCGAGTACGACGACGACCCGCGTTCCGGCCGGCGCGGCGGCCGCACCAAGGGCAAGAAGAAGAGCCGCAACGGCTGCGCCTGCCTCGTCGTGTCACTGGTCCTCGTCGGCGGGCTCGGCGGAGTGTCCTACT
Source organism: Streptomyces sp. NPDC001493 (assembly GCF_053597235.1). Lineage (NCBI taxonomy): Bacteria > Bacillati > Actinomycetota > Actinomycetes > Kitasatosporales > Streptomycetaceae > Streptomyces > Streptomyces sp. NPDC001493. Next base: position 77,669 of record NZ_JBSFHV010000013.1, read on the forward strand.
TCGGATACTCCTACTGGAAGCAGCAGTTCGGCGCCCCCGAGGACTACGAGGGAATGGGCACCGGCCCGCAGGTCCAGGTCGAGATCCCCAAGAACGCGCTCGGCTACGACATCGCCAACAAGCTGAAGAAGCAGGGCGTCATCAAGTCCGTCGACGCCTTCGTCTCCGCCCAGAACTCGAACCCCAAGGGCAACTCGATCCAGGCGGGCGTCTACCTCCTCAACAAGCAGATGTCGGCGGCCAACGCGGTCAAGATGATGCTCGACCCGAAGAGCCAGAACACGATGGTGATTCCCGAGGGCACCCGGAACACCGCGATCTACGCGATGATCGACAAGCGGCTGGAGCTCAAGGAGGGCACCACCCAGAAGGTCGCCGAGGAGCAGTACAAGAACCTCGGGCTGCCGGAGTGGGCGGACGACGACCCGGACATCAAGGACCCGCTGGAGGGCTTCCTCTACCCGGCGGCCTATCCGGTCGCCAAGGGCTCCAAGCCCGAGGACGCCCTGAAGCGGATGGTCGAGCGCGCCGACGAGGAGTACAGCAAGGTCGACCTCGCCGGTTCGGCGAAGAAGCTCGGACTCAAGAGCCCGCTGCAACTGATCACCGTCGCCAGCCTCGTCCAGAAGGAAGGCAAGTACAAGCACGACTTCGACAAGGTGGCACGGGTCGTCTACAACCGGCTGGAGCCCGACAACAGCGAGACGGTCGGCCGGCTGGAGTTCGACTCCACGGTCAACTACGTCACCGGCAAGAGCACCCTCGACGTCGGCGGGGTGGACGAGCTCCGGAAGATCAAGGACCCGTACAACACGTACTACGTCAAGGGCCTCCCGCTCGGACCCATCAGCAACCCCGGCGCCGACGCCCTGCACTCGGCGATGAACCCGACTCCCGGCCCCTGGTACTACTTCGTGTCGGTCAACGAGGACACCACGCTCTTCGCGGAGACCAACGAGGAGCAGAACCGCAACAGGGCCGAATACGAGGAAGAACGGAAGAAGGACCAGTGATCCCCCAGCCCCGCCGCGCCGCGGTCCTCGGCTCCCCGATCGCCCACTCGCTCTCCCCGGTCCTGCACCGGGCCGCGTACGCCGAACTCGGCCTCGACAACTGGTCGTACGACCGCTTCGAGGTGGACGAGGCGGGGCTCGCGGACTTCGTGGAGAAGCTGGACGCCGGCTGGGCGGGGCTGTCGCTGACCATGCCGCTCAAGCGGGCCGTCATCCCGCTGCTGGACACCGTCAGCGAGGCCGCGGCCTCGGTCGAGGCGGTCAACACGGTCGTCTTCACCGAGGACGGCCGACGCCTCGGGGACAACACCGACATCCCCGGCATGGTCGCGGCGCTGCGGGAGCGGGGTGTCGACAAGGTGGAGTCCGCCGCCGTCCTCGGCGCGGGCGCGACCGCCTCCTCCGCGCTCGCCGCGCTGTCCCGGATATGCACGGGACCGGTCACCACCTACGTACGCAGCCGCGCACGCGCCGACGAGATGCGCGGCTGGGGCGAACGCCTCGGCGTGAACGTCGTCATCGCCGACTGGTCCGAAGCCGCCGGGGCCTTCGCCGCCCCGCTCGTCGTCGCGACCACGCCGGCCGGCACCACGGACGCCCTCGCCGCCGCCGTACCGGACGCCCCGGGCACCCTCTTCGACGTGCTGTACGAGCCCTGGCCCACCGCCCTCGCCGCCGCCTGGGCGGACCGGGGCGGGGCCGTGGTCGGCGGGCTCGACCTGCTGGTGCACCAGGCGGTCTTCCAGGTCGAGCAGATGACGGGCCGCTCCCCGGCGCCGCTGGCCGCCATGCGGGCGGCGGGAGAGGCCGCGCTGGCGGCACGCTGAGGGGCCCGTCCCGGGCTCTTCGCCGGGCCCCGGAGACTGGCACGGACGCGCACGAAACGTCCGTCTGCTGGACCGGGGGCCGGTTCGCCCTCCAGCTCGTGGGAGGATCGGGGGCGGCGGGCCAGGGCCGCGCACCCGGCCGCGCCTTTGCAGTTTTTGCGCGCGAGCATCGAGGAGCACCGTTGAGCAGGTTGCGCTGGCTGACCGCAGGGGAGTCGCACGGCCCCGCACTCGTGGCGACGCTGGAGGGTCTTCCCGCCGGCGTCCCGGTCACCACGGAGATGGTGGCCGACGCCCTCGCCCGGCGGCGGCTCGGCTACGGACGCGGTGCCCGGATGAAGTTCGAGCAGGACGAGGTCACCTTCCTGGGCGGCGTACGCCACGGCCTCACCATGGGGTCCCCGGTCGCCGTCATGGTCGGCAACACCGAGTGGCCCAAGTGGGAGCAGGTCATGTCCGCCGACCCGGTGGACGAGGAGGAGCTGGCCGCACTGGCCCGCAACGCCCCCCTGACGCGCCCCCGGCCCGGCCACGCCGACCTGGCGGGCATGCAGAAGTACGGATTCGACGAGGCCCGGCCGATCCTGGAGCGCGCCAGCGCCCGGGAGACCGCCGCCCGCGTGGCGCTCGGCGCCGTCGCCCGCTCCTACCTCAAGGAGACCGCGGGCATCGAGATCGTCAGCCACGTCGTCGAACTGGCCGCCGCCAAGGCGCCGTACGGCGTGCTGCCGACCCCGGCCGACGTGCCGGCGCTCGACGCCGACCCGGTCCGCTGCCTCGACCAGGACGCCTCGAAGGCGATGGTCGCCGAGATCGACCAGGCCCACAAGGACGGCGACACCCTCGGCGGTGTCGTCGAGGTGCTCGCCTACGGCGTGCCGGTCGGACTCGGCTCGCACGTGCACTGGGACCGTCGCCTCGACGCCCGGCTCGCCTCCGCCCTCATGGGCATCCAGGCGATCAAGGGCGTGGAGGTCGGCGACGGCTTCGACCTGGCCCGGGTGCCCGGCTCGAAGGCCCACGACGAGATCCTCGTCACCGAGGACGGCATCAAGCGCGCCTCCGGGCGCGCCGGCGGCACCGAGGGCGGTCTGACCACCGGTGAACTCCTCCGGGTCCGCGCCGCGATGAAGCCGATCGCGACCGTGCCGCGCGCACTGGCCACCGTCGACGTGGTGACCGGCGAGCCCGCCAAGGCCCACCACCAGCGCTCCGACGTCTGCGCCGTGCCGGCCGCCGGGATCGTCGCCGAGGCCATGGTCGCCCTGGTGCTCGCCGACGCCGTCGCGGAGAAGTTCGGCGGGGACAGCGTCGAGGAGACGCGCCGGAACGTGCGGGGCTACCTCGACAACCTGCGGATCCGATGAGCGCGCCGCTGGTCGTCCTCGTCGGCCCCATGGGGGTCGGCAAGTCCACGATCGGTGAGCTGCTCGCCGAGCGGCTCGGAGCCCCGTACCGCGACACCGACGCCGACGTGGTGGCGACCGCGGGCAAGCCCATCTCGGAGATCTTCTTCGACGAGGGCGAGGAGCGCTTCCGCGAACTGGAGCGCCACGCCGTGCGCGAGGCCGTGGCCGGGCACACCGGTGTCCTCGCGCTCGGCGGCGGGGCGGTGCTCGACGAGGGCACCCGCACGCTGCTGGCGGGGCACGCCGTCGTCTACCTCTCCATGGACGTGGAAGAGGCGGTCAAGCGCGTCGGCCTGGGCACCGCACGGCCGCTGCTGGCCGTCAACCCGCGCCGGCAGTGGCGCGAGATGATGGAGCTCCGCCGCCATCTGTACGAAGAGGTGGCACGGGTGACCGTCGCCACCGACGACCGCACCCCCGACGAGATCGCCCGCGAGATCGTCGACGCACTGGAACTGCCGGAACGCGACACCACGCCCGGCCGGGAGAAGACAGCAATGACCGAGCAGGCACCCACCCGCATCCAGGTCGCCGGCACCGAGGGCAGCGCCCCGTACGAAGTGCTGGTCGGCCGGCAGCTCCTCGGCGAGCTGCCCAAGCTCATCGGCGACCGCGCCAAGCGCGTCGCCGTGCTGCACCCGGAGGCCCTCGCCGAGACCGGCGAGGCGGTCCGCGAGGACCTCGCCTCCCAGGGGTACGAGGCCATCGCGATCCAGCTGCCGAACGCCGAGGAGGCCAAGACCGTCGAGGTCGCCGCCTACTGCTGGAAGGCGCTGGGCCAGACCGGCTTCACCCGCAGCGACGTCATCGTCGGTGTCGGCGGCGGCGCCACCACCGACGTCGCCGGCTTCGTCGCCGCGAGCTGGCTGCGCGGGGTGCGCTGGATCGCCGTCCCGACCACCGTGCTCGGCATGGTCGACGCGGCGGTCGGCGGAAAGACGGGCATCAACACCGCCGAGGGCAAGAACCTCGTCGGCGCCTTCCACCCGCCGGCCGGGGTCCTCTGCGACCTGGCCGCCCTGGACTCGCTCCCGGTGCACGACTACGTCTCCGGGATGGCCGAGATCATCAAGGCCGGCTTCATCGCCGACCCGGTGATCCTCGACCTCGTCGAGGCGGACCCCGAGGGCGCCCGTACGCCCGCCGGGCCGCACACCGCCGAGCTGATCGAGCGCTCCATCCGGGTCAAGGCCGAGGTCGTCTCCAGCGACCTCAAGGAGTCCGGACTCCGCGAGATCCTCAACTACGGCCACACCCTGGGCCACGCGATCGAGAAGAACGAGCGCTACAAGTGGCGCCACGGCGCCGCCGTCTCGATCGGCCTGGTCTTCGCCGCCGAGCTGGGCCGGCTCGCCGGACGGCTCGACGACGCCACCGCCGACCGGCACCGCACCGTCCTCGCGTCGGTCGGCCTGCCGCTCACCTACCGCGGTGACCAGTGGCCGCGCCTGCTGGAGAACATGAAGCTCGACAAGAAGTCCCGCGGCGACCTGCTGCGCTTCATCGTGCTCGACGCGCTCGGCAAGCCCACCGTCCTGGAGGGCCCGGACCCGGCCGTCCTGCTCGCCGCCTACGGAGAGGTCTCCGCGTGACCCGCAGCGTCTACGTGCTGAACGGTCCGAACCTGGGCCGCCTGGGCTCCCGCGAGCCCGACGTCTACGGGGCCACCTCGTACGCCGGGCTCGTGGAGACCTGCCAGGCGCTCGGCAAGGAGCTCGGCTTCGACGTCGAGGTCCGCGAGACCAACGACGAGGGCGAGCTGATCCGCTGGCTCCACGAGGCGGCGGACGGTTCGGTCCCGGTCGTCCTCAACCCGGGCGCGTTCACGCACTACTCGTACGGGATGCGGGACGCGATCTCCCAGCGCACCGCACCCCTCATCGAGGTGCACATCTCCAACCCGTACGCGCGGGAGGAGTTCCGGCACACCTCCGTGGTCGCTCCGGTCGCCACCGGCACCATCGCCGGATTCGGCATCGGTTCCTACCGGCTCGCGCTGCGCGCGCTCGCCGACGAGCTGACGGACTGACCCGGCGTCACCGTCCGCCCCGTGCCTGCCTCCGGGCACGGGGCACCGCCCCCGGCCGTTCACCCGGTGAAGGCCCGGGGCGGTACGGTAGCCCTCCGACCAGCGCCAGTTGACCGCACGAGACGGAGTGGCACCGGATGCAGCACGCAGTGGGGGCTCCGTTGCCGCCTCCCCACCGGCCCGGACACGGCCCCGTCGGCGGCCCGCACCACGCCCCGCACCCCGGCGGCCCCGGCACGCCGCCCCCGATACCCCCGGCACCCCCCGCGCCCCCGGCCCAGGGATGGGTGGCGCCCGGCCCCGACCAGCAGTCCGCACCTCCCGCCCGCGAGGCCACCGGCCACTTCCGGCTCCCGCCGGGCGGCCTCGTGCCGCTGCCCGCGCAGCCCCTCGAACCCGGCACCGGCGCCGCCACCCTCGCCGTCCTCCTGATCGGCCCGGCGGGCGCGGGGAAGACGACCGTCGCCAAGCTCTGGGCCGCCCGCCGCCGGGTGCCCACGGCCCACGTCTCGCTGGACGACGTACGCGAATGGGTGCGCTCCGGGTTCGCCGACCCGCAGGCCGGCTGGAACGACCAGTCCGAGGCCCAGTACCGCCTGGCCCGCCGCACCTGCGGCTTCGCCGCCCGCAACTTCCTCGCCAACGGCATCTCCTGCATCCTCGACGACGCCGTCTTCCCCGACCGGCCCGTCATCGGCCTCGGCGGCTGGAAGCGCCACGTCGGCCCCGGCCTGCTCCCGGTGGTCCTCCTGCCCGGCCTCGAGGTCGTCCTGGAGCGCAACGCCGCCCGCACCGGCAACCGCCGCCTCTCCGACGAGGAGGTCGCCCGCATCCACGGCCGGATGGCCGGGTGGTACGGCTCCGGGCTGCCGATCATCGACAACTCGACGTACGACGTCGAGACGACCGCCCGCGTCCTGGACGACGTCCTCGCCCGCGCCCTGGCGAGCCCGCCCTCCTGGTAGACCGCCCTCCCGGCGGCCGTGCCTCCCGGTGGCCCGCCCCTCGGTGGTGGGCCCTGCCGCGCGTACGGGCACCGGCCGCCCTGTCCGGCCCTCCCGGCCGTCCCCGGCGGTCTCCCCGCCGTCCCCGGTCGGACAGCGCTGACGGGCGGGGCGGCGGATGCGCTCGTACGCTCGGGGCATGTCAGAGGTGTACGCCGTCCGCCGCGGGCTGGTCCGCGACCGGTGCGCCGCCGCCGGATCGGCCGCCGCCCTGGTCTCCCGCCCCGCCAACGTCCGCTATCTCGCCGGCGGGGCGCCTCCCGGCGCCGTCCTGCTGCTCGGCGCCGGCGAGGACGTCCTGCTCTGCCCCCGTGTCCCCGCAGGCGACCCGGCCCACGGGCGTACGGACGAATCGCTGCGGGTGTCGGCGCTGGGGAGCGGGCGCGGGGACGCGGCGATCGCCGCCGCCGCCCTGGCCGCCGAGCACGGTACGGAGCGCCTCGCCGTCGAGGAGCACGACCTGACCGTCGCGCGCCACCGCGCCATGGCCACCGCCGCCCCCGGACTGCGCCTCGGCGACCTCGGGACCACCGTGGAGCAGCTGCGGGTGGTCAAGGACGAGGAGGAGATCGCCTGCCTGCGCATCGCGGCGGAGATCACCGACCAGGCGCTGGGGGAGCTCCTCGAATCGATCCTCGTCGGCCGCACCGAACGCCATCTCGCCCTGGAGCTGGAGCGCCGCCTGGTCGACCACGGCGCCGAGGGCCCCGCCTTCGCCACCTCCGTGGCCACCGGACCCAACTCCGGCCAAGCGCGTCACCGGCCCACCGACCGCAGGGTCGAGGAAGGCGATTTCCTCAGCGTCTGCCTCGGCGCGAGCTACCGCGGCTACCGCTGCGAGATCGCCCGCACCTTCGTCATCGGCACCGCCCCGGCGGAGTGGCAGATCGAGCTGTACGACCTCGTTTTCGCCGCTCAGCGCGGTGGCCGGGAGGCCCTGCTGCCGGACGCCACGTACCGTGAAGTGGACCACGCGGCCCGTCATCCGCTGGACTCCGCGGGGTACGGCGAGGGGCTTTCGCCCCGCACCGGGCACGGGGTGGGACTCGAAATCGACGAGGACCCGCAGCTGGCACCGACAGCCATGGGTAAACTGGACGCTTGCGTGCCGGTCACCGTCGGACCGGGGGTCCACCTCCCGGGCCGGGGCGGTGTCCGGATCGATGACACGCTCGTCGTGCGCCCCGAGGCGGACGGCGGACCCGAGCTACTCACCATTACGACCAAGGAGCTGCTCGCGCTCTAGCGCGCGTTCTTGGCCGTCCACCAGCTTTCAGTCCAGGAGATTCCGCAACCGTGGCTTCCACGAACGACCTCAAGAACGGCCTGGTGCTCAAGCTCGACGGAGGCCAGCTCTGGTCCGTCGTCGAGTTCCAGCACGTCAAGCCCGGCAAGGGCCCGGCCTTCGTGCGCACCAAGCTCAAGAACGTGCTCTCCGGCAAGGTCGTCGACAAGACGTTCAACGCCGGCGTGAAGGTCGAAACGGCCACCATCGACCGCCGGGACATGCAGTTCTCGTACATGGACGGCGAGTACTTCGTCTTCATGGACATGGACACGTACGACCAGCTGATGGTCGACCGCAAGTCCGTCGGCGACGCCGCCAACTTCCTCATCGAGGGCTTCACCGCCTCGGTCGCGCAGCACGAGGGCGAGGTGCTCTACGTGGAGCTGCCCGCCGCCGTCGAGCTGACCATCCAGCACACCGACCCGGGCGTCCAGGGCGACCGCTCCACCGGTGGCACCAAGCCCGCCACGCTGGAGACCGGTTACGAGATCGGCGTGCCGCTCTTCATCACCACCGGCGAGAAGATCAAGGTCGACACTCGTACGGGCGACTACCTCGGCCGGGTGAACAGCTAACCGTGGCTGCCCGGAACAAGGCCCGCAAGCGCGCCTTCCAGATCCTCTTCGAGGCCGACCAGCGCGGTGAGTCCGTGCAGACGGTCCTCGCGGACTGGGTCCGGCACTCGCGGACCGACGACCGTCAGCCCCCGGTCGGCGAATTCACGATGGAACTCGTCGAGGGGTACGCGCGGTACGCGAACCGGATCGACGACCTCATCGTCACGTACGCCGTGGACTGGGAGATCGACCGCATGCCGGTCGTCGACCGCAGCATCCTCAGGCTCGGCGCGTACGAGCTGATCTGGATGGACGAGACGCCGGACGCCGTCGTCATCGACGAGGCGGTCCAGCTCGCCAAGGAGTTCTCCACGGACGACTCCCCGTCCTTCGTGAACGGCATGCTGGCCCGTTTCAAGGACCTCAAGCCGAACCTGCGCCGCGAGCAGTAGCTCCGGGGCGCTGAGCTTCAGCCGACGAAGGCCCGCGGTCGACCCGACCGCGGGCCTTCGGCACGTCCGGGCGGTGAGGCCGCGGGCCTTCGTCGGCACGTCCGGGCGGCGAGGCCGCCCCTCGCGTCCCTCCGGGGCCGTCCCGCCCCTCCCGGGACCACCTCGCCCCTGCGCCCCTGCGGGGGCCGGATACGACGACGGGCCGACGGGGGAGACCCTCTCGGGTCCCTCCCCGCCGGCCCGGCGACAAGGTGTTCGTACGCGACACGGAGTCCGTACGGGCGGGGCTCGGAGCCCCGCCCAGGGACCTCAGCCCTCTTCGTGGGTGACGGCCCGGCGCGCGTCCGCGTCCAGTACGCCCCAGTTGATCAGCTGCTCCGTCAGCACGGAAGGCGACTGGTCGTAGATGACCGCGAGGGTGCGCAGGTCGTCCTGGCGGATCGAGAGGACCTTGCCGTTGTAGTCGCCGCGCTGGCTCTGGATCGTCGCGGCGTAACGCTGCAGCGGTCCGGCCTTCTCCGGCGGGACGTGGGCGAGGCGCTCCAGGTCCAGGACGAGCTTCGGCGGCGGCTCGGCCGCGCCGCCGGGGGTCGTGCCCGGCAGCAGCTCCTGGACGGGAACGCCGTAGAAGTCCGCCAGCTCCGCAAGACGCTGGACGGTCACCGCACGGTCGCCGCGCTCGTACGAGCCGACGACGACGGCCTTCCAACGGCCCTGCGACTTCTCCTCCACGCCGTGGAGGGAGAGGCCCTGCTGGGTGCGGATGGCGCGGAGCTTGGCCCCGAGCTGTTTTGCGTATTCGCTGGACATAAGGCTCCCCGGACGCTCGAACATGATGCGGCGCCGCCGCGTGGCTGGTGACTCACTGTGAGGTTACGCAGCGTTACTTGGATGCGTCAAGCCGGGAGGTCCCGAGCGGCTCCGCGGGGGGCCGGGTCGGGGGCTCCGGAACGGCCCTGGTACCGTGGAACACGTAGTTTTCAGATTTCCGACGTCCTTTAAGGTCCGTCCCGTGAGGCGGAGAAGGAGGTCCGTTTCTCAATGGACGCACAGCACGACGGCACCGGCAACGCGGCACGGCCCGTTCTGGAAGCCCCCGACATCGCCCGGGCCCTGACCAGGATCGCCCACGAGATCGTCGAACGCGCCAAGGGCGCCGACGACGTGGTGCTCCTCGGCATCCCCACCCGCGGCGTCTTCCTCGCCCGCAGGCTCGCCGCGAAGCTCGAAGAGATCACCGGCCGCGCGATGCCCGTCGGATCCCTCGACATCACGATGCACCGCGACGACCTGCGGATGCGCCCCGCGCGCGCCATCGGCCGCACCGACATCCCCGGTGACGGCGTCGACGAACGCCTCGTCGTCCTCGTCGACGACGTGCTCTTCTCCGGCCGCACGATCCGCGCCGCCCTCGACGCCCTCGGCGACATCGGCCGCCCCCGCGCCGTCCAGCTCGCGGTCCTGGTGGACCGCGGCCACCGCGAACTCCCCATCCGTGCCGACTACGTCGGCAAGAACCTCCCGACGTCGCACCGGGAGACGGTCACGGTCCAGCTCGCCGAGGAGGACGGCCGCGACGCCGTGCTGCTCGGAGCGCGGAGGACCGCCCCGGCAGGCGGGCACTAGCACCGCTACCGCTACCCGAACGGCGCTTCCGTAGGACCCGTCACCCGGTCCGTACGGCTGCCGCAGCACGCCCGCATGCCCGAAACCTCCACCACCCCGGAGAACACCCAGATGAAGCGCCACCTCATCTCGGCCGCCGACCTCACCCGCGACGACGCCGTCCTCATCCTCGACACCGCCGAGGAGATGGCCCGGGTCGCCGACCGGCCGATCAAGAAGCTCCCCACCCTGCGCGGCCGTACCGTCGTCAACCTCTTCTTCGAGGACTCGACGCGAACCCGCATCTCCTTCGAGGCCGCCGCCAAGCGCCTCTCCGCCGACGTCATCAACTTCTCCGCGAAGGGCTCGTCCGTCTCCAAGGGCGAATCCCTCAAGGACACCGCCCTGACCCTGGAGGCGATGGGCGCCGACGCCGTCGTCATCCGGCACCACGCCTCGGGCGCCCCGTACCGTCTCGCCACCTCCGGCTGGATCGACGGCGCGGTCGTCAACGCGGGCGACGGCACCCACGAGCACCCCACTCAGGCCCTGCTGGACGCCTTCACCATGCGCCGCCGGCTGGTCGGGGCCGACCAGGGCCTCGGCCGCGACCTCGAAGGCCGCCGGATCACCATCGTCGGCGACGTCCTGCACAGCCGGGTGGCCCGCTCCAACGTCCACCTGCTGACCACGCTCGGCGCCCACGTCACCCTGGTGGCCCCGCCCACCCTGCTGCCGATCGGCGTGGAGCAGTGGCCCTGCGACGTCAGCTACGGCCTGGACGAGGTGCTCCCGAAGTCCGACGCGGTGATGATGCTGCGTGTGCAGCGTGAGCGGATGAACGCCGCGTACTTCCCGACCGAGCGCGAGTACTCCCGCCGCTACGGCCTCAACGGCGACCGCATGGCGAAGATGCCCGAGCACAGCATCGTCATGCACCCCGGCCCGATGAACCGCGGCATGGAGATCACCGCCGAGGTCGCCGACTCCGACCGCTGCACCGCCGTCGAACAGGTCGCCAACGGCGTCTCCGTCCGCATGGCCGTGCTCTACCTGCTGCTGGGCGGCTCCGAGCCCGCCACCACCGCCCGTACCGAGGGGAACAAGTAACCATGAGCAAGATCCTTATCCGCGGCGCGCAGATCCTCGGTGGCGAAGTCCAGGACGTCCTGATCGACGGCGAGACCATCGCCGAGATCGGCACCGGCATCGAGGCGGCGGACGCCACCGTCGTCGAGGCGGCGGGCCGGATCCTGCTGCCCGGCCTGGTCGACCTCCACACCCACCTGCGCGAGCCCGGCCGCGAGGACTCCGAGACCGTCCTGACCGGCACCAAGGCCGCCGCGGTCGGCGGCTTCACCGCCGTGCACGCCATGGCCAACACCTTCCCCGTCGCCGACACCGCCGGCGTGGTCGAGCAGGTCTGGCGGCTCGGCAAGGAGTCCGGCTACTGCGACGTCCAGCCGATCGGCGCCGTCACCGTCGGCCTGGAGGGCAAGCAGCTCGCCGAGCTCGGCGCCATGCACGACTCGGCCGCCGGAGTGAAGGTCTTCTCCGACGACGGCAAGTGCGTCGACGACGCCGTGATCATGCGCCGCGCCCTGGAGTACGTGAAGGCCTTCGACGGCGTCGTCGCCCAGCACGCCCAGGAACCCCGCCTCACCGAGGGCGCCCAGATGAACGAGGGCACCGTCTCCGCCGAGCTCGGCCTCGGCGGCTGGCCCGCCGTCGCCGAGGAGTCGATCATCGCGCGCGACGTGCTGCTCGCCGCCCACGTCGACTCCCGGGTGCACATCTGCCACCTGTCGACCGCCGGTTCCGTCGAGATCGTCCGCTGGGCCAAGTCCAAGGGCTGGAACGTCACCGCCGAGGTCACCCCGCACCACCTGCTCCTCACCGACGAGCTGGTCCGCTCGTACAACCCCGTCTACAAGGTGAACCCGCCGCTGCGCACCGAGGCCGACGTCCTGGCCCTGCGCGAGGCGCTCGCCGACGGCACCATCGACTGCGTCGCCACCGACCACGCCCCGCACCCGCACGAGGACAAGGACTGCGAGTGGGCCGCGGCGGCGATGGGCATGGTGGGCCTGGAGACCGCGCTCTCCGTGGTCCAGCAGACGATGGTCGAGACCGGTCTGCTCGACTGGGCGGGCGTCGCCGACCGCATGTCGTTCCGCCCGGCGGCCATCGGCCGGCTCGACGGACACGGCCGCCCCGTCTCGCCGGGTGAGCCCGCCAACCTCGTACTCGTCGATCCGGCATACCGTGGGACCGTGGACCCCGCGGGCTTCGCGTCCCGCAGCCGCAACACCCCCTACGAGGGCCGTGAGCTGCCGGGACGGGTCACCCACACCTTCCTGCGGGGCCGTGCCACGGTCGTCGACGGGAAGCTCACGTGACAAAACTGACCCCCCTGTACCAGCTGGCCGCCGAACAGAAGTCGGCCCAAGTGACCGACTGGTCCGCCCGGATCAGCTGGGTCGTCGGAATACTGGTCTTCGTGGCCTTCGTCTACTGGCTGATGCGCCAGGGATGGAAGTGGCGCGGCAGCCTCCAGTCCGACCTGCCGGAGCTCGCGGCCACCCCCGAGGGGTTCGCGGACGGCACCCCGCTCCTGAAGCTCACCGGCCGCTACCACGGCTCCACCACCGCAGGGCAGTGGCTCGACCGGATCGTCGCGCACGGTCTCGGCACCCGCAGCCGGGTCGAGCTCACCCTCACGGAGCAGGGCCTGGACGTCGTACGCCCCGGGGCGGCCGGCTTCTTCGTGCCGGCCGCCGCCCTGCGCGAGGCCCGGCACGAGCGGGCGATCGCGGGCAAGGTCCTCCCCGAGGGCGGCCTGCTGGTCATCACCTGGGCCCACGGCGACAAGCTGATCGACTCCGGGTTCCGCGCCGACCAGGCGGCCGGGCACCAGGCCTGGATCGACACCCTCACCTCTCTCACCAGCACTACGGAAGGCACCGCACGATGACGATCTCCACCCGGGGAGCCGCACAAGCTCCCGCCGTACTCGTCCTGGAGGACGGCCGCATCTTCCGCGGCCGTGCCTACGGGGCCGTGGGGGAGACCTTCGGCGAGGCCGTTTTCTCCACCGGCATGACCGGCTACCAGGAGACGCTGACCGACCCCTCGTACGACCGCCAGATCGTCGTCGCCACCGCGCCGCAGATCGGCAACACCGGCTGGAACGACGAGGACGACGAGTCCTCCCGCATCTGGGTCTCCGGCTACGTCGTGCGCGACCCCGCACGCGTCCCGTCCAACTGGCGCTCGCGCCGCTCCCTGGACGAGGAGCTCAGCAAGCAGGGCGTCGTCGGGATCTCCGGCATCGACACCCGCGCCCTCACCCGCCACCTGCGCGAGCGCGGCGCGATGCGCTCCGGCGTCTTCTCCGGCGAGGCTCTCGCCCCCGACGCCGAGCTGCTCGCCCGCGTCCAGGCCCAGCCGCAGATGAAGGGCGCCAGCCTGTACGAGGAGGTCGCCACCAAGGAGGCCTACACCGTCCCGGCGATCGGCGAGAAGAAGTTCACCGTCGCCGCCATCGACCTCGGCATCAAGGGCATGACCCCGCGCCGGATGGCTGAACGCGGCATCGAGGTGCACGTGCTCCCCGCCACCGCCACGGTCGAGGACGTCTACGCCGTCGCCCCCGACGGTGTGTTCTTCTCCAACGGCCCCGGCGACCCCGCCACCGCCGACGGCCCGGTCGCGCTGATGCGCGCCGTGCTGGAGCGCAGGACGCCGCTCTTCGGCATCTGCTTCGGCAACCAGATCCTCGGCCGCGCCCTCGGCTTCGGCACCTACAAGCTGAAGTACGGCCACCGGGGCATCAACCAGCCCGTCCAGGACCGGACGACCGGCAAGGTCGAGGTCACCGCGCACAACCACGGCTTCGCCGTCGACGCGCCCCTGGACAAGATCTCGGACACCGAGTTCGGCCGCGCCGAGGTCTCCCACGTCTGCCTGAACGACCAGGTCGTCGAAGGTCTGCACCTCCTCGACCAGCCCGCGTTCAGCGTCCAGTACCACCCCGAAGCAGCCGCGGGCCCGCACGACGCCGCGTACCTCTTCGACCGTTTCGTCACCCTGATGGAGGGCCAGCGTGCCTAAGCGCTCCGATATCCAGTCCGTCCTGGTCATCGGCTCCGGCCCGATCGTCATCGGCCAGGCCGCCGAGTTCGACTACTCCGGTACCCAGGCGTGCCGCGTGCTCAAGGCCGAGGGCCTGCGCGTCATCCTGGTCAACTCCAACCCGGCCACGATCATGACCGACCCGGAGATCGCCGACGCCACCTACGTCGAGCCGATCACCCCCGAGTTCGTCGAGAAGATCATCGCCAAGGAGCGCCCCGACGCCCTCCTGCCGACGCTGGGCGGTCAGACCGCGCTCAACACCGCCATCTCCATGCACGACAACGGCGTGCTGGAGAAGTACGGCGTCGAGTTGATCGGCGCCAACGTCGAGGCGATCAACAAGGGCGAGGACCGCGACCTCTTCAAGGGCGTCGTCGAAGCCGTCCGCGAGAAGATCGGCCACGGCGAGTCCGCCCGCTCGGTCATCTGCCACACGATGGACGACGTCATCCAGGGCGTCGAGACCCTCGGCGGCTACCCCGTCGTCGTCCGCCCCTCCTTCACCATGGGCGGCGCCGGCTCCGGCTTCGCCCACGACGAGGAGGAGCTGCGCCGCATCGCCGGACAGGGCCTCACCCTCTCGCCGACCACCGAGGTGCTCCTGGAGGAGTCCATCCTCGGCTGGAAGGAGTACGAGCTGGAGCTGATGCGCGACAAGAACGACAACGTCGTGGTCGTCTGCTCCATCGAGAACTTCGACCCGATGGGCGTCCACACCGGCGACTCCATCACCGTCGCCCCGTCGATGACGCTCACCGACCGCGAGTACCAGCGGCTGCGCGACATCGGCATCGCGATCATCCGCGAGGTCGGCGTCGACACCGGCGGCTGCAACATCCAGTTCGCCATCGACCCCACCGACGGCCGGATCATCGTCATCGAGATGAACCCGCGCGTCTCCCGGTCCTCGGCGCTCGCCTCCAAGGCCACCGGCTTCCCGATCGCCAAGATCGCCGCCAAGCTGGCCGTCGGCTACACGCTCGACGAGATCCCGAACGACATCACGGAGAAGACCCCGGCCTCCTTCGAGCCCTCGCTCGACTACGTCGTGGTCAAGGCCCCGCGCTTCGCCTTCGAGAAGTTCCCCTCCGCCGACTCCACCCTCACCACCACCATGAAGTCGGTGGGCGAGGCCATGGCGATCGGCCGCAACTTCACCGAGGCGCTGCAGAAGGCGCTCCGCTCGCTGGAGAAGAAGGGCTCGCAGTTCGCCTTCACCGGCGAGCCCGGCGACAAGGACGCCCTGCTCGCCGAGTCGGTCCGCCCCACCGACGGCCGCATCAACACCGTCATGCAGGCGATCCGCGCCGGTGCCACCCCCGAGGAGGTCTTCGACGCCACGAAGATCGACCCGTGGTTCGTGGACCAGCTCTTCCTGATCAAGGAGATCGCCGACGGGCTGGCCTCCGCCGAGCGCCTCGACGCCGACGTGATCGCCGAGGCCAAGCGCCACGGCTTCTCCGACGCGCAGATCGCCGAGATCCGCGGCCTGGGCGAGGACGTCGTCCGCGAGGTCCGCCACGCGCTGGGCATCCGCCCGGTCTACAAGACGGTCGACACCTGCGCCGCCGAGTTCGCCGCGAAGACCCCGTACTTCTACTCCTCGTACGACGAGGAGAGCGAGGTCGCGCCCCGTACCAAGCCCGCGGTGATCATCCTCGGCTCGGGCCCGAACCGTATCGGCCAGGGCATCGAGTTCGACTACTCCTGCGTCCACGCCTCCTTCGCGCTGAGCGACGCCGGCTACGAGACCGTGATGGTCAACTGCAACCCGGAGACCGTCTCCACCGATTACGACACCTCCGACCGGCTGTACTTCGAGCCGCTCACCCTGGAGGACGTCCTGGAGATCGTCCACGCGGAGACGCTGGCCGGTCCCGTCGCGGGCGTCGTCGTCCAGCTCGGCGGCCAGACCCCGCTGGGCCTGTCGCAGGCGCTCAAGGACAACGGCGTGCCCGTCGTCGGCACGTCCCCCGAGGCGATCCACGCCGCCGAGGACCGCGGCGCCTTCGGCCGGGTGCTCGCCGAGGCCGGCCTGCCCGCGCCGAAGCACGGCACCGCCACCACCTTCGACGAGGCCAAGGCCATCGCCGACGAGATCGGCTACCCGGTCCTGGTGCGCCCGTCGTACGTCCTCGGCGGACGCGGCATGGAGATCGTCTACGACGAGACCCGCCTGTCCTCGTACATCGCCGAGTCCACCGAGATCAGCCCCACCCGGCCGGTCCTGGTCGACCGCTTCCTCGACGACGCGATCGAGATCGACGTCGACGCGCTCTACGACGGCACCGAGCTCTACCTCGGCGGCGTCATGGAGCACATCGAGGAGGCCGGTATCCACTCCGGCGACTCCGCCTGCGCGCTGCCCCCGATCACCCTCGGCGGCCACGACATCAAGCGCCTGCGGGTCTCCACCGAGGGCATCGCCAAGGGCGTCGGCGTCCGCGGACTGATCAACATCCAGTTCGCGCTCTCCGGCGACATCCTCTACGTCCTGGAGGCCAACCCCCGCGCCTCCCGGACCGTCCCCTTCACCTCGAAGGCGACCGCCGTCCCGCTCGCCAAGGCCGCCGCCCGCATCTCGCTGGGCGCGACCATCGCCGAGCTGCGCGCCGAGGGCCTGCTGCCGGCCCAGGGCGACGGCGGCACCCTGCCGCTGGACGCGCCGATCTCCGTCAAGGAGGCCGTCATGCCGTGGTCGCGCTTCCGCGACATCCACGGCCGCGGCGTGGACACCGTCCTCGGCCCGGAGATGCGTTCGACCGGTGAGGTCATGGGCATCGACTCGGCCTTCGGGACGGCCTACGCCAAGTCCCAGGCCGGCGCCTACGGCCCGCTGCCCGTCAAGGGCCGCGCGTTCATCTCGGTCGCCAACCGCGACAAGCGCTCGATGATCTTCCCGGCCCGGGAGCTCGTCGCCCACGGCTTCGAGCTGATGGCGACCTCCGGCACCGCCGAGGTCCTCAAGCGCAACGGCATCAACGCCACCGTCGTGCGCAAGCAGTCCGAGGGCGAGGGCCCGAACGGCGAGAAGACCATCGTCCAGCTCATCCACGACGGCCAGGTCGACCTCATCGTCAACACGCCGTACGGCACCGGCGGCCGGCTCGACGGCTACGAGATCCGGACCGCCGCGGTGGCCCGCTCGGTGCCGTGCCTGACGACCGTCCAGGCGCTCGCCGCCGCGGTCCAGGGCATCGACGCGCTCCGGCGCGGAGACGTCGGCGTACGGTCCCTGCAGGAGCACGCCGAGCACCTGACGGCGGCCCGCGACTAGTCGGTACGGACGGACCGGCCCGGACCCTTCTGGGTCCGGGCCGGCCAGGCAAGGGGGACACCGGTCTGCGGTGTCCCCCTCTTCGTGAGGACACCTTCGATGTACAAGTTCTTCTTCCAGCTGGTCTTCAAGCGGATGGACCCCGAGCAGGCCCACTACCTGGCCTTCCGGTGGATCCGTCTCGCCGCCCGTACCCCCGTCCTGCGGACGTACGTCGCCGCGGTGCTCGCCCCCCGGTACAAGGCCCTGCGCACCGAGGCCCTCGGCCTGCGGATGCACGGCCCCTTCGGCCTCGCCGCCGGCTTCGACAAGAACGCGATCGCGATCGACGGCATGGCGATGCTCGGCTTCGACCACGTCGAGATCGGCACCGTGACCGGCGAGCCGCAGCCCGGCAACCCCAAGAAGCGGCTCTTCCGCCTCGTCGCCGACCGCGCCCTGATCAACCGCATGGGCTTCAACAACGAGGGCTCCGCCGCCGTCGCCGCCCGCCTCGGCGCCCGTGAGCCCGTCTTCCGCACCACCGTCGGCGTCAACATCGGCAAGACCAAGGTGGTCCCGGAGGCCGAGGCCGCCGCCGACTACGTGAAGTCCACCGAGCGCCTCGCGGCCCACGCCGACTACCTCGTGGTCAACGTCTCCTCGCCCAACACCCCCGGCCTGCGCAACCTCCAGGCCACCGAGGCGCTGCGCCCGCTGCTGACCGCCGTGCGCGAGGCCGCCGACCGCACCGTGACCGACCGCCGCGTCCCGCTCCTGGTCAAGATCGCCCCCGACCTCGCGGACGAGGACGTCGACGCCGTCGCCGACCTCGCCGTGGAACTCGGCCTCGACGGCATCATCGCCACCAACACCACCATCGCCCGCGACGGCCTCGGCCTGCGCTCGCCCGCCTCCCTGACCGGGGAGACCGGCGGACTCTCCGGCGCCCCGCTCAAGGGACGCTCCCTGGAGGTCCTGAGGCGGCTGTACGAGCGCGTGGGCGACCGGATCACCCTGGTGGGTGTCGGAGGCATCGAGAACGCCGAGGACGCCTGGCAGCGCATCCTGGCCGGCGCGACCCTCGTCCAGGGGTACAGCGCCTTCATCTACGAGGGCCCGTTCTACGCCCGCGCGATCCACAAGGGGCTGGCCGCCCGGCTCGCCGCATCCCCGTACGCCACGCTCGCCGAAGCCGTCGGCGCCGACACCCGGAAGGCCGCCCAGTGACCCGTGAAGCAGTGACCCTCGAAACAGCGCCCCTCGAACCCTTCGGCGCCCGCCTGCGCCGCGCCATGGACACCCGCGGACCGCTCTGCGTCGGCATCGACCCGCACGCCTCGCTGCTCGCCTCCTGGGGCCTGTCCGACGACATCGCGGGCCTGGAGCGCTTCACCCGTACGGTCGTCGAGGCGCTCGCCGACCGGGTCGCCGTCCTCAAGCCGCAGTCCGCGTTCTTCGAGCGCTTCGGCTCGCGCGGCGTGGCCGTCCTGGAGACGGCCGTCGCCGAGGCCCGCTCGGCCGGCGCGCTCGTCCTCATGGACGCCAAGCGCGGCGACATCGGCTCCACCATGGGTGCCTACGCGGCCACCTACCTGGACAAGGACTCCCCGCTCTTCTCGGACGCGGTCACCGTCTCGCCCTACCTCGGCTTCGGATCGCTGCGCCCCGCGCTCGACGCCGCCGCCGTCTCCGGCGCGGGCGTCTTCGTGCTGGCGCTCACCTCCAACCCGGAGGGCGCCGAGGTGCAGCGCGCGACCGCGGCCGACGGCCGCTCGCTGGCCCAGCTGATGCTCGACCACATGGCCGCCGAGAACGCCGGGGCCGAGCCGCTCGGCTCGGTCGGCGCGGTGGTCGGCGCGACCCTCGGGGACGCCGGGGTGAACCTGGCGATCAACGGTCCGCTGCTCGCTCCGGGCATCGGCGCCCAGGGCGCCACCCCGGCCGATCTGCCGGGCGTGTTCGGCGACGCGGTGGGCAACGTGGTGCCGAGCGTGAGCCGGGGTGTTCTCCGTCACGGACCCGACGCGGCGGGTCTGCGCGAGGCCGCCGAACGCTTCGCCGACGAGGTCCGTACGGCCGTTCACGGATAGTTGAATGCGACACATAACAGCGCGTTGACGAATTCCTGAGCAAAATACCGGCCTTTATGCCGGAAATGTCCTGGTCGGCCAAGGCTGACCAGGACTTTTCGTTCGTTCTCGCTGACTCCGGAGCGGTTGGCCGCTAGTCTCCGTCGAGAGCCAACGAGCACAGGTTGTTGTTCGTGCCGTTGTTCGTGGCTCGCGAGGTGTGGGGCGACAGGTTCCTCACCGGTCCGTATCCGACAGATCGACATCCGAGGTGACGTAGGCGTGGCTCTTCCGCCCCTTACCCCTGAACAGCGCGCAGCCGCGCTCGAAAAGGCCGCCGCGGCTCGCCGGGAGCGGGCCGAGGTCAAGAATCGACTCAAGCACTCCGGCGCCTCGCTCCACGAGGTCATCAAGCAGGGTCGGGAGAACGACGTCATCGGCAAGATGAAGGTCTCCGCACTCCTTGAGTCCCTGCCGGGCGTGGGCAAGGTCCGCGCCAAGCAGATCATGGAGCGTCTCGGGATCTCCGAGAGCCGTAGGGTCCGGGGTCTCGGCTCCAATCAGATCGCATCCCTGGAGCGAGAGTTCGGCGGCACAGCCGCCTGACGTTCTCAGGCACCCCTGAGAACCTGGATAATCGCTGCATGGCTGCTTCATCCCGGGGGACGTCCCCCGTACCCCCGGACGTACGTCCGCGGCTGACCGTGCTCTCCGGCCCCTCCGGGGTCGGCAAGAGCACGGTCGTCGCGCATATGCGCAAGGTCCACCCCGAAGTCTGGCTCTCGGTGTCGGCGACGACCCGCAAGCCGCGACCCGGTGAGAGCAACGGCGTCCACTACTTCTTCGTGGACGACCAGGAGTTCGACAAGCTGATCGCCAACGGCGAGCTGCTCGAATGGGCGGAGTTCGCGGGAAACCGCTACGGCACCCCCCGCCGGGCCGTCCTCGACCGCCTGGAGAACGGCGAGCCGGTGCTGCTGGAGATCGACCTCCAGGGCGCCCGGCTGGTCCGCGAGTCGATGGCTGACGCGCGGCTCGTCTTCCTGGCCCCGCCGAGCTGGGACGAGCTGGTCCGCCGGCTCACCGGCCGGGGCACCGAGTCGCCCGAGGTGATCGAGCGCAGGCTCGCCGCCGCCCGGGTCGAACTGGCCGCCGAGGCCGAGTTCGACACCACCCTCGTCAACACCTCCGTCGAGGACGTCGCACGCGAGCTGCTAGCCTTGATGCTTCAGGCTTCCGACCACCGTGCCACGAGCGACTGAGAGAGCGACGCGAACGGCCTCACAGCCGACGCCGAGTCTCAGCCGCACCGCACGGATCACCGCCGGCCGGCAGCCGCAGCATCAAAGATCTCTTTGATCTACACCCCCTTCGGAAGGCAGAGAGTGTCCTCTTCCATCACCACGCCCGAGGGCATCATCAACCCGCCGATTGATGAGCTCCTCGAAGCCACCGACTCGAAGTACAGCCTCGTGATCTACGCCGCCAAGCGCGCGCGCCAGATCAACGCGTACTACTCGCAGCTCGGTGAAGGCCTCCTCGAGTACGTCGGTCCGCTCGTCGACACCCACGTGCACGAGAAGCCGCTGTCGATCGCGCTCCGCGAGATCAACGCCGGCCTGCTGACCTCCGAGGCCATCGAGGGCCCCGCGCAGTAAGCAGCCGCACCTCCTGCCCCAGGCGGGAAGAACGCACCTTCACCCCGGGCCCGGCGGATCATCCGCCGGGCCCGGGGTGTGTCCGTGGTGCGGGCGGAGACCCGGCCCGCCGGACACCGGTCCGCGCCGGTGGGGCAGCATGGAAGGACACCGAGCCGAGTGCGGGGAGACGCAGTGGAGAAGCCGAAGGTCGTTCTGGGGGTCAGCGGAGGCATCGCCGCGTACAAGGCGTGCGAGCTGCTCCGCCGGCTGACCGAGTCCGGGCACGACGTGACCGTGGTGCCCACCGCGGCCTCGCTGCACTTCGTCGGCGCCGCGACCTGGTCCGCGCTCTCCGGGCACCCGGTCTCCACCGAGGTCTGGAACGACGTCCACGAGGTGCCCCACGTGCGCACCGGGCAGGCCGCCGACCTCGTCGTGGTCGCCCCGGCCACCGCCGACATGCTCGCCAGGGCGGCCCACGGGCTCGCCGACGACCTGCTCACCAACACCCTGCTCACGGCCCGCTGTCCGGTCGTGTTCGCGCCCGCGATGCACACCGAGATGTGGGAGCACCCCGCCACCCAGGAGAACGTCGCCACCCTGCGGCGCCGGGGCGCCGTGGTCATCGAGCCCGCGGTCGGCCGGCTCACCGGTGTGGACACCGGCAAGGGACGGCTCCCCGACCCCGCCGAGATCTTCGAGGTCTGCCGCCGGGTGCTGGCGCGGGGCGTCGCGGCGCCCGATCTCGCGGGACGCCACGTGGTGGTCAGCGCCGGAGGCACCCGAGAGCCGCTCGACCCCGTCCGCTACCTGGGCAACCGTTCCTCCGGCAAGCAGGGGTACGCCCTCGCGCGCACAGCCGTCGCCCGCGGCGCCCGGGTCACCCTGATCGAGGCGAACACCGGTCTGCCCGAGCCGGCCGGTGCCGACGTGGTCCACGTGGGAACCGCGGTCCAGCTGCGGGAGGCCGTGCTGAAGGCGGCCGCCGACGCGGACGCGGTGGTGATGGCCGCCGCCGTCGCCGACTTCCGGCCCGTCACCTACGCCACGGGCAAGATCAAGAAGCGCGACGGCCAAGCGGATCCGGTCATTGAGCTCCTGCGGAATCCGGACATCCTCGCCGAGCTCTCCACCGAACGGACCGCACCCGGACAGGTGGTCGTGGGCTTCGCGGCCGAGACCGACGACGTGCTCGCCAACGGGCGCGAAAAACTTCGCCGCAAGGGGTGCGACCTCCTCGTCGTCAACGAGGTGGGGGAGCGCAAGACCTTCGGTTCCCAGGACAACGAAGCGGTGGTCCTGGCCGCGGACGGAAGCGAAACGGCCGTGCCGCACGGGCCCAAGGAGGCCCTCGCCGACACTGTGTGGGATCTGGTAGCCGCACGTTTCCCGGGGTAGATTCACCCCCGCCGCACCCGCGGCCGGGGCGGAGGAGAAAATAGGGCTCCAGAGTGCTTCCGCAGGAGGGCCCGACCCCCCGAATTCGTCAGTGCCGCACGTCACAGAGCTCCCAAGGGGCGAGACGCGTGGCCCAACCGTCGGAAGCGACCGATAAACTGGTCGCGGAACGTGCCGGGCGCAGCTCCCGACCGTCCACCCATGATCAGCCAGCAGCCGCTGCAACCCCAGGGAGCGATGTGTCCCGCCGTCTCTTCACCTCGGAATCCGTCACCGAGGGTCACCCCGACAAGATCGCTGACCAGATCAGCGACACGATTCTCGACGCGCTCCTGCGCGAGGACCCCACCTCGCGCGTCGCCGTCGAGACCTTGATCACCACTGGTCTGGTGCATGTCGCGGGTGAGGTCACGACCAAGGCCTACGCCGACATTCCCAACCTCGTGCGCAACAAGATCCTGGAGATCGGCTACGACTCCTCCAAGAAGGGCTTCGACGGCGCCTCCTGCGGCGTCTCGGTGTCCATCGGAGCGCAGTCCCCGGACATCGCCCAGGGTGTCGACACCGCGTACGAGAAGCGGGTGCTGGGTGCGGCCGCCGTCGAGGACGACGAGCTCGACAAGCAGGGCGCCGGCGACCAGGGCCTGATGTTCGGCTACGCCTGCGACGAGACGCCCGAGCTGATGCCGCTCCCGATCTACTTGGCGCACCGGCTCTCCCGCCGGCTCTCCGACGTCCGCAAGAACGGCACCATCCCCTACCTGCGCCCCGACGGCAAGACGCAGGTCACCATCGAGTACGACGGCGACAAGGCCGTCCGCCTCGACACGGTCGTGGTGTCCTCGCAGCACGCCTCGGACATCGACCTCGACTCGCTGCTCGCCCCCGACATCCGCGAGTTCGTCGTGGAGCACGTGCTGGCGCAGCTCATCGAGGACGGCATCAAGCTCGACACCGAGGGCTACCGCCTCCTGGTGAACCCGACCGGCCGCTTCGAGATCGGCGGCCCGATGGGCGACGCCGGCCTCACCGGCCGCAAGATCATCATCGACACCTACGGCGGCATGGCCCGCCACGGTGGCGGCGCCTTCTCGGGCAAGGACCCGTCGAAGGTCGACCGTTCGGCCGCGTACGCCATGCGCTGGGTGGCCAAGAACGTCGTCGCCGCCGGGCTCGCCGCCCGCTGCGAGGTGCAGGTCGCGTACGCGATCGGCAAGGCCGAGCCGGTCGGTCTGTTCGTCGAGACCTTCGGCACCGCCGCGGTCGACACCGACAAGATCGAGCACGCCATCGGCGAGGTCTTCGACCTCCGCCCGGCCGCGATCATCCGCGACCTGGACCTGCTCCGCCCGATCTACGCGCAGACCGCGGCGTACGGCCACTTCGGCCGCGAGCTCCCCGACTTCACGTGGGAGCGCACCGACCGGGTGGACGCGCTGCGCGCCGCCGCCGGTCTCTGATCCCGCCGGTCCGCACGAGGACCCGCAGGTCTACGTACGGCCGGGGCCCGGCACCGTCACCACGGTGTCCGGGCCCCGGCCGTTGCCGTGCGCCGTGCACTGTCGGACCCCTCTGGTAGGAATGTGGCTGTGAGCAGCGAGGACGGGCGGGCGGACGAGCCCGGGGACGGCATGCCGGAGCAGCTTGCCCTCATCCGGGAGACCGTGCGCCGGGCGAAGGTGCCGCGCGCCAAGCCGCGTACCTGGCGCGGCGCCCCGCTCGCCGCCGAGCTGCCCGTCGCCCGGGTCCTGGTGAACAAGGGCGTGCTCCACCTCGACCAGTACTTCGACTACGCGGTGCCCGAGGAGCTCGACGCCGACGCACAGCCCGGCGTCCGGGTGCGGGTGCGGTTCGGCGCCGGCGGACGCCAGGTCCGGGGCGGCCGGCGCGAGGGCGGCGGGCTGATCGACGGGTTCCTCGTCGAGCGGCGGGCGGAGTCGGACTACCAGGGCACGCTGGCCGCGCTCGCCTACGTCGTCTCCCCGGAGCCGGTCCTCTCGCCGGAGCTGCTCGGGCTGGCGCGCGCGGTCGCCGACCGGTACGCGGGCAGTCTCGCCGACGTGCTCCAGCTGGCGGTGCCGCCGCGCAACGGCCGCGCCGAAGGCAAGCCCTCGCCCCAGCCGCTGCCGCCGCCCCCGCCCCCCGCGCCGGGCAGCTGGGAACGGTACGCCCAGGGGCCCGGGTACCTGCGCGCGCTCGCCGAGGGCGGCGCACCCAGGGCCGTCTGGACCGCCCTGCCCGGACCGCACTGGCCGCACGAGATCGCCCGCGCCGTCGCGGCCACCCTCTCCTCGGGACGCGGCGCGCTCGTCGTGGTCCCCGACGGCCGGACGGCCGGACGGGTCGACGCCGCGCTGACCGCACTGCTCGGGCCGGGCCTGCACGCCCTGCTCACCGCGGAGTCCGGCCCGGAGAAGCGGTACCGCCAGTGGCTCGCCGTCCGGCGCGGCTCGGTGCGGGCGGTGGTCGGGACACGGGCCGCGATGTTCGCACCCGTCGCCGACCTCGGCCTCGTCGTGATCTGGGACGACGGCGACTCCAGCCACAGCGACGACAACGCCCCCTTCCCCCACGTCCGGGAGGTGCTGGAGCTCCGGGCCGCCCACGAGCGGTGCGGGTTCCTCCTCGGCGCCACCGGCTGCACGGTGGAGGCCGCGCAGCTGGTCGAGACCGGCTGGGCCCTGCCGCTGGCCGCCACCCGCGACCACGTACGCCGCGCCGCCCCGATGATCCGCACCATCGGCGACGAGCAGCTCGCCCGGGACGGCGCCGCGCGCACCGCCCGGCTGCCCAGCCTGGCGTGGCAGACCGCCCGCGACGGACTGCGCGAGGGCCCGGTCCTCGTGCAGGTCCCGCGCCGCGGATACGCCCCCCGGCTCGCCTGCGAGCGCTGCCGCACCCCGGCCCGCTGCCGCCATTGCGCCGGACCGCTCCAGGCCCAGGACCAGCGGGAACTCGACTGCGCCTGGTGCGGACGGCCCGAGCACGGCTGGCACTGCGCCACGTGCGGGGCCACCCGGCTGCGCGCGCAGATCGTCGGGGCCAGGCGGACGGCGGACGAACTCGGCCGCGCCTTCCCCAAGGTGCCGGTCCGCACCTCGGGGCGCGACCACATCCTGGACGAGGTGCCGGGCGAACCCGCCCTCGTGGTGAGCACACCCGGCGCCGAACCCGTCGCCCAGGGCGGCTACGCCGCGGCACTGCTCCTCGACGGCTGGGCCATGCTCGGCCGGCCCGACCTCCGGGCGGGCGAGGAGGCGCTGCGCCGCTGGATCGCCGCCGCCTCACTGGTCCGGGGCCAGGAGGAGGGCGGCACCGTGGTCGTCGTGGCCGAGCCGACACTCGGCCCCGTCCAGGCCCTGGTGCGGTGGGACCCCGCCGGGTTCGCGCGCCGGGAGCTGGCCGAGCGCGCCGAACTCGGCTTTCCGCCCGTCTCCCGGATGGCCTCGGTCACGGGCACGCCCGGGGCGCTCACCGCGTTCCTGGAGAGCGCGAGTCTGCCGCCGGAGGCCGAGATCCTCGGGCCCGTACCGGTGCCCTCCGCCGGACCCGGCCGACCGCGCCGGGCCGGGGACGCGCCGCTCGGCGAGACCTGGGAGCGGCTGCTGATCCGCGTGGTCCCCGGACGCGGCGCCGCGCTCGCCGCCGCGCTGAAGACCGCCCAGGCCGCGCGGACCGCCCGGGGCGGTGCGGAGCCCGTACGCATCAGGATCGACCCGCCCGACATCGGCTGAGGCGGGCGGGCCGGGCCGGTGGTGCGTCGGGGGCAGCCTTCCCGTCGCGTGGGCCCGGCTGCTCCGGCTCCGTCGCGCCGGCCGTACCGTCAGCCGTTGCGCGGGCCGGGGAAGACGCCCGGCCGCATCTCCCCGCGCAGCGGCGCTCCCTGCGAGGGCTGCGGGGGCATCGACCGGGCCGCGGGGACGGACGGCACCGGGGCGCCCGCGGCGGGCGGCATCCCCGGTTCGGCGGTGACCGGCGCGGGGCGCCCGGCCGTGGCCTCGGCGCTCTCCCCGGCGGGCTGCGGAGTCGTTCGGCGCGCGCCGTAACGGCGGTGTACCGCCTGCTTGGTGACGCCCAGGGCCGAACCCACCGCGTCCCAGGAGAATCCCAGCGAACGATCGAAGTCGACCGCCGCGGTGACGAGCGTCTCGACACTGTCCCGCAGCTCCTGGGCCAGACGGACCGTGGGGGCCGGGGCCCGTCCGTAGACCACGAAGCCCGCGGACGGCCCCGAGCGGCGCGGACGGTAGACGTTGCCCAGCTGCGCGGTGAGGGTGCGCAGTGCGTCCACCTGCCGCCTGACCCGCTCGATGTCCCGCACCAGGAGATGCAGACTGGCCCGCGCTTGGGCGTCGTGCGTTGCGTGGTCGGCCATGAAGAAGCCTCTCGAACCGGCGTTGAAAGGGATCGGGCCGCCGCAGCGCGGCGACTCGCTTCGGTCAATCTCCTTTGACCAACGCCCGACCGGCCCTTGTGGTCACGCTCTCCGGCCGTTTCCGCATGTGCGCCGGGCGTACGCCGCGTGTGCGCCCCCCTTGGGCGCGGCGAGCGACCCCCCGAGGGCCCGACCCCGTCACGGCCGGTCCGCACCGCCTAGACTGGTGCGTCGCTCGTCACCGTAAGCCCGCCCGAGAGGCAGTCAGCCACCCATGAAGCTCGTCTTCGCAGGCACCCCCGAGGTAGCAGTCCCCGCCCTGGACGCTCTGATCGCCTCCGGCCGCCACGAGGTGGCCGCCGTGGTCACGCGTCCCGACGCACCGGCGGGCCGGGGACGGCGGCTGGTCGCCAGCCCGGTCGCCGAGCGCGCCGAGGAGGCCGGGATCGAGGTCCTCAAGCCGGCCCGCCCGCGCGACGAGGACTTCCTGGCCCGGCTGCGGGAGATCGCCCCGGACTGCTGCCCGGTCGTCGCCTACGGCGCGCTGCTGCCGAAGACCGCCCTGGACATCCCCGCCCGGGGCTGGGTCAACCTGCACTTCTCGCTGCTCCCCGCCTGGCGCGGCGCCGCACCCGTGCAGCACTCCGTGATGGCCGGGGACGAGGTCACCGGCGCCTCGACCTTCCTCATCGAGGAGGGCCTCGACTCGGGACCCGTCTACGGGGTCCTCACGGAAGAGGTCCGTCCGACCGACACCAGCGGCGACCTGCTGACCCGGCTCGCCTTCGCCGGATCCGGGCTGCTCGTCGCGACGATGGACGGCATCGAGGACGGCACCCTGCACGCGGTGCCCCAGCCGGCCGACGGGGTCACCCTCGCGCCGAAGATCACCGTCGAGGACGCCCAGGTGCAGTGGTCGGCGCCCGCCCTGCGGGTCGACCGGATCGTGCGCGGCTGCACCCCCGCCCCCGGCGCCTGGACGCTCTTCCGCGGCGAGCGCCTCAAGCTCGTCCAGGCCACCCCGGTGACCGACCGCCACGACCTCGCCCCGGGCGAGATCTCGGCCACCAAGAAGAACGTGTACGTGGGCACCGGCTCGCACGCCGTCGAACTGCTCTGGGTCCAGCCCCAGGGCAAGAAGCCCATGCAGGCCGCCGACTGGGCGCGCGGTGTCCGCATCGTCCCCGGTGAGCTGCTCGGACTGTAGCTCCGCGGTTCCGTCCCCGGGCCGGAGGCGACGTAGGCTGGGTGGGTTCGCCCCCTCACCATCAGCGGAGCACCTTTCACGTGAACGACCAGCCTCGTCGCCGTCCCGCCCAGCCCCACCGCCGCCCCAAGAAGGACCCGGTGCGGTTCCTGGCCTTCGAGGCCCTGCGGGCCGTCGACGAGCGGGACGCCTACGCCAACCTCGTGCTGCCCCCGCTGCTGAAGAAGGCCCGCGCCAAGGGCGACTTCGACGGCCGTGACGCGGCGCTGGCGACGGAGCTGGTCTACGGGACGCTGCGCCGGCAGGGCACGTACGACGCGATCGTGGCCGCCTGCATCGACCGGCCGCTGCGCGAGGTCGACCCGCCGGTGCTCGACGTCCTCAACATGGGCGTGCACCAGCTGCTCGGCACCCGCATCCCCACCCACGCCGCCGTCTCCGCCAGCGTCGAGCTGGCGCGCGTGGTGCTGGGGGAGGGGCGCGCCAAGTTCGTCAACGCGGTGCTGCGCAAGGTCACCGCGAAGGACCTGGACGCCTGGCTCGACCAGGTCGCGCCGCCCTTCGACGAGGACGCCGAGGCGCACCTCGCCGTGGTCCACTCGCACCCGCGCTGGGTGGTCTCCGCGCTGTGGGACTCCCTCGGCGGCGGCCGGGCCGGCATCGAGGACCTCCTCGAAGCCGACAACGAGCGCCCCGAGGTGACCCTGGTGGCCCGCCCCGGCAGGTCCACCACCGGTGAACTCGTCGAAGCCCTGGGCGAGGAGCAGTCGCTCCCCGGCCGCTGGTCGCCCTACGCCGTACGCATGGCCGAGGGCGGCGAGCCCGGCGCGCTGGCCGCCGTACGCGACGGCCGGGCCGGTGTGCAGGACGAGGGCAGCCAGCTCGTCGCCGCCGCCCTCGCCAACGCCCCGCTGGAGGGTGACGACACCCGCTGGCTCGACGGCTGCGCCGGTCCCGGCGGCAAGGCCGCGCTGCTGGCCGCGCTCGCCGCGGGACGGGGCGCCGCCCTGCTCGCCGCCGAGAAGCAGCCCCACCGCGCCCGGCTCGTGGAGCGGGCCCTGGCCGGCAACCCCGGCCCGTACCAGGTGATCACCGCCGACGGCACCCGCCCGCCGTGGCGGCCCGGCAGCTTCGACCGCATCCTCATGGACGTGCCCTGCTCCGGCCTGGGCGCGCTGCGCCGCCGCCCCGAGGCGCGCTGGCGCCGCCGGCCCGAGGACCTGGAGAGCTTCGCCCCGCTCCAGCGCGGGCTGCTGCGCGAGGCGCTGAAGGCGGTACGGGTCGGCGGGATCGTCGGTTACGCGACCTGCTCGCCCCACCTCGCCGAGACCCGGACCGTGGTGGAGGACGTCCTGAAGGGGCGCGGCGGCGACCCGGTCGAGGCGGAGTGGGTGGACGCCCGCCCCCTGATGCCGGGCGTCCCCGCACTGGGCGACGGCCCCGACGTGCAGCTCTGGCCCCATCTGCACGGTACCGACGCGATGTACCTCGCGCTGCTGCGGCGTACGGGCTGACCGGTCGGCCGGCCGGTCGGCGGGTTCCGGGCGGCGCGCGTTGCCCGAACCGTGACCACCCCGTGAGGCTTTGGGGCTCCCCGTGGCGGGGAAGCGGTCCGGAGCATGGCAGGCTTGGGGCATGGCCCAGATCAACCCCAGCATCCTCTCCGCCGACTTCGCCCGCCTCGCCGATGAGGCGAAGGCGGTTCAGGGCGCCGACTGGCTCCACGTCGACGTGATGGACAACCACTTCGTGCCCAACCTGACCCTCGGCGTGCCCATCGTGGAGTCGCTGAGCCGGGCCACAGACACCCCGCTCGACTGCCACCTCATGATCGAGAACCCGGACCGCTGGGCACCTCAGTACGTCGAGGCGGGTGCCGGCTCCGTCACCTTCCACGTGGAGGCGGCGGCGGCCCCGGTCAGGCTGGCGCGCGAGATCAGGGCCAAGGGCGCCCGTGCGTCGATGGCGCTCAAGCCGGCGACGCCCATCGAGCCGTACGAGGACCTGCTCCCCGAGCTCGACATGCTGCTCATCATGACGGTGGAACCGGGCTTCGGCGGGCAGGCGTTCCTCGACATCATGCTGCCGAAGATCCGCCGCACCCGGGACCTGATCTCCAAGCACGGGCTCGACCTGTGGCTGCAGATCGACGGCGGGGTCTCCGAGGAGACCATCGAGCGCTGTGCCGAGGCGGGCGCCGACGTCTTTGTCGCGGGTTCGGCGGTGTACGGGGCGTCCGACCCGGCCGCGGCGGTGCGCGCGCTGCGGGCGAAGGCGGAGGCGGCGACGGCCGCCGCGCCCTGGGCATGCGGCCACTGAGCCAAGGGCAGATGAACGCGGCCCGACGCGGCCGATCAAGTTCGCCGGATCTGACAGGATGAACGGCGTAGCGGGCATGTGAACAGCAGTGAGGAGATCGCGGTGTCTGGCATCTCGGCGGGTCGGTCAGCCATGCGGATGGGCCCCGCGGAGCTCGTGCAGGCGGCGGCCATGGCTCGACGGTTCTATCTGGAGGGCAAGTCCAAGATCCAGATCGCCGAGGAGTTCGGCGTCAGCCGCTTCAAGGTGGCCCGGGTCCTGGAGACGGCCCTCGAACGTGATCTCGTACGCATCGAGATCCGGGTGCCGGCCGAGCTGGACGCGGAGCGTTCCGACGCGCTGCGGTCCCGGTACGGGCTGCGCCACGCGGTCGTCGTGGAGTCCCCGGCGGACGAGCAGGACGACGCCCCCGACCCGGAGAACCTGGGCGAGGTCGCGGCCGATCTGCTCGGCGAGCTGGTGACCGAGGGCGATGTCCTCGGCCTGGCCTGGGGCCGGTCCACCATCCACATGGCGGCGGCGCTCGACCAGCTGCCGCCGTGCACGGTGGTCCAGCTGACCGGCGTGTACGACGCGGGCACGGCCGAGCGCGGGTCCGTGGAAGCGGTCCGCAGGGCCGCACAGGTCTCCGGCGGCGAGGCGCATCCCATCTACGCCCCGATGCTGCTGCCGGACCCGGCCACCGCGGCCGCGCTCCGCAACCAGACCGGGATCGCGCGCGCCTTCGACTACTTCGACAAGGTCACCGTCGCCGCGGTCTCCATCGGCTCCTGGGAGCCGGGCATCTCCACCGTCCACGACATGCTGTCGGACGACGAGCGCTCCCACTACGCCTCCCTCGGCGTCGCGGCCGAGATGTCCGCCCACCTCTTCGACGCCGAAGGGCGCCGGGTCGGCCGTGACCTGGGCGAGCGCTGCATCACCGTGGAGGCCGACCGGCTGCGCCGCATCCCCGAGGTCGTCGCCATCGCGGGCGGCCAGCGCAAGGCGGCGGCGATCGGCGCGGTGCTCCGCTCCGGCCTGGTGACCAGCCTGGTGACGGACACGGCGGCCGCCGAGTACCTGCTGACCGAGTCCGCCGCCGGAATCCGGCCCGCCCTGGAGCGGGCCGACCCGGACGGCCGCTGACGCACTTCCGTACACGGCAGGAGGCCGGCACCCCGCGACGGGGTGCCGGCCTCCTGCCGTGCGGGAGCCGGGGGTTCTCAGCCGCGCGCGTGGCCCGCGTGGTCGGCCGCGATGCCGAGTACGGCTTCCTCCAGGTACTGCCCGGGCTCCTCGTACTGGCTGACGTCGGCGGGGTTGTACCGGGGCGTCTGCCGGGACCAGTCGAGGTTGCCGCGCATCCAGCTGCGCATGCCGTCCAGATAGGGCACGAGCAGCCCGGACAGCTGCGGGTACAGCTCCAGGAGTTCGTCCTCCGCCGTCAGGAACCGCTCCGTCTCCGTGGCTATCCGGTCCGCGACCAGGTCGAGCGCCGCCTGCTCGCCCAGCCCGCGGTGGTGGCGGACGAGGTGGACGAGGTTGTGGATCTCGCCGAGCACCTGCTCCTTCTCGTAGGAGTAGACGTCGTTGGCCCAGCAGACCACGTTGCACGAGGCTTCGAGCGCGGTGATGAACCGGGGGTCGTTGTGGATCGACTCGGGTGCCTCGATGCCGGCGACGATCTCTATGAGGTCCATGCAGACGTGGATCGCCCCGGTGTGACGCCGCTTGGCTATGTACGTCTCCTCGGACGGGACCACGTCGTCCGCACGGTTCCCGGCCTCCCAGGTGGTGGCCGTGGTGAGGTACGCCACCAGGTGGAAGGCGAAGCGGGTGCGCCAGTGCGGGGCCACGCCCGGAGTCGTGCGTTCCCACAGGTCGGCCAGGGCCACGACGGCCCTGGGCAGGTCCTCGCCCGGCTCCGGGGCCGTGCCGTCCACGACGGCGCGCATCCTGGCGACGACGTCGCGTACCCGCTCGGGGTCGCGGCCGAGGTGGCCGTCGTCGAGCTGGTCGTCGACGAGGAAGAGCCAGACGAACCAGTCGGCCACCAGAGCCAGCTGCTCGGCGTCCGCCGTGGGGTGGACCATGCCGACGAACGCGGCGAAGTCGGCTTGTTCGAATCGCTCGCGCGCGGATTCGCGGTGCACCAGCCCGGTGCTGCGCGTCCAGCTGTCGAGGTGCTTTCGGACGTGCCCGACATGCGGATTCGTGCGCTGGGGAAACGGGCAGTAAATGTCCGGCAGTTCACTTTCCACGGGCGGATCCGGGTCCTCTCCGGTCATTCGCGTGACGGGCGGCCTGGGACGTTCTCTCTCGCGCCCCGGGTACCCCCAAGACCTGCGGATGGTGAAACTACCTGACTGCTTGTCACCTGGTCCAGCCTGGGAGATCGTCATTTATTCGAATTAAGTTCGATTATCTGAGTGTGGTGTGTACGTGTCATCGGATCGGGGTAGGTTCCGCCGGTCGGGGTATGCTCCCCGGCACCACCGTCGTGGGCTCTTGGATGAATCTACGAGCAGCGGTGGCCATTGCTGTGCCTTTTCCGGGGCGACCTGCGGCGATTCCCGTGGAACCATGGGTGTCATGCGTTTTCTCGAACCTGGCACCGGCCGCTACTCAGACACCCCCTCCGTCCCGTACGACCTCACGTACGACGATGTCTTCATGGTTCCGGGGCGTTCGGCGGTCGGATCGCGCCAAGGAGTGGATCTTTCCGCGCCCGACGGCACCGGGACGACCATCCCGCTGGTGGTGGCCAACATGACCGCCATCGCGGGCCGGCGG
Organism: Streptomyces sp. NPDC001493; assembly: GCF_053597235.1. NCBI lineage: Bacteria > Bacillati > Actinomycetota > Actinomycetes > Kitasatosporales > Streptomycetaceae > Streptomyces > Streptomyces sp. NPDC001493. The sequence continues at coordinate 111,032 of NZ_JBSFHV010000013.1, forward strand.
ATGGCCGAGACCGTCGCCCGTCGCGGCGGCCTCGTCGTCATCCCGCAGGACATCCCCATCGAGGTCGTCACCGAGGTCATCTCCTGGGTCAAGACGCGCCACCTCGTCCTGGACACCCCGATCGTGCTGGCCCCCGGCCAGACCGTCGCGGACGCCCTCTCGCTGCTGCCCAAGCGCGCCCACGGCGCGGGCGTCGTGGTGGACGAGGACGGCAAGCCCGTCGGCGTCGTCACCGACCACGATCTGACCGGCGTGGACCGCTTCACGCAGCTCTCCGAGGTCATGTCCAAGGACCTGGTCGTGCTGGACGCGGACATCGACCCCCGCGAGGCCTTCAACCGGCTCGACACGGCCAACCGCAAGCTCGCCCCCGCCGTGGACGCGGAAGGCCGGCTCGTCGGCATCCTCACCCGCAAGGCCGCACTCCGCGCCACCCTGTACACCCCCGCCACCGACGCCGGCGGCAAGCTGCGCATCGCCGCCGCCGTCGGCATCAACGGGGACGTCGCGGGCAAGGCCAAGCAGCTCCTGGACGCCGGTGTGGACACCCTCGTCGTGGACACCGCCCACGGCCACCAGGAATCCATGATCAGCGCGGTCCGCGCGGTCCGCGCCCTCGACCCGAAGGTCCCGATCGTCGCGGGCAACATCGTCGCCGCCGAGGGCGTGCGCGATCTCGTCGAGGCGGGCGCGGACATCATCAAGGTCGGCGTCGGCCCCGGCGCCATGTGCACCACGCGGATGATGACCGGCGTGGGCCGCCCGCAGTTCTCCGCGGTGCTGGAGTGCGCCGCCGAGGCGAAGAAGTACGGCAAGCACGTCTGGGCGGACGGCGGCGTCCGCCACCCGCGCGACGTGGCCATGGCCCTCGCGGCCGGCGCGTCCAACGTGATGATCGGCTCCTGGTTCGCCGGTACGTACGAGTCGCCCGGAGACCTCCAGCAGTCGGCCGACGGCCGCTACTACAAGGAGTCGTTCGGCATGGCCTCGGCCCGCGCGGTGAAGAACCGCACGTCCGACGAGTCGGCCTACGACCGCGCCCGCAAGGCGCTCTTCGAGGAGGGCATCTCCACCTCGCGGATGTTCCTCGACCCGTCGCGTCCCGGCGTCGAGGACCTGATCGACTCGATCATCGCGGGTGTCCGCTCGTCCTGCACCTACGCCGGCGCCGCCTCCCTGGAGGAGTTCGCCGAGAAGGCGGTCGTGGGCGTGCAGAGCGCCGCCGGATACGCGGAGGGCAAGCCCCTCCACGCCAGCTGGAGTTGATCCGGCCGGTCGCTCCCGGCCCCCGGGCGCGTCTTCGGGCCGCCGCCTCCGGCCGGACGGCGGCGGTCCGACTACGCACCCGAGCAACTTCTGTGCCCCCCGCGGTGATCGGCCGCGGGGGGCACGGTCGTCCGCGGTGACAGACCGCGAGGGACACGGTCGTCCGGGGCGATCGACCGTGAGGACTCGGGCGCACGCGCGTTGTCCGGCCAAGGTCCCCCACTGGCCGGTCTGTTGCTTCAACTCCACAGTGACGTAAGTAATATGAGCCTCGTTCAGTCACCCGCCCACTCTGCGGTAAGGGATCTCATGTCCTTCTTCACTGACCTGGCCCACCAGTACATCGACGGCGAGTGGCGGCCCGGCAAGGGCTCCTGGGACATCATCGACTTCAACCCGTTCGACGGGGAGAAGCTCGCTTCCATCCCGGTCGCCACGGCCGAAGAGGTGGACCAGGCCTACCGCGCCGCGGAGCGGGCCCAGCGGACGTGGGCCGAGACCAACGCGTACGCCCGGCGCGGGGTGCTGGAGAAGGCGCTGCGGATCGTGGAGGAGCGCGAGCCCGAGATCGGTGACGCGATCGTCGCCGAGCTCGGCGGCACCCGCCTCAAGGCCGCCTTCGAGCTGCACCTCGCCAAGGAGTTCCTCCGCGAGTCCGTCCAGATCGCGCTGCGCCCCACCGGCCAGCTGCTGCCCTCGCCGGTCGAGGGCAAGGAGAACCGCGTCTACCGCGAGCCGGTCGGCGTGGTGGGCGTCATCAGCCCGTTCAACTTCCCCTTCCTGCTCTCCCTGAAATCGGTCGCCCCGGCGCTCGCCCTCGGCAACGCGGTCGTCCTCAAGCCCCACCAGAACACCCCGATCGTCGGCGGCACGCTCATCGCCAAGATCTTCGAGGACGCGGGTCTCCCCGCCGGACTGCTGAACGTCGTCGTCACCGACATCGCCGAGATCGGCGACGCCCTGCTGGAGCACCCGGTCCCGCAGGTGATCTCCTTCACCGGCTCGGACAAGGTCGGCCGCCACGTGGCGACCGTCGGCGCCGCCCACCTCAAGCGGGTCGTCCTGGAGCTCGGCGGCAACAGCGCGCTCATCGTCCTGGACGACGCCGACATCGATTACGCCGTCGACGCCGCGGTCTTCAGCCGCTTCGTCCACCAGGGCCAGGTCTGCATGGCCGCCAACCGCATCCTGGTCGACCGGTCCGTCGAGGCCGAGTTCACCGAGAAGTTCGTCGCCAAGGTCGCATCCCTGACCGTCGGCGACCCGGCCGACCCGGCCACCCAGATCGGCCCGCTGATCAACTCCACGCAGGCCGAGGCCGTCACCAAGCTGGTCGAGCAGACCGTCGCCGGCGGCGCCACCGCGCTGCTGCGGGGCACCACGGACGGCAACCTGGTCGGCCCGTCCGTGCTCACCGGCCTCTCCGCCGACTCGCCGGTGCTCCAGCAGGAGATCTTCGGCCCGGTCGCGCTGATCGTGCCCTTCGACGGCGAGGACGAGGCCGTCCGGATCGCCAACGACACCCCGTACGGCCTGAGCGGCGCCGTGCACACCGGGGACATCGAGCGCGGCGTACGCGTCGGGCAGCGCATCCACACCGGCATGATCCACATCAACGACGGCACCGTGAACGACGAGCCCATCGTCCCGTTCGGCGGCGTGAAGAACTCGGGCCTCGGCCGCCTCAACGGCGAGTCGACGATCGACTCCTTCACCACCCAGAAGTGGATCTCGATCCAGCGGGGCCGCACGCAGTTCCCCTTCTGACCGATCTTCCCCTTCTGACCGATCCGGACGAGAGACTCCAGGGGCGCCCGTGGTCTACTGCGGGGGCGGCGTCGCCGCCCCCGCAGCAGCCCTCGCAGAGAAGTGAACCGCCCGACGTGCGCCTGAACGACCTCGACGAACGCATCGTCCACGCCCTCGCCGAAGACGCCCGACGCTCCTACGCCGACATCGGCGCCCTCGTCGGCCTGTCCGCACCCGCCGTGAAGCGCCGTGTCGACCGGCTCCGCGACCAGGGGGCGATCACGGCGTTCACCGTGCGGGTCGACCCCTCCGCGCTGGGCTGGGAGACCGAGGGGTTCATCGAGATCTTCTGCAGCCGCAACACCTCTCCCGAGGCGATCAGGAGCGGGCTCTCGCGCTACCCCGAGATCGCCTCCGCCTCCACCGTCACCGGCGAGGCGGACGCCGTCGTCCAGGTCTTCGCGGCGGACATGCGCCACTTCGAGCAGGTACTCGAACGCATCGCGAGCGAGCCCTACGTGGAGCGCACGAAATCGGTCCTGGTGCTCTCCCCGCTGGTCCGCCGGTACGTGTCCGGACCGCCCGCCGGGTGAGCCCCGGCCCGGCCCGGTCCGGACGGCGGGCCCCCGGTCCGTACCGGCTCTGCGCTGAGACCTGGATCACCTTCCTGACCTGCGACGACGCCCTGCGCAACGAATCGCCGCACAAGGGCTCGCGGACGCAACGGATCGACGGTCGGTGCGCAACGCTCGTGCCTTGTCGGGGGTGTGGCGCGAAACGTACCTTCGGATACGTCCCCCGCCGCCCCGCCCGAGGTCAGCCATGCCGTCGTTGCGTACCGCCCTGTTCCAGAGCTCCGGCACACCCGGAGACGTGACGGCGAATCTCGAAGCCCTCGACGCCGCCGCCGCGCGCGCCGCCGCCGGAGGGGCCGGGCTGCTGGTGACCTCCGAGCTGTACCTCACCGGCTACGCCCTCGGCGACGCCGTGCCCCGCCTGGCCGAACCCTTCGACGGCCCCGGCGCCCGGGCCGTCGCCGCCCTCGCCGCCCGGCACCGGATCGCCGTCCTGTACGGCTACCCGGAGCGCGCGGGCGAGCTGATCCACAACGCCACCCAGCTCATCGGCCCCGACGGCACGCCGCTGGCCCACTACCGCAAGACCCACCTCTTCGGCGAGTTCGAGCACACCTGGTTCACTCCCGGGGAGCGGGCCGTCGTCCAGGCCGAACTCGGCGGCGTCCGCGTCGGGTTGCTGGTCTGCTACGACGTCGAGTTCCCGGAGAACGTACGGGCGCACGCCCTCGCCGGCACCGACCTGCTGCTCGTGCCCACCGCGCAGATGCACCCCTTCCAGTTCGTCGCGGAGGCCGTCGTGCCGGTGCGCGCCTTCGAGAGCCAGATGTACATCGCCTACGTCAACAGGACCGGCGAGGAGGGCGAGTTCGAGTTCGTCGGGCTGAGCTGCCTGGCCGGCCCCGACGGCGCGGTGCGCGCCCGGGCCGGACGCGGCGAGGAGCTCGTGACCGGCGACGTGGACCCCGTCCTCCTCGCCGCCTCGCGCGCCGCCAACCCGTACCTCGCCGACCGGCGCCCGGAGCTGTACGGCCCGCTCGCCCGCCGGGCCTGAAGGCCCTCCCGCCTCTTCGTCTCTCCCGCTCGCCCCCGCTAGGAGTCCGTACCCCATGACGTCCACGGTGCCCAACGCCGTCCCGCACGCCGACACCACCCCGCCGATCACCATGTTCGGCCCGGACTTCCCGTACGCGTACGACGACTTCCTCGCGCACCCCGCGGGCCTCGGCCAGATCCCCGCCACCGAGCACGGGCAGGAGGTCGCGGTCATCGGCGGCGGCCTCTCCGGCATCATCACCGCCTACGAGCTGATGAAGATGGGCCTGCGCCCCGTCGTCTACGAGGCCGACCGGATCGGCGGCCGGCTGCGCACCGTGGGCTTCGACGGCTGCGACCCGTCGCTCACCGCCGAGATGGGCGCGATGCGCTTCCCGCCCTCCTCCACCGCGCTCCAGCACTACATCGACCTGGTCGGCCTGGAGACCCGGCCGTTCCCCAACCCGCTCTCCCCGACGACCCCTTCGACCGTCGTGGACCTCAAGGGCGAGTCGCACTACGCGCGCACCGTCGACGACCTGCCCCAGGTCTACCGCGACGTGATGGACGCCTGGAACACCTGTCTGGAGGAGGGCGCCGACTTCTCCGACATGAACCGGGCCCTGCGCGAACGGGACGTCCCGCGCATCCGCGAGATCTGGGCCCGGCTGGTCGAACAGCTCGACAACCAGACCTTCTACGGCTTCCTGTGCGCCTCGGACGCCTTCAAGTCCTTCCGCCACCGCGAGATCTTCGGCCAGGTCGGCTTCGGTACCGGTGGCTGGGACACCGACTTCCCCAACTCCATCCTGGAGATCCTGCGGGTCGTCTACACCGAGGCCGACGACCACCACCGGGGGATCGTCGGAGGCAGCCAGCAGCTGCCGCTGCGCCTGTGGGACCGCGAACCGGTGAAGATGGTCCACTGGCCGCCCGGCACCTCGCTCTCCTCCCTGCACGGCGGCGACCCCCGGCCCGCCGTCACCCGGCTCGACCGCACCGCGGGCAACCGCGTCACGGTCACCGACGCGGACGGCGACATCCGCACCTACCGCGCCGTCGTCTTCACCGGGCAGTCCTGGCTGCTGCTCTCCAAGATCGCCTGCGACGACGAGCTCTTCCCGATCGACCACTGGACGGCGATGGAGCGCACCCACTACATGGAGTCGTCCAAGCTGTTCGTCCCGGTCGACCGCCCGTTCTGGCTGGACAAGGACGAGACCACCGGCCGCGACACCATGTCGATGACGCTGACCGACCGGATGACCCGGGGCACGTACCTGCTGGACGACGGGCCCGACAGGCCGGCCGTCATCTGTCTCTCGTACACCTGGTGCGACGACAGCCTGAAGTGGCTGCCGCTCTCCCCGAACGAGCGCATGGACGTCATGCTGAAGTCGCTCGGCGAGATCTACCCGAACGTCGACATCCGCAAGCACGTCATCGGCAACCCGGTGACCGTCTCCTGGGAGAACGAGCCCTATTTCATGGGCGCGTTCAAGGCGAACCTGCCGGGCCACTACCGCTACCAGCGGCGGCTGTTCACCCACTTCATGCAGGACCGGCTGCCCGCCGGGAAGCGGGGGATCTTCCTGGCCGGCGACGACATCTCCTGGACGGCCGGCTGGGCGGAGGGCGCGGTGCAGACCGCCCTGAACGCCGTCTGGGGCGTGATGACCCAGTTCGGCGGCTCCACCGACCCGGCCAACCCGGGCCCCGGCGACCTCTTCGACGAGATCGCCCCGGTGGAACTGCCGGAGGACTGACCCCGTACCCGCCTCCTGGAGCGGACCGGACCGGGAGGCGGGTACGGGCCGCGGCTCAGCCGCAGGGCGTCAGCAGGAAGCGGCCCACCAGGCCGACCGTCGCGTCCGTACGCCGGCGGAACTCCTCGGCGAGCGGCGGGACCGCCCGCAGCCGCCAGAGCACCTTCGCCGACGACCAGGCGCCGTCCCGGGCCCGCTGGAGGCTCCAGGACGTCAGCAGATGCGTCAGCGGGTCGGCGATCTCCAGCAGATCCGGTCCGGGCATCAGATCCTCACGGATGCGCTCCTCCAGAGTTACGAGGAGGTCGCCCACGCGCTCGAACTCATCCTCCAGGTCCGGCGGAGCGCAGCCGAGCGTACGGCAACTGTCCACCACCGCCAGCGCGAGGTCGTGGCCGATGTGCGCGTTGATGCCCGCCAGGGCGAACTGAATCGGGCGTACGCCCGGATGACGCCGGAACTGGAGGAGCGGACGCCAGCACTCCGGTGCGAGGCCGCCCCGGTCGGCGGTGCCGATCGCGGTCAGATAGTGCTCGGCGAACCGGACGTCCAGCACCGAGGTGGCGGTGCGGTCGGGGAAGCCGCCCGTGCCGAGCTCCCCGCCGATGGCCTCGGTGACCGCCAGGTACACCTCGTTGAAGACCCCTACGCCGTCCCCCTCGGGGCACAGCGCCCCCAGGGCGCGCATGCGTTCGATCACGTCCGCGATGCTGGTGGGTGCCGTCTCCACGGCCGGGGCCGGGCCGGGTGGGGCCGTGTCCGCGATCTGTTCCAACTGCGCCATGGCAGCAGCGTCCCAGCCGTACTCTCGACGCGGCGCCGACCGGGCCGGAGTTCATCGGATCGGACGAACCCCGGTGCCCCGGAAGGATGGTGTGGAGTGCCGGACCGTGTCCGCGAAGTCCCGGAGCCCGCAGGGAGGTTCGCCGGGCGCGGCAGGGGCGCCGCGCGTACGGGGCGCCGTGCCGCCCACGGCCACGCGCTCATGAGCGCCGCCTCCGCCCTCGTCGTGGCCGCCGCGGTGACCGCCTCCGTGCTGACCACCGGGGCGGGCGGTGACGACCGCGCCACGGCCCGCCCCGGCCCGTCCGTACTCCGCGTCCCCGCGCCCCTCCCCGGCGGCCCCACCTCCGCCCCGGCACCCTCGCCGTCGCCGTCGTCGTCCCCGACGCCGCGCGGGCCGGTGCCCGGCGCGGCGGGCCCGTCCGCGTCGGCGGCCCCCCGGTCGCCGTCGCCGTCGGGGACCCCGGCGCCGGTGGTCGCGACCGCCGGCGCGGCCCGGCTGCCGGAGCTCTACCGCTACCCCGACTCCCAGCTCCTGGAGTGGATATCCGGCCACCGGGACGACCCGCTCCGCCCGGTCGTGGAGTCCAGGATCGGGAGCAGGCCGGCCGCCGTCTGGTTCACCTCGTACGACCCCGCCACGATCACCGGCCGGGTGGCGGCCGTGACCCGGGCCGCCTCGGCGGCGGGCCGCACCCCCGTCCTGGTGCCGTACGCCATCGCCGACCGCGACTGCGGCGGGGCCTCCGGCGGCGGGGCGCCGGACCTCGGTGCGTACGACACCTGGATGCGGGGGTTCGCGGCCGGGCTCGGCGGCGGACCGGTGATCGTCGTCCTGGAACCGGACGCCGTGGCGGACTCCGACTGCCTCACCGCCGACGCCCGCACCGCCCGCTTCGCCTCGCTGGCGCGGGCGGCCCGGGCCCTGCACGCCGCGAACCCGCGGGCCAGGGTCTACTTCGACGGCGGCCACTCCGCCTGGAACGGCGCGGCGCGGCAGGCGGCGCTGCTCCGGGCGGCGGGGGCCGCCGCGTACGGCGACGGGATCTTCACCAACGTCTCGAACTTCCGCCGCACCGCCGACGAGGCCGCCTACGCGCGACGGGTGCTGGACGCCCTCGGCGGCCCGCCGGGCATGGGCGCCGTCATCGACACCAGCCGCAACGGCAACGGCGCCCCGGCGGACGACGCCTGGTGCGACCCGCCCGGGCGGGCACTGGGCAGCGCCCCGACGACCCGTACGGGCGCGGCCCGGATCGACGCGTACCTGTGGGTGAAGTCGCCGGGGGAGTCCGACGGCTGCTCGGCACAGGCGGGGGAGTTCAGCCCGGAGTACGCGTACGCCCTCGCGACGGGCTGAAGCCGTCCGGCGCGGCTCCTCCGGCGCCCTGTCGGACATGAGTTCCCGCAGGTCGATCACCCGTACGCGAGGATGAACGTTTTGGCCACTAGGCCGGAATTGGGCTACAAAGGATCTTTTCCGGTCATGGTTCCGCGGGGTGCGTTCGTGCTGCCCCGACCGGGAACGCCGGCGGGCGAAGGGTGTGCGGCACTGCCCGCGCCGGTGCCTTCCGGGGGTGTGACACGAGCTGAGGGGTGATCATGGCGGGCTTCGGCTGGAAGCTGCACGGTGACGGGAAGCATCTGCTGCCGGGAGAGGTCGTCAAACCCGACGAGCGGCTGACCTGGGGCCGGACCGTCGGGCTCGGAGCCCAGCACGTGGTCTCCATGATCGGCGCGTGCTTCGTCGCGCCGGTCCTGATGGGCCTGGACGCCAATCTCGCCGTCATGGCGTCCGGTGTCGCCACCATCCTGTTCCTGCTCGTCACACGGGGCCGCATCCCCAGCTATCTGGGGAGCAGCCTCTCGTTCGTCGGCGTGGCCGCCGTGATCGCGACGCAGGGCGGCGACGCCTCGACCCTCACCGGCGCACTGCTGGTCGTCGGAGCCGTGCTCTTCCTCTGCGGGGCGGTGGTGCGCGCTCTCGGCGCGCGGATCATCCACATGGTGCTGCCGCCGGTGGTCACCGGCGCGGTCGTCATGCTCATCGGCTTCAACCTCGCCCCGGTGACGGCCGGCACCTACTGGCCGCAGGACCAGTGGTCCGCGCTGGCCACCATGGCCTTCACCGGGTTCGCCCTGGTCGTCCTGCGCGGCTTCTGGTCCCGCATCGCGATCTTCCTCGGGCTGGCCTTCGGCTACCTCCTCTCCTGGGTGCTCGACCGGATCTTCGGCCGCATCCACTCCCCGGCGGGCGGTACCGAGGCCGTCGACCACTGGCGTCTCGACCTGTCCGGGGTCGGCCACGCGAGCTGGATCGGCCTGCCGGACTTCCACGCCCCGAGCTTCTCCGGATCGGCGATCCTCGTCGCCCTGCCCGTGGTCATCGCCCTCATCGCGGAGAACGCGGGACACGTCAAGGCCGTCGGTGAGATGACCGGCGACCCGCTGGACGACCAGCTCGGCACGGCGATCATGGCGGACGGTGCGGCCACCATGGTCGCGACCTCCGTGGGCGGTCCCGCCACCACCACGTACGCGGAGAACATCGGGGTGATGGCCGCCACCCGCGTCTACTCCACCGCCGCCTACTGGTGCGCGGCCGGGTTCGCGATCCTCTTCGGGCTCTGCCCCAAGTTCGGCGCCTTCGTCGCGGCGATCCCCGGCGGGGTCCTCGGCGGCATCACCGTCATCCTCTACGGCATGATCGGCCTGCTGGGCGCCCAGATCTGGGTCCGCTCCGGCGTCGACCTCACCAACCCGCTGCACCTCGTGCCGGTGGCGGCGGGCGTCATCATCGGGATCGGCGGCGTCAGCCTCACCTTCACCGACAACTTCGAGCTGAGCGGCATCGCGCTGGGGACCCTGGTCGTGGTCCTCGGCTACCACGCCCTGCGGGTCCTGGCACCGGCCCACATGATCGGCGAACCGCCCATCAGCGAGTCCGAGAACCCGGGGTACGACCGGGGCTGAGCCCCTGGCCGACATCCGTCGGTGGTACGGGCGCGGGGCCGGACCCCGCGGGGCGAACGTCGTGCGCCGACGGACACCCCGCCCTGATCCAGCCCTGATCCAGCCCCGATCCGGTCCCGAGGCCTTAGCGTTGACCGTTGTGCCGATGTTCACCGGGACCGGACAGGACGGCGGGGCCATGACGGAGACGAGCGGATCCTCGGCCACCGGGCGGCCCGCGCCCGCCCTCAGGACGGACCGGGCGCAGGTCCTCGCCCGCCGCTTCGCGGCCCACGGCCTCGACCGGTCCTCCGACGCGACGGATCCCGGTGCGCTCGGTGCGCTCGGGGTGCTCGGGGTGCAGGACACCCCGGCCGGTTCGGCGCGGCTCGCGCTTGCCGCGCGCGGGGTCCCGCCCGAGGGGCTGGAGCGGGTCTGGACGTTCCGGGGCGCCCCGCACCTGCACCGGCCGGACGCGCTCCCCGCGCTGGCCGAGGCGCTCTGGCCGGTGGACGACGCCGACGCCGAGGCCCGTATCCGTACGACGGTCATCAAGGAGGGCGCGAAGCTCGGGCTGCGCGCCTTCCGGACCACGGCCGAGGCCTTCCGGTCCGTGGTGACCGGGCCGATGCCCAAAGGGGTGGTCAGCGCGGAGGTGAGCGCGCTGGTGGACCCCTCGCTCACCTTCGACTGCGCCACCTGCGGGGCCCGGCACATCTCCGGGCTCCTCTTCCAGCAGGCCGGCATCTTCGGCGCGGTACGCGTCACCTCCGGGGGCGGCACGACGCTCTCGCCGCTGGAGCCCGGGTTCGCGCTCCCGGAGGCCGCGCACGGTACCGACGCCCTGGTCCGCGCCTATCTGCACCTGCACGGTCCGGCGGGCCCCGCCGAGGTCGCGAAGTACCTCGGTGTACGCACCCCGGTCGTCCGGGCCGTCTGGCCCGAAGGTCTGGTGGAGGTCGAGGTGACCGGCGTGGGGAGCGGGGAGCGCACTGCCTGGCTCCCCGGCCCGGACGCCGGACCGGCCGTGCCGGACGTGGGGCGGACGGTACGGCTGCTGCCGCCGGGCGACCCGTTCCTCCAGGGCCGCGACCGGGAGCTCCTCGTCCCCGACGCGGCCCGTCGCAAGGAGATCTGGCGGGCGATCGGTGGGGCGGGCGTGCTCCTCGTCGGTGCCGAACCCGCCGGTACCTGGCGGGCGAGGGCGGCCGGACGCGCGGTCGGGATCACCGTCACGCCGTTCGCCCCGCTCACCGCCCCGGTCCGCCGGGCCCTGGAGGAGGAGGCCGCGGTGGTGGCCGCCGCGCGGGGCGTCGACGAGGCCCGCCTGCACCTCGTCTGACGTACCCCGCGGTTCAGCCGGCGGCTCAGCTCCCCGCGGTTCAGCCCGCGGTTCAGCTCGCGGTCCAGCTCCCCGCGGTTCAGCCCTCGGACGGGCTCTTCGCCACCACGACGGCCGGTGCGGGCGCCCCGTCGGCGACCTTGCGGTCCGCGCCCCGCAGGACCCCGGCCCCGAGCACCAGGCCGAAGGCGAGCACCGTCACCAGGCCGAACGAGACGACCAGTGAGGTCGCCTCCGCCAGCGAACCGATCGCGGACGGTGCCACCAGCCCGGAGGTGTAGGTGATGGTGGCGACGCCCGCGATGGCCTGGCTCGGGTTCGGGCCGCTGCGCCCGGCCGCCGCGAAGGCCAGCGGGACGACGACCGCCACCCCGAGGCCGATCAGTCCGAAGCCGCACAGGACGCCCACCGCACCGCCGGGGGAGAAGACCACCAGGGCCCCGCCCACCGTGGCGAGCGCTCCGCCGGCCCGGACCGAACGGACCGCCCCGAACCGGTCCACGAGTTTGTCGCCGGCGAGCCGCGCCACCGTCATCGTCAGTGCGAACGCGGTGGTGGACGCCGCGGCGAGACCCGCGGAGGTGTCGATGACGTCCCGCAGGTAGACGGCCGACCAGTCCATGCTGGCGCCCTCGGCGAAGACGGCGCAGAAACCGATCGCGCCGATCACCAGCGCCGACTTGGGCGGCAGGGTGAAGCGCGGCGGCGGCTCCTCGTCCGCCTCGCTGCGCAGGTCGAGCACCCCCTGGCAGGCCAGGAGGCCCAGCACGGTCAGGGTGAGCGCGGCCAGGGTGTGGTGGAGACGCGCGTCGGCGCCGATGTGGGCCGCCACCGTGCCCGCCGCCGAGCCGATCAGCGCGCCGGCGCTCCACATGCCGTGCAGGCCGGACATGATCGACCGGTTCAGGCGGTTCTCCACCTCCACGCCCAGCGCGTTCATGGCCACGTCGGACATGCCGGCCGAGGCGCCGTAGACGAAGAGGGCCGCGCAGAGCGTCACCAGGTTGGGGGCGAGCGCGGGCAGGATCAGCGCCAGCGTCCACAGGGCGAGCAGTCCGCGCAGGGCGTTCCGGGCGCCGAACCGGTGGCTGATCCGGCCGGCCAGCGGCATCGCCAGCGAGGCGCCGATCGCCGGGAAAGCCAGGGCGAGGCCCAGCTGTCCCGCGCTGGCTCCGGCGTGGTCCTGGATCCAGGGGACCCGGGTGGCGAAGCTGCCGGTGACCGCGCCGTGCACGGTGAACACCGCGGCGATCGCGTACCTGGCGCGTTTCACCTGCGCGGTGCCGAAGGCTGTGGTGGTCGAGTCCGATGACATCGCGAGGTTCCCTCCCCGATTGGCGCCCGCAGAGCGACTGGTGCTCCTCTGCCAGGATCGAGCCGTAAACTATCAGGAACCTTGCCTGATAAAAAGCCCGCGTCCAGGTGCGCGGAGGTGATCTGGAAGGATTCCGGCATGCCCGCCTCACCGAGCACCGCCCGGGCCATCAACGACCGGCTCGCCCTGCGTCTCCTCCAGCAGGACGGCCCCTTGACGGCCACCCAGCTCAAGTCGTCGACCGGGCTCTCCCGTCCGACCGTCGCCGACCTGGTCGAACGGCTGCAGGAAGCCGGTCTCATCGAGGTCGTCGGCGAAGCCGGCGCCGAACGCCGGGGCCCGAACGCCCGGTTGTACGGGATCGTCGCGGACCGCGCCCATCTCGCCGCGCTCGACATCCGCACCGGCAGCGTCTCCGTGATCGTCGCCGACCTCCTCGGCCGGACCCTCGCCGAGGCCAGCGTGCCCATCGGCAGCGACACCGGTACCGGGCCCGCCGTCGAGCGGGCCGTCGCCCTGCTGGAACGCACCGCCCGCGCGGCGGGCGACGCCCCGCTGCACAGCGTCGGCATCGGGGCCCCCGGGCTGATCGACCCCGCCACCGGCGAACTCCGGGTCACCATCGGACTGCCCGCCTGGCACCGCGAGCTGGTGACCTCCCTCCAGCAGCGGCTGCCCGCCAAGGTCCTCGTGGAGAACGAGACCAACCTCGCCGCCGTCGCCGAACACCGCGTCGGAGCCGCCCGCGACCGGCCGACCTTCGCCCTCTTCTGGCTCGGCCACGCCATCGGCGCCGCGCTCATGCTCGACGGCACCCTGCGCCGGGGGGCCTCCGGCGGTGCGGGGGAGATCGGCTTCATGCCCGTCCCCGGCGCGGTCGGCACCCTCTCGGCCGCCACCTGCGAAGGCGGGTTCCACTCGCTCGTGGGCTCGGAGGCCATCTGCGACCTCGCCGCCTCCCACGGCATGGAGCCCCCGCGGACCCGCCCGGACGCGGAAGGAGCGGAAGGCACGGAAGAAGAGGAAGGCGCGGAACCCCGGTGCGCGGCGTCCGGCCCCGAGCAGGGGTACGCCGCCGCCGCGTACGTCCGCGACGCGCTCGCCGGGGCGGCGGGCGGCGAGGCGTTCCTCGGCGCCCTCGCCCACCGGATCGCCCTCGGTGCCGCCTCCGTCGTCTCGGTCCTCGACCCCGGCTGCCTGGTGCTCGCCGGAGAGGTGGGCCACGCCGGGGGTGCCGGACTCGCGGCCCTCGTCGAGCAGCGGCTGGCCCAGCTGTCACCCCTGCGCACCGAGGTCCGGGCGGGCGAACTGGGCGGCACGGCGATCCTGCGCGGCGCGCTCTTCACCGCCCGGGAAGCGGCCCAGGACGCGCTCTTCGCCCCGGCGGGCGCCTGACCCGCGCCCTCGGGCGGCACCACTCCCTCGTACGGGTTGGCCGCGCCCCTCACGGAACGTTCACTGTGAGCCACCGCACAGCTACCCCCCTGCTGGCCGAACGCAAGTCGTGGCAGACTGTGGGGGTACCAGCAGCAGCGCACTCCGGGGTCGGTGTAATTCCGAACCGGCGGTTATAGTCCGCGACCCGTCCGCATCCAGCGGCCGGTTGACCAGGTGAGATTCCTGGACCGACGGTGAAAGTCCGGATGGGAGGCAGTGCGCGGCGGTCCGTCATCGGGTACGCCGCCGTGGGCGGACGCGGGTTCCGGAGCATTCCGGGCAACGCGTTCGGCTTTCGCGGTCCAGGCGCCATCCCCGTTGCGTACCGCTTCATCTGTCGTCATCGACAGGCCCCGGAGTCCGTGCCCGAAGAGGCAGGAGGACCCGGTGGCAACCGCAGCCGACATCACCGCCATGCGCCGAGCGATCGAGCTTGCCGCTCGCGGCCTCGGCTCCACCAGCCCGAATCCGGTCGTCGGTTGTGTGATCACCGACGCCGCCGGAGCGCCGGCCGGTGAAGGCTTCCACCAGCGCGCGGGCGGACCGCACGCCGAGATCCACGCCCTGCGCGAGGCGGGGGAGCGGGCCCGCGGCGGCACCGCGTACGTCACCCTCGAACCCTGCAACCACACCGGACGCACCGGCCCCTGCGCGCAGGCGCTGATCGAGGCAGGCGTCGCCCGCGTCGTCCACGCCGTGGGCGACCCGAACCCTCAGGCCACCGGAGGCGCCGACACCCTGCGCGCCGCCGGGATCGAAGTCGAGCGGGGACTCCTCGCCGCCGAGGCCGAGGCCGGCAACACCGCCTGGCTCACCTCGGTCCGCCTCGGACGCCCGTACGTCCTCTGGAAGTACGCCGCCACCCTCGACGGCCGGATCGCGGCCGCCGACGGCACCAGCCGCTGGATCACCTCGCCGGAGTCCCGTGCCGACGTGCACCGGCTGCGCGCCGAGGCCGACGCCGTGATCGTCGGTTCCGGCACGGCCCGCACCGACGACCCGCAGCTCGGCGCCCGGGGCATCGAGGGCGCCACCCAGCCGCTGCGCGTCGTCGTGGACACCACCGCCACCGCCGTACGGCCCGGCGCCCGGGTCCTCGACGCCACCGCACCGACCCTGGTCGCGGTCGCCGAGGACGCCGACGCCCGCCACCTGCCCGAGGAGAACGTGCTCCGGCTGCCGCGCGCCGCCGGCGGCACCGGACTGGACGTCACCGCCCTCCTCGCCGCGCTCCACGAGCGGTCCGTCCGCTCCGTACTCCTCGAAGGCGGCCCCACCCTGGCGGGCGCCTTCGTCGCCGCCGGGGCCGTCGACCGGGTCGTCGGCTACCTCGCCCCCGTCCTCCTCGGCGCGGGCCCCGCCGCCCTCGCCGACGCCGGAATCACCACCATCGCCCGGGCGTTGCGGCTCGATGTGACCGAGACCGTACGCATCGGCCCCGATCTCCGTATCACCGCCGTCCCCGCCACCGTCGCCGCGGACTCAACCGCTCGGAAGGGAAACTAGTGTTCACCGGAATTGTCGAAGAACTGGGTGAGGTCACCGCCGTCGAGGAACTCGACGACGCCTCCCGCTTCCGGCTGCGCGGCCCCGTCGTCACCGAGGGCGCCAAGCACGGCGATTCGATCGCCGTCAACGGTGTCTGCCTGACGGTCGTCGAGACAGGCGAGCACGAGTTCACCGCCGACGTCATGGCCGAGACGCTGAAGCGCTCCAGCCTCGGCGCGCTCACCGCCGGCTCCCGCGTCAACCTGGAGCGCCCCATGGCGCTCGGCGGCCGGCTCGGCGGCCACATCGTGCAGGGGCACGTGGACGGCACCGGCCGCATCCTCGCCCGTACCCCCTCGGAGAACTGGGAGATCGTCAAGGTCTCGCTGCCCGCCGAACTGACCCGGTACGTGGTCGAGAAGGGCTCGATCACCGTCGACGGCGTGAGCCTCACCGTCGTCGACGCCGGGCCCGACTACTTCACCATCAGCCTCATCCCCACCACCCTCGCGCTGACCACGCTCGGCCTCAAGCAGCCCGGCGACCCGGTCAACCTGGAGGTGGACGTCATCGCGAAGTACGTCGAGCGCCTGCTCGGCGACCGTTCCACCGATCAGGGCGACACCGACCTCCGCAAGCTGACCGACACCGACTCCGGCGACCGGAGCGACACCGACGAGGAGACCGCGAAGTGAACGCCGCCGACTGGCTCAACTCCGAGGCGTTCACCGTCCTCGACCAGCACATCAAGTGGTCGGACATGATCGGCAACACGATCGGTCTGATAGCCCTGGCCCTCGGCTGGAAGCGGTCCGTGCTGACCTGGCCCGCCCAGCTCCTGTCCGGCGCGATCCTGCTCTTCGCGTTCGCCTCCGCCCACCTCTCCGGCAGCGCGGGCAAGCAGATCGTGGTCATCGTCGTCTCGCTGCTCGGCTGGTACTCCTGGACCCGCGGCAAGAAGCAGGCGCAGGACGGCTCCATAGCCGTACGGTTCGCCACCTGGCGCGAACGCGGCGTGCTGCTCGCGGGCGCGGTCGTCGGCACCCTCGCCGTCGGCGGCCTGTTCACCGCCTTCCCCGAGCTGTCCTGGGACCCGTGGCCGGACGCGTACGTCTTCGTCGGCACCATCGTCGCGATGTACGCCCAGGCGCGCGGCATGGTCGAGTTCTGGTTCGCCTGGCTGCTGGTCGACCTGGTCGGCGTCCCGCTGAACTTCGCCAACGGCTTCGCCTTCTCCGGATTCGTCTACGTCATCTACGGCGCCCTGGTCCTGTGGGGCATGCGCGACTGGTGGCTGCGTACGCGCACCGCCGGTCTGGAAGGAGCCACGGCATGACAGCCCAGCCCGCCACCCCTTCGCACCACGACCGCGAACTCGCCCTCGACCCCGTCGAACAGGCGATCCGTGACATCGCCGCCGGCCGCCCGGTGGTGGTCGTCGACGACGAGGACCGCGAGAACGAGGGCGACCTCGTCATCGCCGCCGAGAAGGCCACGCCCGAAGTCATCGCGTTCATGATGAGCGAGTGCCGCGGCCTGATCTGCGCCCCCATGGAGGCCGACGAGCTCGACCGGCTCGAACTCCCGCAGATGGTCCAGCACAACACCGAGTCGATGAAGACCGCCTTCACCGTCTCGGTGGACGCCTCCGCCGAGTACGGCGTCACCACCGGCATCTCCGCCGCCGACCGCGCCACCACCCTGCGGATGCTCGCGGGCGGCACGGCCGGACCCGGCGACTTCGTCCGGCCCGGCCACGTCTTCCCGCTGCGCGCCCGCGACGGCGGCGTGCTCGTCCGCAACGGCCACACCGAGGCCGCCGTCGACCTCGCCCGGCTCGCCGGACTGCGTCCGGTCGGCGCGATCGTCGAGATCGCGGGCGAGGACGGCGTCATGCTGCGGCTCCCCGAACTCGTGCCGTTCGCCCGCAAGCACGGCCTCACGATCATCTCCATCGAGGACCTGATCGCCTACCGCCGCAGCGCCGAACCCACCGTCCGGCGCGAGGCCGAGGTACGGCTGCCGACCGCCTTCGGCGACTTCACCGGCTACGGCTACCGCTCGGTGACCGACGGCGTCGAACACGTCGCCCTGGTCCACGGCGACATCGGCGACGGCGAGGACGTCCTCGTCCGCATCCACTCCGAATGCCTGACCGGCGACATCTTCCAGTCCCAGCGCTGCGACTGCGGACCCCAGCTGCGGGCCTCCATGGAGCGGATCACCGGCGAGGGCCGGGGCGTCGTCGTCTACCTCCGGGGCCACGAGGGCCGGGGCATCGGCCTGCTCCAGAAGCTGCGCGCCTACGAACTCCAGGAGCGCGGCTCCGACACCCTCGACGCCAACCTGGAACTCGGCCTGCCCGCCGACGCCCGCGACTACGCGGCCGGCGCCCAGATCCTCCAGGACCTCGGGGTGCGCAGCCTCCGGCTGATGACCAACAACCCCGACAAGACGGCCGCCGTGGTCCGCCACGGCCTCGTCGTCAACGGCCGCGAGTCCATGCCCGTGCAGGCCGGCGAGCACAACCTGCGCTACCTGCGCACCAAGCGGGACCGGATGGGGCACGACCTGCCGTGGCTCGACGGCGTGCCCGCCTCCACCTGCGGCAACCAGTAGTCCCTCAGCCAGTAGGCCCTCAGCCAGTAGTCCCGCAGACAGACCCACAGAACCCGAAGAACGGTAGGAGAAGAACATGAGCGGCAAGGGCGCACCCGAACTGTCCGTGAGCAACTGCGAGGACCTCCGCGTGGCGGTCGTCGCCGCCCAGTGGCACGAGAAGGTCATGGACGGCCTCGTCGACGGCGCCCTGCGCGCGCTGGGCGAACTCGGCATCCAGGAACCCACCCTGCTGCGCGTCCCGGGCAGCTTCGAACTGCCGGTCGTCGCCAAGGTCCTCGCCGGCCGCGGCTACGACGCGGTCGTCGCCCTCGGCGTGATCATCCGCGGCGGCACCCCGCACTTCGAGTACGTCTCCCAGGGCGTCACCGTCGGCCTCACCCAGGTCACCGTCGACACCGGCGTCCCCGTCGGATTCGGCGTCCTCACCTGCGACACCGAGGAGCAGGCGCTGGACCGGGCCGGTCTGGAAGGCTCGTCCGAGGACAAGGGCCACGAAGCGGTCACCGCCGCCGTCGCCACCGCCACCACGCTGCGCACCGTCAGCGAACCCTGGCGCTGAGGGCGGGCGGGGACCCCGTATTCTAGGGACCATCATGGCCAACAAAACCTTCGAAGAACTCTTCGCCGAGCTGACGCTCAAGGCCGCGGACGGCGACCCCTCCACCTCGCGCACCGCCGAACTGGTGGGCAAGGGGGTCCATGCCATCGGCAAGAAGGTCGTCGAGGAGGCCGCCGAGGTCTGGATGGCCGCCGAGTACGAGGGCAAGGAAGCGGCCGCCGAGGAGATCTCGCAGCTGCTCTACCACGTCCAGGTGATGATGGTCGCGCGCGGGATCTCCCTCGACGACGTCTACGCCCACCTCTGAGCAACGCCTCTCTCCACCGCACGCCCCGCACCGCCGGAACTCCCGCACGTCCGCAGAACCGTCCGCACACTCCTTCGTACAAAGGAAACCCGAGCTCATGCTGCGCATCGCCGTCCCCAACAAGGGTTCACTCTCCGGGCCTGCGATGGCGATGCTCCATGAGGCCGGCTACCAGCAGCGCAAGGAGTCGAAGGAGCTCGTCCTCGTCGACCCCGTCAACGAGGTCGAGTTCTTCTACCTGCGGCCCCGGGACATCGCGATCTACGTGAGCTCCGGCCGCCTCGACATCGGCATCACCGGCCGCGACCTGCTGCTCGACTCCGGAGCCGACGCCGAGGAGATCCTCCAGCTCGGCTTCGCCCGCTCGACCTTCCGGTACGCCACCAAGCCCGGCACCGCCGAGGGCCCGCAGGACTTCGACGGCATGACGATCGCCACCTCCTACGAGGGCATCGTCGCCCAGCACCTCGCGGACAACGGCGTCAAGGCCTCCGTCGTCCACCTCGACGGCGCGGTCGAGACCGCCATCGAGCTCGGCGTGGCCCAGGTCATCGCCGACGTGGTCGAGACCGGCACCAGCATGCGCAACGCCGGACTCGAAGTGATCGGCGAGCCGATCATGAAGTCCGAGGCCGTCGTCATCCGCCGTACCGGAGCAGGCACCGACGAGCCCAAGGTCCAGCAGTTCCTCCGCCGCCTCCAGGGCGTCCTCGTCGCCCGGACGTACGTGATGATGGACTACGACTGCCGCGTCGAGCACCTGGAGCGCGCGGTCGCCCTCACCCCGGGCCTGGAGTCGCCGACCGTCTCCCCGCTGCACCACGAGGGCTGGGTCGCCGTCCGCTCCATGGTCGCCTCCCGCGAAGCGCAGCGGATCATGGACGACCTGTACGAGCTCGGCGCCCGCGCCATCCTCACCACGGCGATCCACGCCTGCCGGCTCTGACCGGAGCCCGTCCCTCGTACCCAGCACACCGAGCAGAGGACAGAACCTGATGTCCGCCCCCACCCCCCGGACCGGACAGCCGGCCCTCCCGGTGACGTTCCGGCCGGGACTCACCCGGCTGGTCCTGCTCACCATCGCGCTGGCGTTCCTCGTCGTCCTGACCGTCGTGGCGCTGATGCTGGAGAGCCTCGGTCCGGGGGACCGGGTGACCTTCATCGCCTTCGCTGTCCTCGTCGCCGGGGTGCTGGTGCTGCTCGCCCGGCCCAAGATCGTCGCCGACGAGGACGGGGTGACCGTCGTCAACCTCACCCGGACCCGGCGGCTCGCCTGGGCGCAGATCCTCCAGGTCAACCTGAGGGCCGGCGACCCCTGGCTCTACCTCGGCCTCAGCGACGGCACCAGCCTGCCCGCCCTCGGCATCCAGCCCGGCCTCTCCAAGCAGCAGGCCGTACGGGACGCCGGAGAGCTGCGCCGGCTCGTCGCGGCCCACGGCAGCGGCGTCCAAGCCTGAGCCCGCCCCCGGGCCGACGGGAATCAAGCCTGAGCCCGCCCCCGGGCCGACGGGAATTCAGGCCCGCGTGCACGGGCGGGCGCGGGGGCGCCCGGCCGATGGCCGTGAGCCCCTGCCCGGACACACCGATTCTTGACTACTCTGGGGTTCGGCGGCGCCGAGTGGCGCCCCGCCCCGCCCAGACGGTCCGCAGACCGGCGGGGCTTTTCCTGCGACCCGAGGAGTGACTCCTTCCAGCAATGGACGGATCGTCCGGTAGTACCTGCGCCGCCCCTTCCCCGGAGGCGGCGGCATGACCACCCCCCTGCTGCTGCTCATCGCGGCATTCCTTCTCATCCTGGCCAACGGCTTCTTCGTGGCGGCCGAGTTCGGTCTCGTCACCGTCGAGAAGCCCGAGGCGGAACGCGCGGCCGCGGAAGGCGACCGGCGCGCGCGCACGGTCGTCGACGCGCTGCGCGAACTCTCCTTCCAGCTCTCCGGCACCCAGCTCGGCATCACCATCACCTCGCTGGTCGTCGGCATGCTCGCCGAACCCGCGCTCGCCCAGCTCATCAACGGACCGCTCACCGCCACCGGACTGCCCGCCGGAGCCGTACCCACCATCAGCGTGGTGACCGGCATGCTGCTCGCCTCCGC
This sequence comes from Streptomyces sp. NPDC001493, assembly GCF_053597235.1. Classification (NCBI taxonomy): domain Bacteria; kingdom Bacillati; phylum Actinomycetota; class Actinomycetes; order Kitasatosporales; family Streptomycetaceae; genus Streptomyces; species Streptomyces sp. NPDC001493. Next base: position 132,321 of record NZ_JBSFHV010000013.1, read on the forward strand.
GGTGCAGATGGTCATCGGCGAGCTGGTGCCCAAGAACTGGGCCGTCTCCAAGCCCCTCCAGGTCGCCCGGTTCGTCGCCGGCCCCCAGCACCGCTTCGCCACCGCGCTCCGCCCGGTGATCACGGCGCTGAACACGCTCGCCAACCGGCTGGTCCGGCTGCTGGGCGTCGAGCCCACCGACGAACTGGCCTCCGCCCGCACCCCGGGCGAGCTGGTCTCGCTGGCCCGGCACTCCGCGGAGGCCGGCACCCTGGAACAGGACACCGCCGACCTCTTCGTACGGACCCTGTCGCTCGGCGGTCTCACCGCCCAGCACGTCATGACCCCCCGGGTCCGGGTCAGCGCCCTCCAGTCGACCGCCACCGCGGCCGACGTGCTCAACCTGACCCGCGCCACCGGCCTCTCCCGCTTCCCCGTCTACCGGGAACGCATCGACGAGGTCGTCGGCATGGTCCACCTCAAGGACGCCCTCGCGGTCCCGGCCGCCGAGCGGCTGCGCACCCCGGCCGGCCGGATCGCCGTCCCGCCGCTGCTGGTCCCCGAGTCCCTGCCCGTCGAACAACTGCTCCAGCGGCTCCGCAACGAGCAGCCGATAGCCGTCGTCGTCGACGAGTACGGCGGCACCGCCGGTGTCGTCACGCTGGAGGACATCATCGAGGAGCTCGTCGGCGAAGTCCGCGACGAGCACGACGCCGAGGGCGCCGACCGGCCCGAGCTGGTCTCCGTCACCGGCGAGGACGGCCGCCCCGCCTGGGACGCCGACGGCAGCTGCCGAGTCCTCAGCCTCCGCCGGATAGGCCTCGACGTACCCGACGGACCGTACGAGACCGTCGCCGGTCTCGTCGCCGACCTCCTCGGACGGATCCCCGCCCCCGGCGACCGTACCGAACTGCCCGGCTGGCGGATCTCCGTCCGCCAGGTGGGCCACTACCGGGCCGAGCAGGTCCGCTTCGTCCGCACCGCGGACGTGTCCGGGCAGCCGGACGGCACGGACCTTCCCGACGGCGCCCTTCCCGCGGCCCCCGGCCGGACCATGGGCCGGACCTTGCAGGAGGCCACCCGATGAGCCTGGTCCAACTGCTCTTCGCCGGACTCCTCGTCCTCGCGAACGGCTTCTTCGTCGGCGCCGAGTTCGCGCTCGTCTCGGTCCGCCGCAGCCAGGTCGAACCGCTCGCCGCGAGCGGATCGGCCCGCGCCCGCAAGGTGCTGTACGGCCTGGAGAACCTCCCGCAGATGATGGCCGCCGCACAGTTCGGCATCACCGTCTGCTCGCTCACCCTGGGCGCCGTCGCCGAACCGACCGTCGCCCACCTCCTGGAACCCGTCTTCCACGCGGCACACGTGCCCGAGGGGTTCGTCCACCCGCTCGGGTACGTCCTCGCCCTCGTCTTCGTGGTCGTCCTCCACCTCGTCGTCGGAGAGATGGTCCCGAAGAACCTGGCGATGGCCGCCCCGGAGAGGACGGCCCTCTGGCTCAGCCCCGCCCTGGTGGGCTTCGCCCGGCTCTGCCGCCCGGTCACCGCGGCGCTCGGCGCCTGCGCCCGGCTCGTGCTGAAGCTCTTCCGGGTCGAGCCCAAGGACGAGGTCGAAGCCGTCTTCACCAGCGAGCAGCTGAACCGGCTGGTGGAGGACTCCGGCCAGGCCGGGCTCCTGGAGCCCGAAGCGCAGGAACGGCTGGAGGACGCCCTGGAACTCGGCAGCAGGCCCGTCACGGACGTCCTCCTGGAGAACGGTTCGCTGGTGACGGTCGACCCGTCCGTCACCCCGCGCCGGGTCGAGGAGCTCACCGTACGGACCGGGTTCTCGCGCTTCCCGGTCCGCGCCGAGCGCGGCGGCCCGTTCATGGGGTACCTGCACGTCAAGGACGTCCTCGACCTGGAGGACGGCGAGCGCGCCGTGCCCCAGCACGTCTGGCGCCCGATGGCGACCGTACGGGCCGAGCTCCCGCTGGACGACGCCCTGACCGTGATGCGCCGGGCCGCGACCCACCTGGCGCAGGTCGCCGACGCGCAGGGCAAGGTCCTCGGACTCGTCGCCCTGGAGGACGTACTGGAAATGCTGGTCGGCGAGGTCCGCGACCCCGCCCACCGCGTCTCCGTACCGCGCCGGACGGTCGACGTCGTCCCGGAGCACCGGGCGCACGACGAGCCGAAGGCCATGGCCGACATCGGCTGACGGGCGGTCGCGCCTTCTTCACCACCGTCACGTATCGGGGGCCCGTTCGGCGAGTGCCGGGCGGGCCCCCGTCACGTGCCGGGCCTACGCGCCGGGCGCCTCCGTCTGTCCCCGGCCCACCGGGCCACGGCCGGAGAGCACCTCGCCGTACGCCTGCATCAGGTCCGGAAGCCGCAGCGTCGCCAGGTCGGCGCGGCCCGGCGCCGTGGCGTACCCCGAGAGCCGCAGGTCGCGGTAGGCGCAGCTCTTCTCGTACAGGGTGCGCAGGAAGCGGCCGTTGCCCAGCTCGTCGATCCAGCCCTGCTCGACCACATGGCCGCTGATGCTGCGCAGCTCGTCCAGGGCCTCCTCGTCCCAGAGGTCGCCGTTGGCGGCGGCCAGCACCCCGCCGATCGCGGTGAGTTCGAGCGGGCGGTAGCTCGGGAAGTCGACCCGGCTGGTGAACCGCGAGGAGAGCCCCGGGTTGGTGGCCAGCAGCCGGTCCATGCCCTCCGGGTAGCCGGCGAGGATGACCACCAGATGGTCCCGGTTGTCCTCGGCCCGCTTCAGCAGGACCTGGAGCGCCTCGTCGCCGTACGCGTCGCCCTTGCTGTAACCGGAGTTGGCCAGGCTGTACGCCTCGTCGACGAAGAGCACCCCGCCCAGCGCCGAGTCGATCAGCTCATTGGCCTTGACCGCCGTCTGGCCGAGGAACTCGCCCACCAGATCGGACCGTTGGGCCTCCACCAGGTGATCGCCGCCGAGGAGGCCCAGGGCGTAGAAGACCCGGCCCAGGATGCGGGCGACCGTCGTCTTCCCCGTGCCCGAGGGGCCGGAGAAGACGAAGTGCCGCTTGGGCGGCTGGACCGGCAGACCCTGCTCGGCCCGGAGCCGCGCCATGTTCAGCTGCGCCGAGAGCGCCTTGACCTGCCGCTTGACCGGATCGAGCCCGACCATCCGCTCCAGCTCGGCGAGCGCGTCGGCCAGCAGCGCGGGGTCGCTCGGCCCGGCCGGCAGCACCGGACGCCCCGCACGGCCGGACCCGGACCGTTTGGCGCGCGCACCCTCCGGGGCGGTCGTGACCACCGGGGCGACGGGGCCGAGCGGATCGCCGCCCAGCCACGGCTCACGGCCGTCCACCAGGTCCGTACCGAGCAGCGCGTCGCCGTCCGGCTGGGAATCGGAGCCCAACTCGTCCGCGCCGTAACCGCTCAGGGCGGCCGGCGCGAGGCCGGCCGGCTCGTCGAACCCGTCGTGATCGGTGATGGCCGCGAGCCGGGCCGAGGTGTCCATGAACGAGGGATCGACCCGGTGCACCGCCCGGTAGAGGGGGAGCGCGGCGGCGCTGCGCCCCGTCCCCTCGTGCGCCCGCGCCAGCCAGTACCGGAGCTCCTTGCGCTGCGGCTGCTCGCTGCGACAGCGCATCAGCGCCGCGGAGAGCAGCGGCTCGGCCTGCCCGTACATCTCCAGCCGGACCCGGGCCATCCCGCCGAAGAGCCGTGCCTCGATCCCGAGCAACGGGTCGTCGACCAGCCGTTCGGTGTAACGGACCAACTGTTCCCAGTCCTTGGCGAGATAGGCCCGGCACGCGTGCAGGAAGCGCACCTGTGCGTCGGTGTCGACCGGCGGGAGCCCGGCCAACGCCCGGTCCAGCTCGGGCACATGGCGGCCGTCCAGCCAGTGCGAGGCGTGTGCCAGCAGCAGATCGCGCGGCGACTCCAGCACCGGCTGCACCCACCAGCCGAGCCAGTACCAGGAGTTGAGCGTGCGTTTGTGCCGGGTGCGCTGCTCGCCGAAGCGGTCGCGGTGCCGGTACATGCTCAACAGGGCGGTGGTGGTGTCGATCCGCAGCGCGTGGAGGCCCAGCCAGGCGTCCGCCATGCCGGGATCGAGTCCCACCGCCGTCCGGAATTCCTCCTCGGCATGCGGGTAGGCGCCCACCGTGTAGGCGTCCACGCCCCGCAGCCAGGCCAGTTCGGCAGGGGCGTGCGCGCCCTGCGTGCCGATGTCCATCAGGTCCCCCACACGACTGTGCCCCAGGATGTCCCGCCCGCACAGCATGCCCACGGAAGCGTTCCGAATCACCGTTTCGCGGGCGGGAATTGACCGAGCCGCCGAGTATCGTACCGAGCCCGGAAAAACCACCGGAACGGCGTCTCTCGTGACGGACGGTGAAGGAGAGGGCCCGTGTGGTGCGGATGAGGGGGGCCTGCGGGCAGAACGAAGCCCCCGATCACGGGGGAACAATCGGGGGCTTCGCGTCCTGGATGGGCTCCGAAAAGCCGCACATTGAGAACGTAAGACCTGTAAGCCCCGCCGGTCAAGCCGAGTTGGAACATGCGCCTGGCGATTTCCGGGCGCTCAACCGGATGACCAGCCGCCTTCACCCTCCGTAGCAATCCGGCCCCCGGTCGCAGTCGCCCGAGGCACCGTCAGCCACTCGTAACCGTCGGACAACTGGCGTACCAGCGAATCCGCGTACGGTCGTGAAGGGTCCGCGGCGAAATGTTCCTCCTCCGCGACCGTCCAGCCGTCCCAGAACTCGTCGAGCGCCGGTCCGTCCCGCCGCCGGCCCCGCTCCCAGGAGGCCTCGCGGTCCAGCTCCATCCACCACAGCGCCGCCAACCGGGGCCGCAGGAACCGGCGTCCGGCCCCCACCCCCTCGATCAGCACCACCGGCGCGGGGTCCAGCGTCCGCTCGGGTCCGAAGCGGCGGGCGGTCCAGTCGTACGGGGCGTAGCGCGCCCGCTCCCCGCGCGACAGCGGCAGCAGCACCTGCTCGTGCAGCCGGCCGGTCCAGGCGAACAGCTCCTCGTGAGTGGCCAGATCGTCCAGCCGGAGCAGGGGAGCGCCTCCCAGGGCGGCGGCGAGCCGGGTGGCCAGGGTGCTCTTTCCCGAGCCCGCGTGCCCGTCGACCGCCACGAGCCGCACCGGGCCCAGGGACGCGGGGAGGGCCAGGAGGCCGCGGGCGTGTCCGGCCAGGTCGTTCATGGCTCCAGGGTACGGTCCGGGGCCGGGCTCCGGCCTCCCCGGTCCGTCGCAGGTCACGGCGGTGGCGGCGGCTCGTCCCGGGGCGGTGCCGGCCATCGGGCGGCGCCGGTGGCATGCCAGTGGACCAGTCCAATGTTGCTCCGTCCGCGCGGGGTGAATCACTGGCCCGCCGGGGCCGGGACCCGCGATAGTTGGCGCACTGATCGACGTCGAACACGCACGCCGTACACATGCGCCGCATCGCCCGCACGCGCGCCCCGCACCGCGCTGTACACCCTCGTCCGCCAACGACTCGGGAGTCCCCCCCCCATGACCGGACCGCACAACCGCAGGAACGTTCTCGCCGCCCTCGCGGCCGTCGCCGCCGCCTCCACGGTGGCCGCCTCCGCCGGACCCGCGTCCGCCGCCGCGCGCTCCGCCTCCCGCCCCGCTCCCTTCCGCTCCAAGGCCCCGGACACCGCCGTGGACAACCACTTCTGGACGACGTACACGGACTGGCGCTCCGGCTCCGCCGCCGGAACCCGCGCCGTCGCCGGCCGCAGGCCCGGCCTGGTGATCGGCACCCCCACCGGGACCACCGACCACACCGACCCGCACACCGGGACGACCGCCGCGTGGGAGTACGCCACCTGGACCTCCCCGTCGCACCGCAGCGCCGTACCGGCCACCGAGGTGATCGCCTCCTGGAACGCCGACACCCCCGCCGGCACCTGGATCCAGATCGAACTGCTCGGCCGCTACTCGGACGGCACGGACACCCCCTGGTACGTGATGGGCCGCTGGGCGGCCGGGGACGAGGACATCCGCCGCACCTCGGTGGACGACCAGACGGACGGGAAGAGCTCCATCTGGACCGACACCTTCTCCGTCGACGACGCCGCGAGCGGCCTGCGCCTGACGCACTACCGGCTCCGCCTCACCCTCCACCGCAGGCCCGGCACCCGCCTCACCCCGACGGTCTGGCGCGTCGGCGCGATGGCCTCGGACGTCCCGGACCGCTTCACCGTCCCGGCGAGCACCCCCGGCACCGGCCGCGGCCACGAACTCGCCGTGCCGCGCTACTCGCAGAACCTCCACGCGGGGCAGTACCCCGAGTACGACAACGGCGGCGAGGCCTGGTGCAGCCCCACCTCCTCGCAGATGATCATCGAGTACTGGGGCCGCAAGCCCACCGCCGAACAGCTCGCCTGGGTCAAGCCGGGCCTCCCCGACCCCCAGATCTGCCACGCGGCGCGCTACACGTTCGACTACCAGTACGACGGCTGCGGCAACTGGCCCTTCAACGCCGCCTACGCCGCCACCTACCCGGACATGTCCTCCGCCGTCACCCGCCTCGGCTCGCTCGCCGACGTGGAGACCCTCGTCCGGGCCGGCATCCCCGTCATCACCTCGCAGTCCTTCCTCAAGGAGGAGCTGACGGGCGCCGGTTACGGCACGTCGGGCCATCTGATGACGGTGATCGGCTTCACCGAGGACGGCGATGTCATCGCCAACGACCCCGCCTCGAAGGACGACGACGCGGTGCGCCGGATCTACGCACGGGCCGAGTGGGAGCAGATCTGGCTCCGGACGAAGCGGTACGACGCGAACGGCAACGTGCGCAGCGGCACGGGCGGGGTCTGCTACCTCTACTGGCCGACCGCCCCGGCACCGGGTCAGCGCCGCGTCCTGGAGTCACTCGGACTGGCCTGAGCATGTGAGGTGCCACGGCCGCCTCCACGACACGACGGCAGCGTTCGCGCCCGTCGTGCGTGGGGCGGCCGTCGTGCGTGGGGTGGCCCGACTCGAGGGGCAGGCTGCCGGTGGTGCTGTGGGACTCCGGTGGTGCGCTTTCCTGCCCGTGACTACGAGCCCATGAATGGCTGGAAATGCTTGCCGCCGCGAGCGGCCTTTCCGGAGAGTGTGTTTATTTGGCCGATCGAATGGCCGCCGAGGCTCCAACGTGTGCACGAGACGGGATTCGGGCGTTCCGTCCGGCGCGTTCCGCGGAGCGGGGAGGCCGGGAAAAGAGGTATCGACTCCGGTGCCAACTCCGGGCGCAAGGACGTCAAATGCGGGCGCGCTCCTGCATATCGCGGAGTCTGAGGCTTCTCCTGCGGAATGTTGATGATCCCCGCGAGGCGTGATCTCCTGCCTGAGGAATCCAGGGAACACCTGAAGCGGCCTCGCCCCCCGCCACGAGAGGCGGGCGTGACCAGCACCGCGTCAGACGACCCTGACGGCGTGATCCGGCTGGGCGGAGCTCCGCACGACACCGCCCCCCGCCGGAAGTCCGGCGGGGGGCGGTGTCACAGGGGGACCCGGCCCGGGCCCGTCACCGCGTCAGTTCGGCGGCGGGCCTGTGGGCGGCCGGGTCAGGGAGCGGTGCCCCAGGAGAGCGTGCCGCCCACGTAGGCGCCGATCTTCGACGCGTCGGCGAAGGCGGTGTTGGTGCCGCGGCTGTAGTCGTCCGCCTCGCTGAAGTTGGACCAGTCGCTCTTGTTGATCCGGACCTGGATCTCACCGGTGGAGGCGCCGGCGGCCAGGGTGCCGCTGCCGAAGCCGACCTCCAGGTAGTGGCTGGCGCCGGTCGCCGAACCGCCGCCCGTCACGCCGAGGGTCACGGTTCCGCAGCCGACGACCGCGTAGTCGCACGCGGTGCCGAAGGTGGAGGCTCCCCCGTCCGGGGTGAACCAGTAGCGCAGCTTCACGGTGGAGAGGTTCACCGCGCTGCTGCCGGTGTTGACCAGCTGGAGGGACATCCGGATCTGGTTGTCGGTGGCGGAGGAGTCGGTGCTCTTGTACTGGACCTTGACCGTGCCCGTACCGGTGCCGCCGCCGCTGGTCGCGGAGGTGGTGACGGAGAGGGCGCTGGAGGCGGCCGAGACGTTGCCTGCGGCGTCCTTGGCCTTGACCGTGTAGCTGTAGGCGGTCGAGGCGGTCAGGCCGGTGTCGGTGTACGAGGTGGTGGTGGAGGAGCCCACCTTCACCCCGGCGCGGAAGATGTCGTAGCCGGTCACGGCGGTGTTGTCGGTGGACGCGGTCCAGGAGAGCGAGACGCTGCTGCTGGTCTTCGCCGTCGACGTCAGGCCGGTCGGGGCCGTCGGAGCGGTGGTGTCGGTGGTGCCGCCGCTGGTCGCGGAGGTGGTGACGGAGAGGGCGCTGGAGGCGGCCGAGACGTTGCCGGCGGCGTCCTTGGCCTTGACCGTGTAGCTGTAGGCGGTCGAGGCGGTCAGGCCGGTGTCGGTGTACGAGGTGGTGGTGGAGGAGCCCACCTTCACCCCGGCGCGGAAGATGTCGTAGCCGGTCACGGCGGTGTTGTCGGTGGACGCGGTCCAGGAGAGCGAGACGCTGCTGCTGGTCTTCGCCGTCGACGTCAGGCCGCTCGGGGCGGTCGGAGCGGTGGTGTCGGTGCCGGTGCCGCCGCCGGTGATCGGCGGGTAGGCGTTGCGCACGAGCTCCTGGAACTGCGCGGAGAACCAGTGGCCCGCGAGCGGGGAGTTCGGCAGTGCGCCGGTCATGCTGTTGCCGTTGCGGCCGTTACCGGTGTACGTGGGGTCGCACATCCGGTCGAAGCCCTTGCCCTCGTCGTTGGCGACGGGGGCGCTGTTGCCGTCCGACTCCCCCGGGGGCTTGGCCCAGACGTAGGCGTCGATCCCGGACTCCGGGGCGGCGGTGGGACGCTCGCCGATGCCGGCGCCGCTCTGGTTGCACCAGTTGCCCGCGTGGATGCGCCGGTCGACCCGGCCACCGTCCACGTAGGCGTCCACGCTGGTCGTCGGACCGGCGGCGGTGGGCCGCGCGGAGCCGCCCCAGCCGTTGCGGGCCGTGTCGATCAGCATGCCGATGTTGGAGTTGAAGCCCTGGCTCACCAGCAGGGTGCGCAGCGCCTGGGCGAACGACAGCTCGTCGACGTAGTAGTTCCAGTCGACCCACTTGGACTGGCGCACCGTGGTGCCGTTCACCGAGTCGGTGACTTTGAAGTTCGGCTCCTTGAGAGCCGAGTAGTTGGCCGTGTTCACGATGAAGCCGGTGACGTCGTTGACCGTGGCGCCCTCGGACGTGGCGGCCTTCTTGAACTCCGCCGCGGCGGGGCTCATGTTGCTGTCCCAGCCCAGCCAGCCGTGGTGGGCGGCGTCGATGTAGTTGTAGACGTTGGGGATGGCACCCAGGGTGTGCAGCGCGTAGCCGACACCCTTCTCGTAGTTGCCGTTCGCCTTCATCGTCGCGCAGGCGTCGGTCGAACCGGCCGTGCCGCCCGCGTTGGTGACGATGTTGGGCAGCGAGTCGGGCTCGATGATCGTGACGATGCGCAGGTTCGCGTACGCCGGGTCCGCCAGGATGGCGGCGATCGGGTCGATGTACTCGCTCTCGTACCGGCCGAGCTCGGTGGGGCCGAGCTCACCGTTGGACGCCAGCGCGGCACAGTCGCGTCCCGGCAGGTCGTAGATGACGACCTGGAACAGGTTCGCGCCCTGGGCCAGCGCCGTGTCGAGGTGCGCCCGCAGGCCCCTCGCCTCGGAGGAGCCCGTGATGGCCGCGATGCGGTCCATCCAGACGAAGGCGGGCGTGTTGGCGATGGCGGCGCCGCCCGGCTCGGCCGCGGCCTTGGCGGACCAGTCCGGGTTCACGTATGCCGTCGCGCCCACGTAGGGGTTGTCGACCCGCGCCGTGGCGGCCGCCGAAGCGGGGCTGGCGGGAACGGCGACGGCGAGCGCCGCGCCCAAGGCCAGGGCGGAGACTGCGGCCAGTCTCCGGCGCAAGCCGTTCGTGATGGTGCCTCTGGTACTCATTGCGGCTCCGTGCTCCTCTCGTACGCCCGCGGGTGCTCGCCGCGGACGGGTCATGGGGTGCCGACCGGGAGCGGGTGGCCGGGTCGGGGCTCACCGCTCCCGTCAGGCCGCCGTCGCTTCGGACGGGGACCTGCGGTGCGTCGTCGGGACTGGGGGTGTTGCCCCGATGGCGGGTACGGCGGGGCGGTGGGTGTCCCGCCATCGGGAGTGGGTGGGGTGGCCCGGCGCGGTCATCGGCCGGTCACGGTGCGAGGGGTCAGGGGGCGGTGCCCCACGCGAGGGTGCCGGCGACGTAGGCCGCGACCTTGGAGGAGTCCGCGTACGCCGTGTTGGTGCCGCGGCTGTAGTCGTCGGACTCGCTGAAGTTGGACCAGTCGCTCTTGTTGAGCCGCAACTGGAGCTCACCGGTGGACGCGCCGGCCGCCAGGGTGCCCGCGCCGCCCGTGAACCCGACCTCCAGATAGCGGTCGGCGCCCGTCTTCGGACTGGAGACCGCGACCACGGAGTGGGTGATGTTGGACGAGCCGAGCGCGGCGTAGTCGCAGTACGTGCCGAAGGTGCTCGCGCCGCCGTCGGAGGTGAACCAGTACCGCAGCTTCACCGTCGACAGGTCGATCGGAGCGCTGCCGGTGTTGACCACCTGGAGGCCCATCCTGATCTGGTTGTCGGTGGCGGCGGAGTCGGTGTTCTTGTACTGGACCTTCACCGCGCCGGTGCCGGTCGAGCTGCCCGACTTCGTGGTGGCGGCGAGCGCGGCCGACAGCGCCGAGGTGTTGCCGGCCGCGTCCCGGGCCGCGACCGCGTAGCTGTACGCGGTGGCCGCGGCGAGACCCGAGTCGGTGAACGCCGTGGTGGTGGCGTTCCCCGCCAGCACCCCGTTGCGGTACACGTCGTAGCCGGTCACGGCGGTGTTGTCGGTGGCTGCCGACCAGGAGAGCGACACGCTGTTCGCGGTCGTCGCCGTCACGGCGAGACCCGCCGGGACCGTCGGAGCCTGGGTGTCCCCGCTCGGCTGGCCGCCGCCCTCCACCAGCAGCTCCGCGTAGATCGCGAAGGCCAGCGCGAGCGCCGCCTGCGCCCAGAACCGGTGGTAGGTGAACGTCGGCGCCGCGCCGCCGTCCAGGTAGGCCTGCACCTTCGGCCAGTCCGGGTCGTTCTTGTACCAGCTGCGGATGGAGATGAAGGTGGACCCGGACTTGACGGGGTCGCCGTTCGGCATCTTGCCCGACCAGCCGGCGGGGATGTACACCTCGTCGTCGAACCGGTTGTAGTCGCGCCGGACCTCCGGCACCGAGATGCCCTTGGTGGTGGTGTTCAGCGCGATCGCGTCCAGCAGCGCCTTGGCGAGCGCCGCCGCGTTCTGGTCACCCGACTTGGCGGCGTAGTAGGTGAGCGTCTTGACGTACGCGGCGCCCACGCCGACGTCGTTGGAGTAGTCCACCACCGTGACGTGCAGGCCCGCGTTGGTGCCGGGGGACGCCGCGTTCCAGGTGTCGGGCTGGCCCGACCAGTTGAGCGTCGAGGGGAAGCGGAAGCTGCCGTCGGCGCCCACCGTCGTCTCGGACGAGGCCCAGGCGACCCACTTGGAGAGCACGGCCTTCGCGGAGGCGTTGCCCGTCTCGTGGTAGTACGCCGCGAGGCGCTCCATGCCCCATGCCTGGAAACCGAACCAGTTGTTGCTCGCCGGGTCGTGGTAGACCGGCTGCCAGTCGTACGCCATGCCGTAGAAGGTCGACGTACCGGCCGGCGGCTTGCTGTAGCTGCCCTCCCAGCTGTTGGTGCAGCCGCCCGCGAACGCGCCCTCGCTCGACTGCAGCCAGGTCAGGAACTCCAGCTGCCGGGTCAGGCTCTTTGACCAGTCGCTTCTGGCCGTGGCCGACTTGGGGGTCAGCGACGGTACGTTGGACAGTGCCCAGGCCGCCAGCGGGTTCTGGTAGCCCTGGTGGGAGGCGCTGTCACCGATGCGCCAGGCCCAACCGCCGCCGCTTCCGGCCGCGGCGCCGCCCCAGGCGTAGTACCAGGACAGCAGGTAGTGCTGGGAGTCACGGCCGGAACCGGCCGGGCAGGAGGCCGGGTCGGTGCAGTCGCCGACCCGCTTGAAGTACTTGTCGAACATGGCGTAGCGGAGGTAGTCGCCCATCTTGGCGGCCTTCGCGACCGAGCTCGCGACGTCGCTCGCCTTGCCCTGGGCGGTGGCCCAGCGGTTCGCCCAGTAGGCGGCCTGCACCGCGCGGGCGTCGGCGTCCGGCGCGTTGGTGTACTTCCACTGCTTGGCGTAACTGGAATCGCCGACGAACAGATCGAGGTAACCGTTGGGGCCGCCGTACTTGAACAGGTCCGTGGTGGGCTGGGGGACCGTCTCCCACACCGATTCCTGCGCACCGCGCTGGTAGGTGTTGATGAAGGAGGCGCCGGCGCCCGGCCCGGCCTCGCCACCGGTGCCCGGCTTGTTGCCGTAGCCGTAGACGTTGTCCAGGTCCATCAGCCAGTGCATGCCGTAGACGTCCATCGTCCCGTAGGACGCGGCGAGTTCCGTGGCGAGCGGGTCCGCGCCGGACTTGACCGTGCCGTCCAGGGCGGAGGGGTAGGCGCTCGGCAGCGGGTGCTCCGGGGCGTAGGTCGCGGGGGACGACGGGTTGTAGGAGTCGGCGGTCGACTGGTCCGCGTGCTGCGGAATGATCGTCTTCTCGGCCACCGTCCAGGCCGCGTTGAAGGGCGCCCAGTTCCCGGTCACCCTGCCGTACGCGGCCTCCAGCCACATCCAGAAGCTGACCGCCTCCGAGGTCGTCTGGTGGCCGTGGTCGGGGGCCTCGACCATCAGGGTCTCGACGGAGTGGTACGGCAGGCCGTCCGGGCTGAAGTAACCGTTGGCGGCCGCCTTGATCTTGCCGTACTGGGTCAGGAAGGCCTGGGTGTACGGGTCGTTGGACGCGGCCGTGGCCGACGCGGCGCCGGCCCCGGTGTCGGCCGCCTGGGAGGCGGGCTTGGCGACGGCGATGCCCTGCGCCATACCGGCGGCGAGGATGCTGCCACCCAGGGCGCTGCTGAATGTTCTACGTGATATCGACACAAATCCTCCGCTGGGGGGTGTCGTCGGGGGACGAGGGGGTGAGCGAGGGGGTGAGCGAGGGGGTGGAGAAGGGGGTGGTCGTCTGGAGGGTGGAGATGGGGGTGGGTCGTCGGGGGGGAGCGGGGTGGTGCGGCCGGTGGGCCCGGTGGGCCCGGGGATCAGGGCTCGATGCCCCAGACCAGTTCGCCGCCCACGTACACGGCGATCCTGGGGGCGTCCGCGTACGAGGTGCCGCTGCCGTAGCTGTAGTCGTCCGACTCGTCGAAGGTGGACCAGTCCGTCTTGTTCAGCCGCAGCTGGATCTCGCCCGTCGTGGCGCCCGGGGCGAGGCTGACGCTGCCGAAGCCCACTTCGAGGTAGTGGTCGGCGCCGGCCTTCGGGGTGTCCGTCGCGACCACCCGGTGGGTCACCGCGGAGCAGCCGATCGGCGACCAGTCGCACCAAGTGTTGTACGTGGCAGCCCCGTTGCCGGCGGTGAACCAGTACCGGACCTTCACGTCCGACAGGCCGACCGCCGTCGCGCCGGTGTTCACCAGCTGGAGACCGGGCTTGATCTGGTTGTCGCCCGCCGATGAATCGCTGTTCCGGTACTGCGCCTTGAGCGCCGCCGGTCCGCCGCCGTCACCGCCGTCACCGTCGTCCCCGCCGCCCAGCGCGGTGCGCACGGCGGAGTAGGCGGGCTTGGGCTGCAGGTTCTCGTCGTACAGGTTGGCCGCGCCCTGACCCGGGAACGTGCTCGGGACCCAGGAGTACTTGTCCGTGTAGTCCCAGACCGTGATGCCGACGCAGCGCTCGACCGCGAGGCAGGCCTCGGTCACCTGCTGGTAGTACGACGACTGCGTGGCCGACTTGGCGGCATCGGCGGGCAGTTGCATACGGACGTCGAGTTCCGTGACCGCCACGTCGAGGCCGAGGTCGGCGAACCGCTGCATGTTCGCCTGCATCTGGTACGGGAAGCCGTACTGAACGGCCAGATGGGCCTGCATGCCCACTCCGTCGAGCGGTACACCCTCGTCGAGCAGTTCGGTGACCAGGGCGTACATGGCGTCGCTCTTCGCGCCGAGCCCCTCGATGTTGTAGTCGTTGAGGTACAGCTTGGCGTCCGGGTCCGCTTCGTGGGCGGCGCGCAGGGCGGTGGCGATGTAGCCGGTGCCCATCGCGTTGTAGAAGGGACTCGTGCGGTAGGTCCCGTCCTCGTTGAACGGCTCGTTCACCACGTCCCACGCGGCGACCGCGCCTCGGTAGTGGGTCGCCTCCTCGGTGATGTGCCGGGTCATCGCCGCCTCGACCTGCGCCGACGGCAGAGCGCCGACCCAACTCGGCAGTTGGCTGTGCCAGACGAGGGTGTGGCCTCGCACGGTCTGGTCGTGCTGCGCCGCGAAGTCGGTGATCACATCGCCCTTGGCGAAGTTGAACTGGCCCTGGACGGGCTCGGTGGTGTCCCACTTCATGGAGTTGCCGGGGGTGATCTGTCCGAACTCCGAGCCCAGGAGGGCCGTGTACGCGGCGTCGGTCAGCTCGGGGTTGTCCGTGGCGGAGCCGAAGTACTTGCCCTGGGCAGCGGCAAGTTCATGCAGCGTGCCCTGCTGGGCCGCTGTCGCCGGCCCACTCGCGAGGGCGGCGAGGGCGAGGGTGAGCGCTCCGGCCAGAAGGGCCGGGATCCCTCTGGCGCGGTCGTGTCCGCAGCGCTTCATCGAGCTCATGACGAACGCCTTCCTCTGCCGGGCAGCGTGGAGCGTGGCGGGGCGCGTCCGTGCCTCGCCACGCCCCTTTCACCACCTGGTGCTGATGGTGAAAGGGTGAGTGGACTGTGCGGGTTACTGGTGTGGGAGCGCTCCCAAGGTGGCCTGGTGTCGAGCACCTGTCAAGACTTGAATCACAACTGTCTTACGGGCGCGTTAACGCGACCACACCTTGAACGGGCGTTGCCGCAGGTGGGGTTGTGGCCCGTCGAATAAATTCGACACAGGTTGTCGCCGTCGAATGAATTCGACACCCGCTGTTACTCGTCGAAAATTCGACGCGCGCTGTCGCCGTCGAATGAATTCGACGCGCACTGCAACCCGTCGAATGAATTCGACGCGCAGCAAGGAGTGGCGCCTTTCCGGTCGCGGGGTGAACACCTGAGGAGATGTGCGGCCCCGGTGCGGGACCGTTCGCATCCGCGTAACGGAAGGCCGCTCCGGGCCTGGCCGGCGGTAAGGGGAGCGAGTCCGTCCGGTGGCGCCGGGCGGGCAGCCTGCGGCGGTCCGTGCGCGTCGCGCGGGGCGCCGGGGGAGCCGGTGGCCATGGCGCGGTCATGACCTCCCGCTGGCCACCCGGGTGGCGCGGCACCTCCGGGCCGGCCGTAGCCGCCGGCCCGCCGGAGCCTCGCCCCGGGCGCGGGCGCCGGTGTTCGGGGCGTGGCCTGGTCGCGGCGATCGGCCGCTTGCGGCCCGTTCGGCCTCCGCACCTGCAAACGTCCCCCGACCGGCACGCGCTCGTCGTTCACCTCCCCGGCCCCCGGCCCCCCGGCCCCCCGGCTCCCCGGCTCCCCGGACCCCCGGCCCCCGGGACCTACGGCCGGCCGCCGCCCTCCTCGCCCCGCCGGAGTCTCGGCGGGCCGGGCCGACGGCGGACGGCTCCTTGCGATCATGGTCGGGTGAGCGACCGACGCGCGAAGGGCCTGGGCACCATGACAGAGAAGAACTCCCGCACTCCGGGCGAAGGGGCTGTCGGCGGCAGTGCCCCGCAGGCTGCCCCCGTCGTCCGTGCTCCCGTCGTCCTGAGCGACGAGCCCGGCTCGTTCCCCCGGGGTGTACTGGCCGAGCGCCACCCCGCTCTCATCCGGCAGGTACGGGACGCCTTCCCGTACGGCCGCGAGGAGCACGAGGCCCTCGACGCGCTGCTGGACGAGATCGCCGAGGATGTCGTCCGGCCGCTCCCCGACGCGGACCACGACCACGAGCTCTGGGCGGCCTGGGGGCAGGAGTACGTCGGGGGCTCCTGGTACGAGGCCCCGTTCCTGTGGGCGGAGAACTACTTCTACCGCAGGCTCCTCGGCGCCGTCGGGTACTTCGGTACGGGGCCGTGGCGCGGAGTCGACCCCTTCGCGCCGTTCAAGCGGGCCGAACTGCGGGGCGAGGCGGTCGAGGAGGAGCTGCGGGCCCTGGACGAGCTCGCCGGTGCTCCGGCCCCCCAGCGGGGTGCGGCGCTGCTCACCGCCTCGCTCTGGGGCAATCGCGCGGACCTCGGCTTCCGTGTCTCGGCGGGGGAGCCGGCAGCGGACGGCGCCGTGGACCCGGCGCTGGTCGCCGACGACAGCGCCGCGCTGTGGCAGCTCCTGCCCGTCGGCGCCCCGGCCACCGTGGCCGTGGTGGCCGACAACGCGGGACGCGAGCTGATCCCCGATCTCGTCCTCGTCGACCACCTCCTCGGACACGCGCATGCCGAGCGGGTCGTGCTGTACGTCAAGCCGTCCCCGTACTTCGTCTCCGACGCGATGACCGCCGACGTGGTCGATTGCCTGCGCCGCCTCGTCGAGGCACCCGGCGAGGCAGGCCGTACCGGCGGCCGGCTCTGGAAGGCCATGGCCTCGGGCGAGCTGGAGGTCCGTACCCACCCGTTCTTCTGCGCCCCGTTCGGGTACGAGGAGATGCCCGAGGACCTGCGGCAGGAGTTCACGGGCGCCGCGCTCACCCTCCTGAAGGGGGACCTCAACTACCGTCGCCTGGTGGGCGACCGGCGGTGGGAGGCGACTGTGCCCTTCGCCGATCTCACCGCGTACTTCCCGGGGGCCGTCGCGGCGCTGCGGACGCTGAAGTCCGACGTCGTCGTGGGCCTGGAGCAGGACATGCTGGACGCCCTCGAAGCGTCCGGGACCGCTTGGCGTACGAGCGGCACGCACGCGCTGGTCCAGGTGCGGGCGTAAAGGCTGTCCCGCGACCTCTGGTGGATGGGCGTGCGGCGTCAGACGCGGTGCATCGCACGGCGGAGGGTCGACCCGATGATCACGGCGGTGGAAGAGGAGGGCTCGTCGCCGGTAGCCGTGAGGCAGCCGGCGACGACGCCCCTGCCGGGCGCGGGGCTCAGCCTGCGCGACGCGTCTTGACTCCGTCAACCTCGAAGTCGTAGATGGCCCTGTTGATCCGCAAGCCGTCGACAGCGCCGATCCACATGTAGTCGCGGCCCTTGCCCACCGCGGCGGTGAGGATGGTCGGCTGTGTGCCGCCGTCGTCGAGCGCGGTCTTCAGCTGCGAGAAGGTGCACGGGGTCGCCAGAACGCAGCCGGTCACGGTGCCCGCGTTGCCCGTGAGGATCCATGTACCGGTCGTGGTGGCGTCCAGGTAGCCGCTCCAACGGTTCGTCACCGGGGAGGCCGGCGGCATCCACACCATCGACGAGAAGGTGGTGGCCGGGGCGGCGGTGAGGTTTGGATTGATCTCGAACGTGATGTCCGGCATGTTCGTCGGGCCGCCGTAGGAGACGTTCTCGCCGGTCTGGAAGACGTGGAAGCCGACCTTGTCGAGGCCCTGGGCGCCGAGGACCGGCTTGCCGTAGAAGTCGACCTCGTTGCCGAAGCTGACCTTCTCACTGGGCGGAGTCAGGGAAGTGGAGCGATCCGCCACCTCGATTCCGAGGCTGCCGCGTCCGTACGGCGGCCTCGCGGCGGTCCCCGTCACACCGAACGATCCGTACGGGC
Source organism: Streptomyces sp. NPDC001493 (assembly GCF_053597235.1). Classification (NCBI taxonomy): domain Bacteria; kingdom Bacillati; phylum Actinomycetota; class Actinomycetes; order Kitasatosporales; family Streptomycetaceae; genus Streptomyces; species Streptomyces sp. NPDC001493. The sequence continues at coordinate 149,989 of NZ_JBSFHV010000013.1, forward strand.
CGTTCCTCGGAGCAGCGACGGGAGAGCCGATCGTGTTGCGGGTGATGACGCCCCAGTGATCCGTGCTTCCCTTACCACCGCCGGCCGGGGCGGAGACCGGGACGGTCCCGGCGCCGATTGCGGCCAGCGCCGTAACCCCAAGCGCGATCTTCCACTTCATGGTGAAGCGAGCGCTCACGCTCACTCCTTTCGTGGGTGGTACATGGAGGGCAGGACAGGCGCCTTGGCCAGGCCTGCGTTTCGCACGACACGGTAAGGATCGTCAGCGGTGGAACCGGTCACGACGCCTCACGTTCGCGGCATTTAATCCCCATGGCGGAGCGGCCCCGTAGCCGTTCCGCGAGCGCTTGGGTGTCCTCGGTCTTCCTCGGGGCCGGGGCCACGCCGGGCGGCGGATCGCGCACGATCCGCCGCCCGGCCGGTCGCCGTCCCGGTCAGTCGAACTCCTCGATGTACTCCTCCGGCGGACCGAGTTCGGGGTGGTCCCGCAACTCGATTTCCTCGCCGAGCTGTTCCAGTTCGAGGATCGTGACGGTGTTCTCGCCGGACCGCAGCAGCGGTGCCGGGCAGTACAGGGTCACCTGGGGCCCGATCTCCCAGTAGCGGCCGAGCAGGAACCCGTTGACCCAGACGAAGCCGCGGCGCGAACCCGGCAGCGCTAGGAAGGTGTCCGCCGGAGTGTCGACGTGGAACCGGGCGGCGGCGAACCCGGTGGCCGGCGTACCGGGGCCGGAGGCGGACGCGGAGCCGAAGGCGGGAGCTGGGCCGGAGGCGAGGGCCTGGACGAGCTCCGCGTCGGACCACTCCTGGAGCGCGACCGGCGCGCTCTCCCAGCCCTGTACCGTGCGCCGGTCGACCAGGACCGGGCCGAGCAGGCCCTTGTGCCCGCCGACGGTCGGTCCGTAGTTGATCCGGCCGAGGTTCTCGACGAGGATCTCCAGCTTCACGGTCTCGCCGGTTCCCGCCACGGGCAGTTCCCGTGAATCGGCGTCGGCGATGCCGAGGAAGGTGCCGTCGACGAAGACGAGGGCGCGGTCGCGCACGTCGGTGAGGGTCAGCTGGTGCGTGCCCGCCGGGATGCGCGGGTGCGCGGTGTACAGGACCATGCCCGCGTCCAGGCCGAGTTGCTCGAACGTGGCGGGGCGCGGTGCGGTGCTGGTGGTCGTCGGCGGTACGGCGCGCAGCCCGGGGAGAAGGCCGGCCCGGTGCGTGAGCGGGACGCGGGCGGGCGGGAGCTTCGGCAGCCGCTCGGGCGAACGGAGGGGGCCCTCGGCGCCGAGCGCCTCGCGCATGGCGAAGAACTTGGGGGTGAACGAGCCGTCTTCGGCGATCGGCGCGTCGGAGTCGTAGCTGGTCACCACGGGCTCCAGACGGCCGTCCGTCTCGTTGGCACCCGCCCAGAGGCCGAAGTTGGTGCCGCCGTGCGCCATGTAGATGCTGACGCTGCCGCTGTCCGCGACGATGCCGCGCAGGGTGTGCACCGCGCTCTCCACGCCGCGTACGTGGTGCCGCTTGCCCCAGTGGTCGAACCAGCCGTTCCAGAACTCGGCGACCAGGAAGGGTTCTTCGGGGCGACGGCCGGCGAGGAGTGCGCGGGCGGCCTCGGGCTTGGAGCCCAGGGTGGCGGCCATCAGGGTGCCCGGAAGGGAACCGCCGTCCAGCATGAGCTCGGTGGGGCCGTCCGCCGTGAACAGCAGCTCGCTGATGCCCCGTTCGGTCAGGGCCTCGCGGCTCCAGCGCATGTAGGCGTGGTCGTCGCCGTAGCTGCCGAACTCGTTCTCCACCTGCACCGCGACGACCGGCCCGCCCTCGGACGCCTGGAGCGCCGCGATGCGGGGGATCAGTTCGTCGAACCACGTGCCGACCGCCGAGGTGAACACCGGGTCCGAACTGCGCAGGGCGAGGTCGCGGCCGGTGATCCAGCCGGGCAGACCGCCGTTGGACCACTCCGCGCAGATGTAGGGTCCGGGTCTGACGATGACGTCGAGGCCCTCCTCTCCCACCGTGCGGATGAAGCGTTCGAGGTCCTGCCAGCCGTCGAAGCCCGGCGCCCGGTCCTCGCGCGGCTGGTGGAAGTTCCAAGCCACATACGTATCGATGGTGTTGAGACCGAGATCGGCGATCCGGCGGATGCGGTCCCGCCAGAGATCGGGATGAACCCGGAAGTAGTGCAGCGCTCCCGACAGAATGCGGTGTGGAACGCCGTTGCGGTACAAGCGGCCTTCGCGCCAGGACAGAGCGGCGGTGGCGGGGCTCGCCGTCGCATCGTCCGTGGGGCGTGCCGAGGGGATGTGTGTCGTGGGCGACTCAGTCACGGCGCGAGCGTATGTTATCGATGACATGTATAACAAGCTTGGTAGAGTCCAGCAGCCGATCCCGGAGGATGGAGCGTCTTGAGCGAGGACATCTCTTGAACGAGGACATCGCGAGGCCGAGGCAGCCGAGCATGGCCGACGTGGCCCGGATCGCCGGAGTGTCGGCGCAGACGGTGTCACGTGCTCTGCGCGGTTCGCCGAACGTCACCCCGGATACCAACCGGCGGGTGCTCGCGGCGGTGGAGCAGGTCGGCTACCGCTTCAACAGCGCTGCCAGGGCGCTCTCTTCGGGCCGCAGCCACACCATCGGGCTGGTGCTGCTGGAGTCCGGCGGGTACTACTCGCGCTCGGCGGTCACCGCCGGTGTCGAGTCGGCCGCCGGTGCGGCGGGGTACGCGGTGAGCATCGCCACCATCGCCGGGCTCGACGCCGGCCTGATGGAGCGGTCCCTGGCCAAACTCGCCGACCAGGGCGTCGACGGTCTGGTGATCGCCGTGCCACTGCTGTCGGTGACCCAGAAGATAGAGGACCTCACCCGCGAGATCCCGACCGTCACCCTCGACGGGTCGCGGACGCAAGGGGCCCGGGTGCTCGGGATCGACCAGGCGGAAGCGGGCCGGCTGGCCACGCAACACCTCCTCGACCTTGGACATCGCCAGATCTGGCACGTTGCCGGGCCGGACGAGTGGATCGAGGCGCGTCAGCGCCGCCAGGGGTGGCAGGAGTGCCTGGACGCGGCCGGGATCGAGCCGCCGACCCCCCTGGAGGGGGACTGGTCGCCCGACTCCGGGTACCGGCAGGGGCAGATCATCGCGATGATCCCGGAGGTCACCGCGGTCTTCGTCGCGAGCGACGAGATGGCGTTCGGGGTGATCAGGGCCCTGCGTGAACGCGGCCGGTCGGTGCCCGGCGACGTCTCCATCGTGAGCGTCGACGACATCGCGCTCGCGGCCTACTGCGCGCCGCCCCTGACGACCGTCCGGCAGGACTTCTACGGGTACGGCGCGGCGGCCGTCAGGCTGCTGCTCCAGGGGGAGGCCGACGTCGAGGACTCGGCCGTCACCGCGTCCCTGTCCGTACGCGGCTCCACCGCGGCGCCGCGCCGGAGGTGAGACCGGGGCGCGCCGACCCCGGTTCCATCCGGTCGCCCGGTTCGCCCCTTGACGTCATCTTTCGTCACCGGACGACCTGTTGGTCAACAGTCGTCGTGGGAGGCGCGGTTCGCCACCAGTTGTCGTCAGTGGTCCCGTTCGCCCTGACTTCATGAGGTTCGGTGTTCGCCGGGCCGTGCCCTTTCGTCCCGCTCGCGCGCGGTTCGCGAGGTTCCGGCGCCGGTTCCGGGCCGCCCCGGCAAAAAAGTTCACGGGCGCCGCTGTGGCGCCCCGTGCGTGCGCGGCCGGGTCCGCGCGTACCGGCGCGTCGTCGGAACTCCCTTGTGCGTACAGGGGTGCTGACGCCTGATCGCGCCGTCGTGCGCCCGCGTCCGAGGCTCCGGGCGGGCCATGCGCGGCGGGCCCACATGGTCTCGATGTGAGGCGTTCGGCGAATCGACCTCATCTGACCCCTTGCGCCGTCATGTGATCGATGCCATCGTACGCACCATGTTATCGGTGCCACCGTAACAACGCCGGATCAACGAAGATCCAAGTCCGGCCCTGCGGTGGCGCGGCGCCGGGCGACGCGGCCCCCGAAAGGGGCCCCGCCCGGCCCGCTCTGCCACTCGCAGTCAGGTGGGCAGTTGTCCACGGGAAGGACCCCCAGAATGAGGAAGTCGCTCGCCTTTGCGGGCACCGCTGTGACGGTGCTCGGGCTGCTCGCCACCGGATGTTCGGGAGGCGGGGACAGCGCGGACTCGGGCAAGACGACCCTCAAGGTCGCAGCCCTCGAGGGCGGCTACGGCCGGGACATGTACACGCAGGTCATCAAGGCCTACGAGGCGTCGCACCCGGACGTCGACGTCCAGCTCCAGATCTCGAAGAGCATCGAGGACGAGATCACCCCGAACATGAAGGCCGGCAAGTACCCGGACGTCGTGGTGCTCGGCCAGGGCCGCAAGGCCGCGCTCACCGAGACCCTGGTCAAGGACAAGGCCGTGGAGGACCTCACCTCGGTCCTCAAGGCGAAGGTCCCCGGCGAGACCAAGACGGTCGGCGACAAGCTCACCCCGGGCATCGTCGGCAACCTGAACACCAACCCGTACGGCACGGACAAGACGTACCTGATGCCGATGTACTACGCGCCGACGGGCCTGTTCTACAACCAGGGCCTCTTCGAGAAGAACGGCTGGAAGACCCCGGCCACCTGGGACGAGATGTTCGCGCTCGGCGACAAGGCGAAGAAGGCGGGCATACCCCTCTTCACCTACCCGACCGCCGGTTACCTCGACTCGTACTTCTTCGCGCTGCTCGCCGACGTCGGCGGGGAGCAGTTCTACACCGACGTCATGACGTACAAGAAGGACGTCTGGAAGACGCCGAACGCGAAGAAGGCGCTCGACATCACCACCAAGCTGCTCGGCTACGCCGCGCCGACCACCGTCGGCTACGCCAACGAGCAGGACTTCACCAAGAACCAGCAGTCGATCCTGGACAACAAGGCGCTGTTCATGCCGAACGGCACCTGGATCACCGGTGAGATGGCGGACGCCCCGCGCGCCGACGGCTTCACCTGGGGCCTGACCCCGCTGCCGGCCGTCACCGCCGGGGCCAAGCGCTACCTGACGACCTCGGTCGAGTCGGTCTGGGTCCCCAGCGCCGCCCAGCACAAGGACGCGGCGAAGGAATTCGTCGCCTACCTGTACTCCGACGAGGCCGCGAAGATCTTCGCCAAGTCGAACGCGATCCAGCCGATCCAGGGCATCGCCGACAGTCTGACCGGCGAGAGCGCCTCGTTCTACAAGCTCTACGAGGACCCGTCGGTCTCCGCGCTCGTCGGCGGCTTCGCGAGCACCTCCCCGGTCGAGGGCGTCGACATCAAGTCCACGCTCTTCGACACCGCCAACAGCATCATCAGCGGCGACACCACCGAAGCGAAGTGGCAGTCCGCGCTGAACGAGGCCAGCGAGAAGCTGCGCCAGGCGGGCAACTGATGTGCCCGGCGGCGACCCGGCAGACCCGGGTCGCCGCCGGCGCCTCCACCAGGGCGTGTGTCGAAAGTCCCGCCTGCCCGGCGACGCCTGGCACGCACGCCCGCCGGGAGATCTTCCCGGCCCACTCAGGACCGCCTCGTACGACCGAAGGACCGGCACGGTGACGACCCTCTCCACCCCACCCCAAGACTCAGCGGATCCCGTAGCGAAAACACGGACGTCCGCCGGTGAATCCCGGCGCGGCAAGGCGTCCCCGGCACGCCGGTCCGGCCACACCCGCTTCGTGCTGGCCTGCCTGCTCCCGGCGCTGGTGCTCTTCGCGGTGTTCATGGTCTACCCGACCGTGAACGTGTTCCGGATGTCGCTCTACACCTGGAGCGGCTTCTCCCCGGACATGAAGTTCGTGGGGCTGGACAACTTCCGCCACCTCATCGACGACGAGCAGTTCGTGCGGGCGTTCCAGAACACGGTGACGCTGCTGGTCGTGGTCACCGCGGTGACGATGGGGATGGGCCTGTTCCTCGCCGCGATCATGACGCGGCAGAAGCTGCGCAGCCGCAACTTCCTCCGGTTCGTGCTCTACATCCCGAACGTGCTCTCCGTGGTCGTGATCGCGGCGGTCTTCTCCGCCATCTACGACCAGAACAACGGTCTGCTCAACAGCATGCTGCGGCTGGTCTCCCTCGACAGCTGGCAGCAGGTCTGGCTCGGCGACCAGAAGGTCGTGCTCTACTCCGTCGGCATCGCGATGGTCTGGCAGTCCCTCGGCTACTACATGGTCCTCTACATGTCGAGCATGTCGAGCATCCCCGAGGAGCTGTACGAGGCCAGCGGCCTCGACGGAGCCTCCGCCACCCGGCAGTTCTTCTCCATCACGATGCCGCTCATCTGGCAGAACCTGCGGACCTCGCTGACCTTCTTCATCATGAGCGCGGTCAACCTCAGCTTCGTGCTGGTCCGCGCGATGACCGGCGGCGGCCCCGACAGCTCCTCCGAGGTCCTGCTGAGCTACATGTACAAGCAGGCGTACACGAACTCCTCGTACGGCTACGGCATGGCCATCGGTGTCGTCATCTTCGCGTTCTCCTTCCTCGTGTCGCTCCTGATGAGCCGGGCGACCAAGCGCGAGCCCCTTCAGTTCTGAGGACAGACACCATGACCGTGATCAACACACCCCGCCCTCCCGCCGCCCGCTCGCGGATCGGCCGCGTACTCACGTACGTGCTCGTCATCGCCCTCGCCCTCGCCATCGCGGTGCCGGTCGCCTGGGTGCTGCTCGCCTCGCTGAAGAAGAAGAGCGAGTTCTTCGGCAGCCCCTGGACGCTGCCCGAGGGGCTGCGCCTGCAGAACTACGTCGACGCGTTCACCGACGCGCACATGGGCCAGTACTTCGCGACCTCGGTGTTCGTCACCGTGCTCGGCCTGGTCCTGGTCCTCGCGGTCTCCGTGCCGGCCGCGTACGTCATCGCCCGGTACGAGTTCAAGGGCAAGGGATTCGTCGAACTCCTCCTGCTCGGCGGCCTCTTCGTCAACGTCAACTACATCGTCGTCCCGATCTTCCTGATGCTGGTCGACTGGGACAAGGCGCTCGTCGACGTCTTCCCCGGCGGGTTCTTCCTCGACAACCCCTCGGTGCTCTCGCTCGTCTACGCGGCCACGTCGATCCCGTTCACGATCTACCTGCTCACCGCGTACTTCCGGTCCATCCCGGTCGCCTACGAGGAGGCCGCGTCGATCGACGGGGCGTCCCGGTTCCGGATCATGACCCGGATCATGCTGCCGATGGCCCGGCCCGCGATCACCACCGTGATCCTCTTCAACTTCCTCGCCTACTGGAACGACTTCATCATCTCGCTGACCCTGCTTCCCGGCGAGGGAAAGACCGTCCAGGTCGGCCTGCTCAACCTGTTCACGGCACAGAAGGCGGCGGCGGACTACGGACGTCTGTACGCCGGCATGGTCATCGTCATCGTCCCCGTCCTGATCGTCTACGCCTTCATCCAGAAGCGGCTCATCGAGGGCATGGCATCCGGCGGCGTCAAGGGCTGACGGGCCCACAGCGACCGGGCCCGAGCGGCCCCGGTGGAAGGAAAACCGACATGAAGGACTCGACGCGTACGGCGCTGCTCGTCGGCGTGCGCACGCTCGTCGCGGCGGCCTGCGTGGCGCTCGTCGTGGTGGAGCGCAAGACGATCGGCTGGGGACACCTCGGCATCATGCTCCTCGCGCTGGCCGGGCTGATGGCCCTGCTCGCCTCGTACAACCGGAGGTACCAGTGACCACCGCGGCCGCGTCCGCACGGGCGCTCGCCGAGGTCCGGCCGAGTGAGCGGCAGCTCGCCTGGCAGGAGATGGAGTTCTACGGCTTCATCCACTTCGGCATGAACACGATGACTGACCGGGAGTGGGGCGAGGGGCACGACGCCCCGGCCCTCTTCGACCCGGCCGACCTCGACGCCGACCAGTGGGTGGCCTCGCTCAAGAGCGCGGGGATGACCGGCGTCATCCTCACCTGCAAGCACCACGACGGCTTCTGCATGTGGCCGAGCGACGCCACCGACTACTCGGTCGCCTCTTCGCCGTGGCGCGGCGGCACGGGCGACGTGGTCGCCGAGGTCGCCGAGGCGGCCCGCCGGCACGGCCTGAAGTTCGGTGTCTACCTCTCCCCGTGGGACCGCACCGAGGCGTCCTACGGCTCCGGGAGCGCGTACGACGACTTCTACGTCGCCCAGCTCACCGAGCTGCTCACCCGCTACGGCCCGGTGTTCTCCGTGTGGCTGGACGGCGCCAACGGCGAGGGCCCCAACGGCAAGCGCCAGGTCTACGACTGGGAGCGCTACTACGCGGTGGTCCGCGAGCTCCAGCCCGACGCGGTGATCAACGTGTGCGGCCCCGACGTCCGCTGGTGCGGCAACGAGGCCGGCGAGACCCGCCCCGACGAGTGGAGCGTGGTGCCGCGCGCCCTCCAGGACGCCGAGCGGACCGCCTCCGTCTCGCAGCAGGCGGACGACGGCGAGTTCTCCCGCCTCGTCCGCAGCGACGACCGCGACCTGGGCAGCCGGGCCGCGCTCGCCGGCCACGAGTCGGACCTGGTCTGGTACCCGGCCGAGGTCAACACCTCGATCCGTCCCGGCTGGTTCCACCACACGGCCGAGGACACCGAAGTCCGCTCGGTGGACGAGCTGTTCACCATCTACCAGCGTGCCGTCGGCGGCAACTCCTGCTTCCTGCTGAACGTCCCCCCGGCCGCGGACGGACGTCTGCGGGACGCCGACGTGGCAGCCCTGGGCGGACTCGGCCGGCGCATCGAGGAGTTCCGCTCCCGCCGCATCGGGGCGACCGCGACGGTCACCTCCGGCACCCCCGGGGACGTCGCCACCGCCTGGCCCGGCAAGGCGGAGACGCCCTGGCGCCCGGACGGCACCGACACCAGCCCCACCGTGACCCTCATCTTCGACGGGCCCCGCCGGATCGACGCGGTCGTACTCGGCGAGGACATCACCCAGGGCCAGCGCGTCGAGCACGTCGTCGTCCGGGGCTCCCTGGGAGGCGAGTGGACCACGCTCGCCGAGACGAGCGCGGTGGGCTACCAGCGCATCCTCACCTTCCCGGCCGCCGAGGTCGACACGGTCGAGTTCGCGGTCACCGCCGCCCGGGACACCCCCGTCGTCGCCCGGGTGGCGGCGATCGGGGCGGGTTCGTGAAAGGCGCGGCGCCCGGCACACGGGCGCCGCGCCCCCCGGCGGGCACCCGCAAGCCCGGTTCCGGCAGGCCCGGTTCCGGCAGGCCCGGCTCCCGTAAGCCGGCCGCCGCGCGCGGCACCGGTGCCGCGACCCGTACGGCACCGGCACCGCGGCGCCCGTCGCGGCGGACCCTCGCCGCGGTGACCGGAGCCGTACTCGCCGTCGTCGCGGTGGTCGTCGCGACGGTGGGGATGTCCGGCGGCCACCGGGGGGACGACGTCGCCACCCTGGGCGGGCGCCCGGTCACCCGCGAGGAACTCCTCTTCCACATGGGACGGCTCGCGCCCACCGTGCAGAACGAGCTGACCACCACCTACCACCTGGCCACCCCGTTCAGCTGGGACGCGAAGGCGGGGGCGAAGACCGCGCTCCAGCGCCTGGAGAGCAGCGCGTTCGACGAGATCCGCCAGGACCGGGCCACCCTCGTCCTCGCACAGCAGCAGGGTCTCGTCGACTCCGTGGACTTCGCGGACATCTCCGCGGAGCGCACGGCGGAGAACGGGGCCCGCGCCCAGGCGGTCCGGGCCGGCCAGACGGTCTACGGGGTCACCGACTTCTCCCCCGAGGAGTACTGGACCCACCGGCTGACCGAACTGTCCACCAGCCTCAAGGACTTGCTCAGCAAGGACGCCGCAGGGCCGCTCCACGTCACCGACGCCGAGGTCCGCAAGGCCTTCGACGCGGACCCGGACTCCTGGAGCGCCAACGCGACCACGTACGCGTACACGCAACTCGTGGTCCAGGTGCCGGACGGCGCCCCCGCGGACTTCGCCGCAGGCCTCCAGCGCCGGGTGAAGGCCGCCGGGCACCTCGCGGACGTCACCGGGGTGCCGGACGCCGAGCTCACCACCGGCACCTACGGCGGCAGCGGCACGACCGGGCTGAGCACCCACGACCAGGACCTCGTCTCCGTACTCGGGGACCTCCACCGGGGCCAGGTCTCCGGGCCCGTCAAGGGCACCGGCCAGATCACGTACTACCAGCTCGACAGCGTGAAGACCGACAAGGACAAGGCGTTCACCGAGTACTCCCAGCGGATCCGCCAGTCGCTCGTCGAGAAGAAGTACGCCACCTACCTCCAGCGCCGGGCCGACGACGCCTCGATGCACGTCGACAGCTCGGCGGTGGCCGCCATCAACGCGAAGGACGTGCAGCAATGAGACCTGCCGACATCGGCCCGCCCGCCGACGAGACGTCGGTGAAGCGCCCGTGGCTCACCACGCGGACGGTTCGCACCGGCCTCGCCTCCGTGCTCGCCGCGCTGCTCGTGGGTTCGCTCGCCCCGGCCGCGCACGCGGCAGCCGGACCGCAGAGCCCCGCCGCCCCCGCCTCCGCCTCCGCCGGTAAGACCTGGCCCGGCAACAAGCACAACGCCACGGGTGGCAAGGACTACTACATCGACGCCACGCTCGGCCACGACACCGCGGCCGGCACCTCGCCGAAGAACGCCTGGCGCAGCCTGGCCAAGGCGAACGCGACGACCTTCAAGCCCGGCGACCGCATCCTGCTCAAGGCCGGCGAGCAGTGGCAGAACGAGCAGCTGTGGCCGAAGGGCTCCGGCAGCGCGGGCAAGCCGATCACCATCTCGGCGTACGGCGACAAGCACGCCGGCCGGCCCTACATCGCGGCCAACGGCAACGTGCCCAGCCCGTTCAACGCCGACGGCACGAAGAACCCGCAGACCGTCGGTCTGACCGGCGCCATCGTGCTGCGCAACCAGCAGTACTGGGACATCGACAACGTCGAGCTGTCCAACGACGACGACTTCGCCACGGACATCACCAAGGGCAGTTACGTCCGCGACGGCATCATGGTCTCGATCAACGCCGACCTGTTCCCGGACGGCGCGGACACGGTCATGGACCACTTCCGCATATCGGACATCTACGTCCACAACCTCGACGGCCCGAGCAGCTGGCAGAAGATCCACTACGGTGCGGTCGACTTCCAGGTCTTCGGCAGCAAGAGCTACAAGGCGTACCCGGCCGGCGGATACCACTTCCAGGACGTCCGGATCGAGAACAACACCTTCGAGAACGTCGAACTGCACGCCGTGCAGTTCGCGTTCAACTGGTTCGCCGCCGACAGCGCCGACTCCGGCCAGTACGACGAGGCCGGCAAGTGGCACGAGGGCTGGGAGCAGCTCTGGGTGCGCACCCGCGACCTGTACAGCCGTGACGTCTACATCGGCCACAACTACGCCAAGAGCATCGGCCAGGGAGCCTTCCAGCTCGCCGACTCGCAGCGGATGACGGTCGAGTACAACGAGGTCAACGGCTTCCTGGAGCGCTACAACGCGGTCTCCTGCGGGCTCTACCTGTGGGCCGGCGCCGACTCGACCATGCAGTACAACGAGGTCTACGGCGGCCCGGACAACGAGTACGACGGCACCCCCTGGGACCTGGAGTACACCAACTTCAACGTCACGTACCAGTACAACTACTCGCACGACAACGCCGCGGGCTGGATGGCCTACATGGGCAACAGCTCCAACTCGGTGGCGCGCTACAACCTCAGCGTCAACGACAACGGCGTGCTCGTGAAGAACATGCTGTCGACGAACTACGCCCCGACGTACTTCACGAACAACACCTTCGTCTACGACGGCGCCGACCTGAACACCGTCCACGACGAGACGTTCCTCAGCCGCGTCTACTTCCTGAACAACATCTTCTACAACACGTCCGAGACCACCCCGACGCCGTGGTACCGCCGTACCGGCGCCCTGCGGCAGGCCGTGTTCTCGAACAACGACTACTACGAGGCGTCCGGCACCCACTCCGCGCAGGAGCCGGCCGACCCCGACGGGCTGCGGGCCGACCCGAAGTTCGTCGGTGACCCCGCCCACTACGTCACCGGTGCGGGCGTCGACAAGATCCGCAAGGCCGCCGCGCCCTTCGCGCTGCGCAAGGACTCGCCCCTGATCGACGCGGGCCGCTACAACGCGCACCTGGGCACCGAGGACTTCCTCGGTACGCACCTCTACTACGGCGACGCCCCGGATATCGGTATCGCCGAGTACAAGCACGGCCGCAAGGTGGCCGACCCGGTCGACACCGACCCGATCGAGGACGAGACGGACAACAGGGTCAACCTCGCCCTCGGCAAGTCCGTGACCGCCAGCTCGACCCACCCCGGGGCGAACGGCTCGCTCGGCGCGGAGAAGCTGACCGACGGCAACCTGTCGACCCGCTGGGCCGCCGCCGACGACGCGACCTACCCGATCACGCTCGACGTCGACTTCGGCGCGGACACCACCTTCGACCAGGTCTACCTGGACGAGTACACCGACTCGGGCACCAACCCCCGGGTGCAGTCCTTCGAGCTCCAGCGCTGGGACGCGGCCACCGGTTCCTGGGTCACCTTCGCCACCCGTGACGCGGGTGTCGGGCACGACCTCACGGTGACGGGCTTCGGTACGGTCACCAGCTCCAAGCTGCGGGTGGCCCTCACCAGCCAGATCGCCACGGAGCAGTACACCCCGAGCCTGACCGAGATCTCGGTCTACCGCGCGGGCGCGTAACAGGGCGGAGCCCGCGCGGACCACGGTGAAGGGGCCGGGGCCGCGCGGGTGACGCACCGACGGCGGGTGGATGCCACGGCAGCCACCCGCCGTCGGCGTACCCGGGGGCAGGCGGCGGGACACCACACCCGAGGGCGAGGACTGCACACCCGGGGACGGGGGGCGGCTCCGCCCCGCTCTGTTTCCGCCCGATTTCCCGGTGGCCGGGGTGCACTTGTTCGTACGGCCGTCATACTCCCGCAACACTAGGACCTGGCACGGGAGTCGAGGCCGGCGAGGCGCTGGGGCCGAGACGCCCCGCGGACCTGCGCCGATGGCCCACCGGGGCGGTGCCGGAGCCCGGCCGGGCGGATCGTGCCCCGCCCGGGGAGGCCCCCGCGCACCCTGTCCGGAAACGACAGCGCGGTCTCACGCACGCCGTCCGGATGGGTTTTGCTCGCCCCATGACTGACGAGAACACCATTCCCCTTCCGGCCGGGGCCCAGGGAACGGCCCCCGTCCCGTTGTCCGTGCTGGACCTGGTGGCCGTGGGACAGGGCTACACGGCCGAGACGGCGCTGCGTACCTCCGTGAGCCTGGCGAGACTGGCGGACGCGCGCGGCTTCTCCCGCTACTGGGTCGCCGAGCACCACTCCATGCCGGGCATTTCGAGCAGCAGCCCCGCCGTGGTGCTGTCCCATCTCGCGGCCCACACCCAGCGGTTGAGGCTCGGCTCCGGCGGAGTGATGCTGCCCAACCACGCCCCGCTGGTGATCGCCGAGCAGTTCGGCACCCTGGAGGCGCTGGCACCGGGCCGGGTGGATCTCGGGCTGGGACGGGCCCCGGGAACCGACGGCGCCACCGCCTCCGCGCTGCGGCGCGGCGGATCCGACGACTTCCCCGCCGAGGTGCGGGAGCTGCTGGCGTTCCTCGCCGACGACTTCCCGGAAGGACACCCCTACCGGCGCATCCACGCGGTGCCCGGACCCGTGCAGGGGAGCACCGGACAGCCCCAGGTGTGGCTGCTGGGCTCCTCGGGCTTCTCCGCCCGGCTCGCCGGCGAACTGGGACTGCCGTTCGCGTTCGCCCACCACTTCGCGGCCCAGAACACCCTGCCCGCACTCGATCTCTACCGCAGCAGCTTCCGGCCCTCCGCCTTCCTGAGCCGGCCCTACGTGCTGGTCGGCGTGTTCGCGTTCGCCGCCGAGGACCCCGAGGAGGCGCGCCGCCAGGCGCTGACCGGAGCGCTGGCGACGGTCCGGCTGCGCAGCGGGCGGCCCGGCCTCGTGCCGACGGCCGACGAAGCGGCCGCCCACGAGTTCACCGGCCAGGAGCGTGCGGTGCTGGGCGGCTGGCTGGACAACGCCCTGTACGGCACCGGGGACGAGGTGCGGTCGGGTATCGACCAGCTGTACAAGCGGACCGGGGCCGACGAGATCATGCTCGCGACCAACTCCCACGGCACCGCCGAGCGCCTGCGCTCCGTCGAGCTGATCGCGGACGCCTACGGCCTGCCGGGCGGCGGGGCCTCGGTCTGACGACAGCCCCGTGCCGCCCGCCGGGGCGGGGGCGGCACGGGGCCGACGGCCATGGGGTGGCGCGGGGCCGACGGGTCGGGCCGGGCCCACCGTCGGGCCGGGGCGGCGGCCTCTACACCGCCGGGGAGACGGCCACCCGGGGGAGAGCGTCGTCGGGGAGGTGGCCGTCGGGGGGACGGCCCTCGGGCAGACGGACGAGCCAGCCCGTCTCGGACAGCCGCCGCCGCAGCGCCTCCGCCTCGGCGTACGGGGCGGTGATCCGGGCCGTCAGACCTCCGGGGCCCTCGTCCGGCAGCAGCCGGAGCGCGTCCTCGGCGAGACCCAGCTCCGCCGTCTCCAGGAGCAGCCGGCCCAGTTCCCCCGTACGGCCCGTCAGCTCGACCCACACGGTCGACGAGTGCGAAGGAGCCCCCGCATCCCTCCGGTCGTGCAGGATCCGCCGCCCTTCCCGGCCCCGCGCCAGCAGTTCGCGCACCACGGCACGGCTCTCCTCCCTCGCGGCCGGCGAGGCACCGGCGTCGCCGACGCCCTCCAGCGCGTCCAGCGCCGTCAGCAGGTCCTTCGCCAGGGCCCCCAGCGCGTCCGTGACCGCGGCGGCGTTGGACCCGAGGATGTCCGCCCACAGATCGGGGTCGCCGCCCGCCACCCGCGTGACGTCCCGTACCCCCTGCCCCGCCAGCCGCAGCACCTCGTGCGGGGCGTCCCGCAGGCGCCCCGCGAGCAGCGCCGAGACCAGATGGGGCAGGTGCGAGACGAGAGCCACCGTCTCGTCGTGCGCCTCGGGTTCCATGACCACGGGGACCGCGCCGCACAGCGCCACGACGGCGAGCGTGTGGTTGAGCACCGTCCGCGAGGTGTCCTCGGCCGGGGTCAGCACCCAGGAACGGCCCTCGAACAGGTCGGCGCGGGCGGCGAGCGGACCGGACCGCTCACTGCCCGCCATGGGATGGCCGCCGACGAAGCCGGTGCTGTCGGCGCCGCTGCGCAGCACCGCCAGGGCCGTGGCCGACTTGACGCTCGCCACGTCCGTGTAGCCGTGCGCGAGCCCGCGCCGCTGCTGCTGGACCAGGACCTCCGCCACCCGGGTGGGCGGCACGGCGAGCACCGCGAGGTCGACCGGCGCGGTCGGCGCCTGGGTGGTTCCGGCGCCCAGGGCCGCGGCGACCCTGGCGGCCGCCGGATCGGAGTCGACGAGGTGCACCCGCACGCCGTGCCTGCTCAGTGCCAGGCCGACCGACGTGCCGATCATCCCGGTGCCCACCACCGCGACCGTGCGGATCACCGGGTCCCCCTCCGCGTACGGCCGAGGAGGGCCAGGGGGCGCCGGGACCGCGACGGCCGGGGGTGCCCCGGTCGCGGCCCGGCGTCGGAACCAGGCTCCCGGCAGGAGCCGCAGCACGTGCCTACCGCCGCCGGTTCGCTGACTGTCATCTGTGCCCTCCGTGGTCGCGGTGGTCGCGGAATGTTCCGGCCGTCCGCCGCAGTGTGGCCACGAACCCTGCTCCGGTTGCGGCCCGCGGGCGCACCGGAACTGCCACAAACGCGCACACCGGTCTCCGGTCCCCAGTCCCTGCGGGCGGCGGCGCCGCCGTTACGCGAACGCGGCAGAGGGCGTGCGCCCGGACGCAACAGCCGGCCCGGACGGCCCCCTAGCGTGAGCTCGCCGGCCGGAACCGCTCCGGCCGCACCGGGGCTCGCACCGCTTGGGCCCGCACCCGGCCGGTGAACCCGGCGGCACGTCAAGCACCCACTCCCACCCACTCGCACCCACTCGTCCAGGAGGAGCCGTGGAACCCGATCTGCGTACGGTGATGCGGCATTTCGCCACCGGTGTCGGCGTGGTCAGCGTGTGGACGCCCGACCCGTCGGCCGGGGGCGGACGGCGGTACGACGCCGTGACCGTCAACTCCCTCGCGCCCGTCTCCTGGGACCCGCCCCTGGTCTCGCTCTGCCTGCGTCACGACTCGGCTTTCCTCGCCGACCTGCTGAAGGCGGGGGAGTGGGCCGTATCCATCCTGGGGGCGGACGGAGCGGCGACCGCCGGCCGGCTGGCCCGTCCCCGGGAGAAGCGGAGCGAGGCGCTCGCCGAACTTCCTTCCGTGCCGGGCGAACACACCGGGGCGCTCGTGTTCGAGGGGGCCGGCTGGCTGGAGTGCTCCCTTACGGAATCCTTCACCGCCGGCGACCACCTGATGGTGATCGGGAGGGTGCTCGCCACCGGAGTCACCCCGTCCCGCAGCCGTCTGGTCTTCCTGAACGGCGTCATGAGCCCCGCCCCGGCGGCCGGTTAGCGGCCCGGCCCGCCCCGCCCCCGACCCGGCCCCGTCGGCCGACGCGACCCCCACCGCGCCGGCCGGCCCCGACCCGCGACCCCGCCGGCCGGCCCGACCCCCACCGCGCCGACCGCCCCGACCCCCAGTCCCGTACGGCAGTCGTCACCGCACCGGACACCGCCCGCCGATCCGACACACATGGTCAGACACGGCCCATCCGAAACCGCAGGGGAGTTCACCATGTCCGACCACCCGACCGAGGCGGCCCCGCCCCGGCCGCCCGCCCTCCACAAGGCGCTCGACGAGGCCGAGCGCCTGCTCGGCGCCGACCGCGTGCTGCGTACGGCTCCGGACGCCGGCCGGCCCGGCCAACTCGGCCCCAACACCAGCCTCTTCCGGGAGCGGCGCGTCGCCGCCGTGATCCGTCCCGCCACCGCGGACCAGGTGCCGGAGCTCGTGGCCCTCTTCGGCCGGGACCCGGACTCGGGCAGCCTCCACGTCATCAGCACCGGCCGCAACTGGGGACTGGGGTCCGGCGAACCCGCCCAGGACGACACGGTCGTGCTCGACCTGGGCGGACTCGACCGGGTCAGGGCGTTCGACCTGGAGGCCGGCTGGGCCGTCGTCGAACCCGGGGTCACCCAGGGGCAGCTCTCCGAACTCCTGGACGGTACGTCCCGCATGGTCAACGTGACCTCCTCGGCGGCGGCCACCAGCATCGTGGGCAACGCGCTCGACCGGGGCGTCGGGCTGCGCCGCCAGCGGACCGAGGACCTCGCGGGGCTCGAAGTCGCCCTGCCCGACGGGTCGTCGGTCCGGGTGGGCTGGTGGCCCACCGAGAACCGCACCGCCCCCGTCTACGCGCCCGGCCTCGGGCCCTCGACGCTGCCACTGTTCGTCCAGTCCAACCTGGGGGCGGTCACCGCCGCCGTGGTGCGTCTCCCGGTCCGCCCCGAGGCGCTGCGCGTGGTGCGCCTGACGTTCACCCACGACGTGCTGGCCGACGCCACCACCGCGATACGCCGCTGGGTCGCCCAGGGCCTCGTCGCCGGAGTCCCGCGGATCTTCGACCCGCTCGCCGGACGTGCCTATGGCGCCCCCGACGGCGAGTTCCTGGTGCACCTGCCCGTGGACGGCACCGCGGAGTCGGTGGCCGCACTGACCGGCATCCTGGTCGCCGAGGCGGGCCGCACCGGACTGTTCACCGGCGTCTCGGACACCGGAACCGAAGGCGCGGCCGGAGCAGAAGGCGCCGCGGCCGGAGCAGAAGGAGCCGAAACCGCAGCCGAGGGAGCCGAAGCCGAAGGCGCCGCCGCCCGGGAGCTGGCCCGGCTCGTGGAGCGGGGCTACACCGGCGACCCGGACGTCTCCGACGCCATCTTCCGGGCCAAGATGGGCGTCACCGCCGACCACGTGGACGACGGCGCGGGGTTCCTGTTCTTCCTCCCCCTGCTGCCCTTCACCGGCGAGGCCGTCGCGCACGCCGACGCGCTGCTGCGGCGCGCGGGGGCCGAGACGGGCGTGCGTCCCTCGGCGACCCTGCACATCCTCGGCCCGGACCTGGTGGACTGCGTGGTCGCCGTCAAGTTCCCCCGGGACACCGAGTCGGCCGGGCGGGCACACCGCGCTCTGGACCTGCTCCACACATCCTTCGCCGAGGCCGGCTACGCGCCCTACCGGCTCGACATCGACCACGCCGAGTGGCGCGAGGTCTTCGCCTCCGACCCCGGCGAAGTGGCTCTGACCAGGCGCCTCAAGACGCTGATCGACCCCAACAACGCGATAGCCGACGGCCGTTACCGCTGATCAGCGACACCCACCGCATCCTAGGAGACAGGGGAACACCATGGCCATTTCCCAGGCAGCACCCGCCCCGCGCCCCCCGGGCGTTCAGCGCGCGGTCAGCGCCGACGAACTGTTCCGGTCGGCCCGTGAGCTCATCCCGGTCCTGCGGGCCGCCTCCGACGAGATCGAGCAGGCGCGCCGGCTGCCGCCCACCGTGGTGGAGCGCCTTCGGGAGGCGGGCGTCTTCCGGATGGCGGTGCCCGTCGAACGGGGCGGCCCCGAGCTGGACTCGGTGCAGCAGACGGAGGTGGTGGAACTCCTGGCGCGGGGCGACGCGTCCGCCGCCTGGTGCGCCATGATCGGCATGGACACACCGCTGTACGCCCAGTTCCTGCCGGAGTCCGTGGCCCGGGACGAACTCGGCGACCCCGACACCGTCACCGCCGGGCTGATCCTTCCGGTGGGCCGCGCGGAGCGCGTCCCCGGCGGCTACCGGGTCACCGGGCGCTGGCAGTTCGCCAGTGGCATCAACCACGCGGACTGGGTCGTCGCCGGGTGCTTCGTGTACAAGGAGGGCGAACCCGAGCCGGGCCCCGACGGGTCGCCCGCCCACTGGCGGATCGTGCTGGCGCCGCGCGGGGACTTCGAGGTGATCGACACCTGGCGCACCACCGGGCTGGCCGGAAGCGGCAGTTGCGACTACCGGGCCGACGATCTGTTCGTCCCCGAGGAGCATTCGTTCAGCTTCAACGCACCCCGCGCCAAGGGCTCTTCGGCGACACCGGAGGCGATCCTGCGCAATATGCCGGGCGTTCCGCTCGGTGTCGCCCGCGCCGCCCTCGACTACGTCAGGGAGCTCGCCGCGAACCGCGTCGACCGGGCCGCCGCGACCCCCTGGGCCGAGACCTACCGCGTGCAGATGGCCATCGCCGAGGCCGAGATGGAGCTGGGAGCGGCCCGGCACGCCGTCTACGGAAGCCTGCGCCACCAGGCCGAACTCCTGGCTGACGGGAGCGAGTTGGGGCGTGACGACCGAGTGGACACCGTGCTGGCCCGGGTCAACGCGTTCCGGGCCGCCCGCTCGGTGGTGACCCGGCTCTACGACCTGGTCGCCACCACGGCCATCTACCGCGCCACCTCACCGATGGACCGGTGGCTGCGCGACCTGACGACGATGCGCCAGCACGTGATCGCCCAGGACCAGGTGCTCCAGTCGGCGGGCGCGCACATCCTCGGCGGAACCCCGCACAACAGCTTCAGCCTGGGCATCGTGGCATGACCGGAGCCCCGCCGCCGCCCGCCCTGCTGGACGGCGGCCCGCTGCCGCCCCACCCGGTCACCACCCTCGGGGAGGCCCTGGTCCGTGCGGCCCGAGGACCGCACGGGGTCACCCTGATCGACGGCACGGGCGGCGCCACCCACCTCCCGTACACGCGGCTGTACGGGAACGCGCTGCGGGCGGCGGCGGGGCTGCGGGCGGCCGGCGCGGATCCGGGTGCCGCCGTCGTCGTGTCGACGGCACGCCCGGCCGAGCTGCTGACCGGATTCTGGGCCTGCGTGCTCGCCGGAGCCGTACCGCTGCCCGTACCCCCGGGCGGTCGCGAGGAGACGGCCCTGGCCGCCTCGGCGGCGGGCGCCCGCCTGTTCCTCGGCGACGAGCCGTCCGGCGGACTGCCGTCCGGCCTGCGCCCGCTGGGGCCGGTGGACGGCCTGCACGGCGGGGCCGGGGCGCCGGAGTCCGGTGCCCTGCCCGAGGACACCGCGCTGCTCACCCTCACCTCGGGGAGCGGGGGCGCCCCCAAGGCGGTCCCGCTGACGCACCGCAACGTCCTCGGCCGGGCCCGGGCCACCGCACTCGCCCGGGGGCTGGACGCGACCAGCAGGACCCTCAACTGGATGCCGCTGGACCATGTGAGCGGCATCGTGATGTTCCACGTACGGGACGTCTTCCTCGGTTGCCGGCAGACGCACGCCGACACCGCGTGGGTCCGCGAGGACCCGTTGCGCTGGATGGACCTGGCGTCCACCGGCCGCGTCGACACCACCTGGGCCCCGAACCACGCCTTCGCCCGGGTCGCCGAGCGGCTGGAGGACGAACCGGGGGACCGGGGCTGGGACTTGACCCGGCTGCGGTACGTCATGAACGGCGGGGAGGCCGTCAAGGACCGGGTGGCCCGGCGCTTCCTCGAAGCCCTCGCCCCGTACGGTCTGCCGCCCGGCGCCCTCCACCCCGGCTGGGGCATGCCGGAGACCTCCTCGGGGGTGGTGGACTCCGTCTACACCCCCCACGACGGACCGCCCCGCCGCTACGTATCCGTCGGCGTGCCCCACCCCGGAGTGGCCGTGCGCGTGGTGGACGAGGAAGGCGAGCTGCTCGGACGCGGGGACCTGGGGCGGGTCCAGGTCCGCGGAGTGCCGGTGGCACAGCACCTCATGACCGGCGGACGCCTGCGGTCCGCTCCGCTCACCCACGACGGATGGCTGGTCACCGACGACCTGGGCTACGTCGCGGACGGCGAACTGACCGTCACCGGCCGGGCCGACGACCTCATCGAGGCCGGAGGCCGCCGCTACCACGGACACGAGATCGAGGAGGCCGTGGACCGCCTCGGCTGCGTCCACCCGTCGTTCACCGTGGTGCGCGGCTACGGCCCCGCACCCGGCGGGACCGCCGCGCTCGCCGTCTTCTTCCGCCCCCGGGCCGGGACCGATCCGGAGGAAGCCGGACGCCGGGTGCGCGAACACCTGCGGCAGCGCTTCGGGGCCACCGTCGACCACCTGGAAGCACTGGCCGAGGACGACCTGCCGCGCACCCCCACCGGCAAACTGCGCCGCTCGGCCCTGACCGCCCGGCTGCCCGGCTGACACCCCGTCCGCTCCCGCTCAACCCGCTCCCCATCCGCCCGCGCCGACAAGGAGTTCCGCACGTGTCCCTGGACCTGCGCACCACGATGCGCACCTTCGCCACCGGAGTGTGCGTGGTCACCACCTTCGCCGAGGAGGCCGGACGGACCCGGCACGACGCGGTGACCGCCGGCTCCCTGGTCTCCGTCTCGCTGGACCCGCCGCTGATCTCCCTGACGCTGCCCGACGACTGCGACGCCCTCGCGGACCTGCTCGCCACCGGAGTGTGGGCCGTCTCCATCCTCGACGTGGCGGGCGACGACCTGGCCCGCGCCTTCGAGGGCGACCGCGAGACCCGCGCCCGGGCGCTCACCACCTGCTCCACCTCACCGGGGCCGCGCACCGGGGCCCTGGTCATCGACGCTCCCGGCTGGCTCGAATGCGCCCTGCGCGAGAGCCGCCGCTTCGGCGGCCACACCCTGCTCATCGGCGAGGTGCTGAGCACCGGCGGCCACCGCAGGCGGCCCCCGCTGGTCGCGCTCGACGGAGCCATGAGGGCCCTGGGCGGGGTCTGACCCCGCCTGTCCGACGCGGATCGTCGGACACCGCCCGGCTGAGGGTTGTCGCGCAATGCCTGGTGGGTGCGCGACGACAGCTACGGCACCTCGCCGCGTTGTCGGAACGTCCGCATACATCCAGTATGCGGACGCCCCTCCGCCTTGCGATGCACCGCATCTGACGCCGCGCACTGATCCACCACGCATTGCGGGACAACCCGTACCCCACGAACCCGTCCGCACCGCGTGACGGCCGACACCAAGGAGAACCGGTGAAATTCGGAATCTGGCTGGACTTCCGCAACCCCGAGCGCTGGCGGCAGCCCTGGGAGCAGGTGTACGAGGAGACCGTCGATCTGGCGGTCTCCGCCGAGGAGCTGGGCTTTGAATCGGTGTGGCTCTCCGAGCACCACCTGACGGCGGACGGCTATCTGCCCTCCCTCTTCCCCGCGCTGGCCGCCATCGCCGCCCGCACCCGGCAGGTCCGCCTCGGCACCGCCATGGTCCTGGCGAGCCTGGTCCACCCGCTGCGGCTCGCCGAGGACGCCGCCGTCACCGACCTGCTCTCCGGCGGCCGCCTCGAACTCGGACTCGCCCCCGGCTACCGCGAGGAGGAGTTCGCGGCGCTCGGCGTGGAGCGCGCCCACCGCGGCGCCCGCACCGAGGAGGCGGTGGGCATCCTCCGCAAGGCCTGGACCGGGAAGCCGTTCGCCCACAGCGGCGAGCACTTCACCTTCGACGAGGTCACCGTCACCCCGGTCCCCGGGCGTTCGGACATCCCGCTGTGGATCGGCGGCGGCGGCAAGGCCGCGGCGCGCCGGGCCGGCCGCCACGGGCTGCGCTTCCTGCCGGACCTCGGCACTCCGCCGGAGATCCTGGAGATCTACCGCGAGACGCTGGCCGCGCACGGCCACGACCCGGCGCTCTTCCCGGTCACCGCGATCGTCACGCCCGGCGTGCACATCTGCGAGGACGCCGACGAGGGCTGGGCGGAGATCAAGGAGCACTACCACTACCTGCTCAACACCTTCCAGGAGTGGTTCGGAGCGCCCGGCATCCCCTCGGCGGACGACCTCCCCCGCGAACTCTTCCTGGTCGGACCGCCCGACCAGGTCGCCGAGGAAATCCGCGAGCGCGTCAAGCCGCTGGGCGACGTCGAGCGGGTCATCTTCTTCGGCCGGGCACCGGGCCTGCCCGCCGAACGCGCGCGCCGCTCCCTGGCCGCGTTCGCCGAGCACGTCATCCCGCAGTTCGCGTAGGACCCGGCCGCCCCCGTACCCGTACCCGTACCACCCGATCGTGAAGGAGCACCATGCCAGACATCGCCATCGTCGGAGCGGGCATCTCCGGCCTCCACCTGGCCCTGCGCCTCCAGCAGGCGGGCGTCACCACGACCCTGTATGCCGAGCGCACGTCCGAGGAGGTGGCGGCGGGCCGTCCGCTGCACCTGCCGGTACGTTTCGGCCGCACCCGGCAGCGCGAGCGCGAGCTGGGCGTGTCCCACTGGGAGGGCCGGGAGAACGGCACCTACGGGGTCAACCTCGTGGCGGAAGGTGAACCGGACATCCGCTTCCTCGGCCGGCTCGACGAGCCGGCGTCCGGGGTGGACTTCCGGGTCTACCTGCCCCGGCTGACCGCGGACTACCTGGAGCGCGGCGGGCGGGTGGAGGTGCTGAAGCCGGAGCCCGCCGAGATCGACCGGATAGCGCCCCGCCACGACCTCGTCGTGGTGGCCGCGGGCCGCGCCGCCACCGGGCTCTTCGCCCGCGACGACGCCCGCTCGCCGTACCGGACCCCGCAGCGGGTCCTGACCGCCGGGCTGCTGCGGGGCATCGCCCCCGTCGACCCCGGGCACATCCACTTCCAGGTCACCGAGGGCGGCGAGATCTTCTCCACCCGCATCCTCACCGCCGACGGCCCGGTGCACGGCGTGGTGGTCGAAGCCCTGCCCGGCGGACCGCTGGAGCGGCTCGCCGCGTTCGACCACCTCGCCGACCCGGCCGGTTTCGCCGCGGAACTCCTCGGGCTGATCGAGAAGTACGCCCCCGACCTCCGGCAGCGCATCGACGCACGGGAGTTCGCCCTGGCGAAGCCCGGGGACGCCCTCCAGGGAGGCATCACGCCGGTGGTCCGGGAGAGCTGGACCACGCTGCCCTCCGGGCGCATCGCACTGGCACTCGGCGACGCCTGGGTGGTCAACGACCCGCTGACCGGCCAGGGCGCCAACCTGGGCTCCCGCAGCGCCTTCGAGCTGGCCGACCTGATCACGGAGGGCGGGCCGCTGGACGAGGACTTCGCCCGCCGCGCCGCCGCCCGCCTGTGGCGGATCGCCGAACCGGTGGTGGGGTGGTCGAACCTCAACATCGGGCCGCCGGCGGAGCACCTCGGCCAGATCTTCGTCACCGCCACGGGGGACCAGCGGGTGGCCGACGCCTTCGTCCGCAACTTCAACGCCCCGGAGGCGATGTGGGAGGCGGTCAAGTCGCCCGAGGCGACGGCCTCCTGGCTGAAGGGGATCACCGAGGGCGAGGAGACCGGCTGACGGACCACCGGGTGGCTTCCGCCAGGAGGCCACCCGGCGGGATCGGAACCGCCCGCACCGGCCGGGTCCCGAAGGGGCCCCGCCGGGCGCGCCCGGCAGGCGGAACCGCCCGGCAAACGGAACCGCCTGGCAGGCGGAACCGCCCGGCAAGAAGAACCGCCCGGCACCGGCCCGGGCCCCGACGAGGGGCCCGGGCCGGTGGCGTCAGTCCTCCCGCCGGGCCAGTCCGAGGTGCTCCCGCAGGGTGGTGCCCTCGTAGGCGGTCCGGTAGAGGCCGCGTTCCTGGAGCGCGGGTACGAGCCGGTCCACCAGGTCGTCCACGGTTCCCGGGATGACCTGCGGGGTGATGTTGAAGCCGTCCACCACCCGCTCCCGTACGTAGTGGCCCCAGGTATCGGCGATCTCTCCCGGGGTCCCGCAGAAGATGTCGTGCCCGGGACCCACCTCCCGCACCAGCCGGCGGATGCTGAGACCGCGTTCCTCGGCCATCCGCCGCCACCGCGCGATGGTCTGCAGCTTGCCGGTGCGGTGGGCCACGGCGATGGTGCCGCGCGAGGGGTCGAGCTCCTGCTCCACGGGCTCGACGTCGGGCAGCGGCCCGTCGGGGTCGTAACCGGACAGGTCCCGGCCCCACCACTGCTCCAGGAAGGCCAGGCAACGGGGGCCGTTGTACTCCTCGGCGCGCATCCACTCGTACCGCTCCCGCGCCTCGGCCGCCGTGTCCCCGATCACCACCACCGCGCCCGGCATGACGCGCAGGGACTCCCGGTCACGGCCGTAGGCGGCCAGCCGCGCGGTGAGGTCGCGGGTGTAGGACAGGGCCTTGTCGTAGGTGGTGTTGGAGGTGAACACCACGTCGGCGTGGCGGGCCGCCAGGTCCCGGCCGCCGGGCGAGTCGCCGGCCTGGAAGAGCACCGGCGCGTCCGGACCCGTGGGCAGGGTCGGTGCCGCCGCCATCCGGACCAGGGGCGTGTCGGCGCGGACCGTTCCGATCGCGCCGGGGCGGGCCCAGGACGGGGCCTTGCCGTCGTCGGCCACGGCATCCTCGGGCCAGGCCGACCAGAGGTCCCTCGCCGCGCGCACGAACTGCTCGGCCCGGTCGTAGCGGTCCTCGTGCGCGAGCCAGCCGCCGTGCCGGAAGTTCTCGCCCGTCCAGGCGTTGTCCGTGGTGACGATGTTCCACCCGGCCCGGCCCCCGGAGAGCAGGTGGAGCGAGGCCAGCCTGCGGGACAGGTCGGCGGGCTGGTTGTAGGTGGTGTTCTGGGTGGCGACCAGGCCGATCCGGTCGGTGGCCCCGGCCAGCGCGGAGAGCAGGGTGATGGCGTCGGGCCGACCGGCCACGTCGGTCTCCAGGACGCGCCCGCGCTTCTCGCGCACGCGCAGGCCCTCGCCGAGGAAGTACGCGTCGAACAGGCCGCGTTCCAGGGTCCGCGCCACCCTCAGGAAGGTGTCGCGGTGGTGATGGGGCGCCGAATCCGGTGCCGACCACAGCAGTTGCGGGCCCACTCCGGTGTGGAACAGCCCCAGGTGCACCTGGGCGGCGGGGTCGTACCCCAGTCCGGAGGGCGGGTACTCGGTTTCCATGGTCACCTCGACGGGGTGGGAGTGGACCCGGCGGTGAACCGGTTGGCGGGCTTCGGCAGTCCGAGGGTGTCGCGCAGCAGCGCCCCGGGAGCGGGCGGGCGGACGGTCCCGCGTGCGATCAGGGCAGGCAGCACCTCGGCGGCGAGTACGGGCAGGTCGACCGCGAGCACGGCCGGGTGCAGCCGTACGCCGTCCACCGTGTGCGCCAGCGTCTCCAGGAGGTCCCTGAGGCCCTCGGCCGAACCGGTGTGGCGCAGCCGCCCGTTCCCGGGCCAGGGCGTGAAGGCGTCCAGATCGCGCAGCCGTGCGTCCGCCGGCCGCTCCGGCGTGTCCAGGACGACGTCGACGTCGGCGAAGACCAGGGGAGCGCCCTCCCGGCGGGCCCGGCCGGCCCGCTCCTCCAGGGCCGCCCGCCCGTCCGCCGCGACGAACGCGATGTCCAGCAGACCGGTGACCCCCAGGGTGTCCGCACCGGCCACCACGAGCTGGCCCTGCGGAGGGCGGGGGGTGATCAGCGGACCGACGACCGAGAAGAACTCGCCCCGGAAGCCGATGTGGTGCACCCGGTCGGCGTCCAGATAGCGGGCCGAGTCGCGGTCGGCGATGACGGCGTCGTCCTCCCAGGAGTCCCAGAGCAGCCGGGCGGCCGTGATGACCTCGGCCGTCTCCCGCCGGGTCTCCTCGGCCGTACGGGGCGGCGCGTCCACCGTGGCGAGCGCGTGCGGGTCGTCGGTCGCGCCGACCACCCAGCCGCCACGCCCCAGCGAGAGGTGGTCGAGCCCGGCCAGCTGGGTGGCGAGGTGGAACGGCTCGGTGGTGGTGACGTGCAGCGTGGGGGCGAGGCCGACGGCGCCGGTCCGGGTGGAGAGGAAGGCCGCGCGCACACCGGCTTCGATCCGCCCGGCGGCGTCCGGTGACGGGTGCGGCGCGAGCGGGCCGTCGTCGAAGGTGACGAGGGCGAATCCGGCCGACTCCGCGAGCCGGACGTCGCCGGTCAGGGTGGCGGGCGAGAGGACGGCGGACGGCGCGCCGGGAACGGCACGCCAGGCGGCGGGGTGCGCCCCGTCGCCGTCCGCTTCGAGGGCCAGATGGAGCGAGGGCGGGGGGAGAGACGGAACCACGGTGCCTCCACGGGGTGTCGTGGCAGCGCTGCCCGGACGGGCGCGCGAGGTGCCGTCCGGGCGAACCGGGGCGGTGGTGGTGTTGTTCCGCGTACCGCCGTCGTCTCACACTGCGATACGCGCCGCCCCGTGACGTCAACTCGCCTTGTGGGACTGCCCGGTTCGCCTCGTGGTACGACCGCTGGTCACCTTCCGGCGGCCGCCCCCGCCGGTTCCGGCACGAAGTCCCAGGTGGCCATCGCCATGTCCACCAGGACGTGCAGCTGGGCGCCCTCCGCGCCGTCCCGGGCCTGCACCGAGACGCCGTTGAGGAAGGTGGTGTAGAAGGCGGCGGTCCGGTCGGTGTCGGCGCCGGCCGGGAGTTCACCGGCCGCCACCGCCGCGTCCAGCCGTTCCTTGAGGACGGACTTGGTGCGGGCGCGGCAGCGCAGCGCGAAGTCGCGGACGGACTCGTGGTCGTCGGTGCAGTGGGTGGCGGCCTGGACGATCATGCAGCCGCGCGGCTTGCCCTCGGCGGTGAACTGGTCGACGCTGCGGTGCAGCAGCGCGGCCACCGCCTCGCGGGCGGTCGGCGCCGCTTCCATGGCACTGCGCGCGCTCCGCGCCTCGGTGCGCTCGTACAGGCCGATGGCCTCGCGGAAGAGCTGCTCCTTGTTGGTGAACGCCGCGTACAGACTCGGTGGGTTGATGCCCATGGCGGCGCTGAGCTCGCTGGTCGAGGCGGTCTCGTAGCCGCGCTCCCAGAACAGCAGCATGGCGGTGTGCAGAGCCGCTTCGCGATCGAACGAACGGGGACGTCCGAGCCGTGCCACGGGGCCTCCTTGACGGCTGGTCAGCCGGTCGATAGCTTTATGTAG
Organism: Streptomyces sp. NPDC001493; assembly: GCF_053597235.1. NCBI lineage: Bacteria > Bacillati > Actinomycetota > Actinomycetes > Kitasatosporales > Streptomycetaceae > Streptomyces > Streptomyces sp. NPDC001493. Next base: position 177,737 of record NZ_JBSFHV010000013.1, read on the forward strand.
AGGTTAGTACAGAAGTTGGATGTGTGCTGCCCGGGGCATCCGTGCGTCGTCGGAACGACGCGCCCCCTCCGTGTACGAGGCGCCCTCCGCATGAGCGGCGTCCTCGGGGTGTGAGGTGTCCTCCGCGTGTGCGGCGCCCGCTCCGACCGGTGCGCACGGCATCCCCGATCGACCATCATGACAAGGAGAGTTGTTCATGGCTATCCCGGACGAGACCTCGGCCAACGGGACATTACGGGCGACGGGGGAGGAGACCGTCCGCTGGGGGCTCCGGGCCTGGCTGATGCTCATCGTCGTCTGCGGAGCCTTCTCCCTCGACGCGCTCGACAACATCATGGTCGGCATCGCCACTCCGCAGATCAAGGCGGAGTTCGACCTGAGCAACTCCGCGGCCCAGTGGGTGGTCAGCGCCTACGTCCTCGGATTCGGCGGGTTCCTGCTGCTCGGCGGCCGGATGTCGGACCTCCTCGGCAGGCGCCGGGTCTTCCTCACCGGGCTCGTCGTGCTCATCGTCGGCTCCCTCGCCGGCGGCATCGCGAACGACGGCACCGTCGTCGTCGTGGGACGCCTCGTGATGGGCATCGGCGCCGCCCTCACCGCGCCGTCGGCCCTCTCCATCGTGGTCGGCAACTTCCCGGAAGGCCCGCAGCGCAACCGGGCCCTGGGCATCTACACCGCCTGCGGCGCCGTCGGGTACTCCATCGGCGTGGTGGTCGGCGGCTCGCTGACCCAGGTCAGCTGGCGGTGGACGTTCATCCTCTCCGTGCCGGTGGCCCTCGCCGCGCTGATCGGCGCGCTGATCCTGGTCCCCAAGGACGCCCCGCACGACGGCTCCAAGCGCCACTACGACGCCGCGGGCGCCATCACGGTCACCGCCGCCATGCTGCTGCTCGTCTACACGATCGTGCGCGCACCGGAGACCGGCTGGCTGTCCGGTGCCGCGCTGGGCGGATTCGCCGCGGCGGCCCTGCTGCTCGCCGCTTTCGCCGTCATCGAGACCCGGTCTCCCCAGCCGCTGCTCCGGCTGGGCCTGCTGCGGAACCCTTCGCTCGTGGGGGCCAGCCTCATCGCCGCCGCCATTCTCGGCACCTACATGAGCTACCAGTTCGTCGGCAGCCTCTACCTACAGTCCTACCGGGGCTGGTCGCCGCTGGAGATGGCCTTCGCCTTCCTGCCGGTCGGCCTGATGATCCTCACCTTCGCGCCGCGCGCCGGCCAGTGGCTCGGCCGCCTCGGTATCCGCCTGATGATCTTCGGTGGAATGCTCGCCTACGCGGTGGCCTTCGCGCTCTTCCTGCGAGTCGGCGCCGATTCCTCCTACTGGTACGTGGTGCTGCCCAGCATGGTGCTGATCGGCGTGGGCTTCCCGTTCGCCTTCACCGCGGCCAACGTCCAGGCGACCGCGGGCGTCGCGGAGTCCGAGCAGGGTCTGGCCGCGGGAATCCTGCAGACCGGCTACCAGGTGGGCGCCGCGGTGGTGCTCGCCGTGGTGACCGTACGCATGGGCGACGACGGGACCGGATCGGCCCGCGCCCGCGAACTCACCGGATACCACCAGGGAACCTGGGTGATCCTCGTCATCGCCGCCCTCTCCGCCCTCGCCGTCGTCGCGGCTGCCGCCTACGGGCGGCTGCGCCGCCGGGACGCCGACCCGGTCGCCGCTCCCGGTGATGCCCCGGCCGTCGCTCCCGAGGCCACCGCGGCCGAGGAGTCTCCCGCGGGAACTCCCGTCAGCTGACGGGGTGTTGCCCAATCCCCTTTCCCTGCCCAGCCGTTCGGGCAAGGGGAAGGGGATTCGGCGTGTCCCGGGGCCCACGGCACCGGAGGCCGTCCCGTGCGCCGGGAACGCCAGGAGGCCGCCCCCGCGGGGGCGGCCTCGGCGGAGCGGTTGCCCGGCGGGCGCGGGCGCTATTCCTCCAGCAGGTCGGGCTGCTCGTGGGTGATCTCGTCCCACAGCAACTGGAAGCTGAACCAACCCAGTTGACGGTCACCGAATCCGTCGCGCGCGGCCAGCGCCTGCTTGTGGTCCAGCGGCTTCGGCGTGCCGGCGGCAGCGGCCAGCAACTGCACCTGGGCCGCGCTCTCGTAGGTGAAGAACCAGTGCACCGCCTCGTCCAGCGAGCCTCCGACGGTGATCAGCCCGTGGTGGCGCAGGAGAATGGCGCGCTTGTCGCCCAGTCGCGCGGCGATGTCCTCGCCCTGGGCGACGTCGATCGAGGGCCCCTCGTACTCCTCGTAGAGAACCTGGTCCTGGTAGAAGGCCGCGGACTCCTGGTCCAGGGGCTCCAGCAGCCGGCCCAGGGAGCCCAGCGCCCGGGAGTACGGAGTATGGCCGTGCGCCGCGGCGGTGGCGTCCGGGTTGGCGCGGTGGATGGCCGAATGGATCACGAAGGCGCTCGGATTGACCCGGTGCCGTCCGCTGACCACCTGGCCGGTGCCGTCGACCAGGATCAGGTCGCGGACCTTGACCCGGCTGAACGCGACGCCGAAGGGGTTCACCCAGAACCGGTCCGGGTCCTCCGGGTCCCGCACGGAGATGTGCCCGGAAATGCCCTCGCCGTAGCCGTACTTGCCGAACAGCCGCAGGGCGGCCGCGAGGCGCTGCTTGCGGTGCCTGCGCTCGTCGTCGACGGACTCGAAGACGGGTTCGGTCGGCAGCGGCAGCCCGGTGTGGGTGTCCGCCAGATAGCCGGCCCGTTCCTGTGTCACGCTCTCGGTCATGCGTACTGCTCCTTGGGATGCGGGATGCGGGATGTGGGACGCGCAGATGTGCGGATACGCGGATGCGCGGATGCGGAAGTGACGGCGGCGAGGGGCGTCAGGGGCCTGCCGGGCGGCGCGCGGGCGCCGCGCCGGGCGGGCACGGTACGGCCGTCGGTCACGCGGCCGGAACGGAGCCGGTACGCCGCCCGGCGGCCGGGTCCTCCTGGCGGAGGACGGCGCCCGCTATGTCGACAGCGCGGTCGACCAGGGACGGCACCCCGAACGTGAAGAACAGCGAGCCCGCGGCCAGATCGCCCAGGGCGTGGATGCGACGGCTCGGTACGCCGTCGGTGACCAGCCCGCTCGTGGCCCGGTCCACGTGGAGACCGCCGCGCGGATGGGCGGTGGCCAGGCCGCGCCGGATCAGCGAGGAGACGAGCGGATCCGCCGCCGGAGGGACGCGGTGCGCCGGGGGATTCACCGCGTTGACGACGACGTCCGCACGCCGCGTGCCGCCGGCCGCGCGCACGTCGAACCCCCCGCCGGGCCGGGCGGTGATCCGCTCCAGTCCGCCGGAGAACTCCAGCAGCCCCTTGTCCGCCCGCCCCAGCAGAACCTCGGCGCTGGACGGCGGCATCGGGCAGCACAGGCTCATGATCGTGCGGTAGTGCCGGCGCAGCACGGCCGCCCGGTCCGCTTCGGGCAGCAGCGTCCAGATGTCCGGGCCGGTGTCCGGCACGGCGCGCTGGAGGATGCGCAGCCCGGGGTCGCGGTCGCGGACGGACCCGAGCTGCCTGCGGAGCCGGTCGAGGGGGTCTTCGGCCGCCACCGCGCTGATCTCCCGGTCCACCGCGGCCATCGAGGAGCCGGCGTCGGTGAGTTCGGCCTCCATCAGCGCGACCGCCTCGGCGAGGGTGCAGGTCTCGCCCCGGGCGGCCATGGAACGGAACCGTTCGGCCGTGAAGTGGCGCAGGGAGTGTTCCAGCGGCTGCTGCCGCACGCTGGGCAGCACGCCTCTTCTGGACGCCAGGACCACGGGCCCCTGATGTCCGCCCGCCGCCAGCGACAGGACCACGTCGACGGCGGTCAGGCCACTGCCCACCACCACCACGCGGTCCTGGGCGCCGATGCCGTCGAGGCGCCGTGCCACCGGATAGGGGTCGGCTACGAACCCGGGAGCACCCGCCAGCCCGTGCGGATCGGCCGGCACACCGGTCCCCACGCAGAGCACCGCGCGGTCCAGCGCGTACCGGTCCCCGGTGCTGGTGACGGCCGTCAGCGCCCCGCCGTCCGGGACGAGATCGGTCACCGCCTCGCGCACCAGGCCGATCCGGCAGCCGCGGGAGGCGAGCCGCCCGAGCGCGCCGCGGGCCGACTGCTCCAGGTAGTCCCCGTAGAGGGAGCGCGGCGGGAAGGGTATGCCGGAGAGGGGGTCGGTGTGGTCGGTGGTGTCGCCGAGGACGGCCTGGCGGGCGCTCAGCCAGCCGATGAAGTGCTCCGGGCCGTCCGCCCGGACCGTCATGTCCTCGGGCGGCGCGTTGACCCGCAGCGCGGAACTGTCGGGCTGGTAGGCCCGTCCGCGCCACAGGTGCGGCGACGGGTCGAACACCGTGACCGCTTCCGGTGCTCTTGGGCCACGGCTCAGCGAGTCGAGGAGGCACACGGCGGACGCGCCGCCCCCGATGATCCCGATTCCGGGCGGAGTGGACATGGAGATAACTCCGTTCGTCACAGTGCGTGAAGGGCATGGCGAGACGGATCGATGGCGAATCGAGCGGCAGCATGACGGGCGATCACAGCGATCACGGCGATCGCGGCGATCGGCACGATCACGGCGATCACCGGAAAAAGGGAAGCGCCGTCACGGCAATTGCGCCGGGGAAATCCCTCTGCCGATCGGGAACAGTCTCGTACGGAGGAAAGGGCGTTCCTGGCATGCGTACGCACGCGAACTGACGGGATGGCGCACATGGCCCGGGCGCTCGACGCACGGCGCCACCCCGCCCGTTCGCACGGTCAGCCCGTCGGCTGCAAAGGCGTCCTGCGCCACTCCCTCGGCGTCACGCCATAGCGGTCCCGGAAGAGCCTGCTGAAGTGCGACGCGCCGTGCATGCCCCACCGTTGCGCGATGTTGGCCACGGTCAGGTGGGCGCTGCGGGGGTTGCGCAGCTCCTCGCGGCAGCGTTCCAGACGTTCGTTGCGGATCCACTGGGCCGGGCTGGTCAGCTCCTCGTGGAAGAGTAATTGGAGGTAGCGGATGGACACGTGGTGCGCCCGGGCCAGCTGCTGCGGCGTCAGGTCCGGGTCGTCCAGACGTGCTCGCGCATGGGCCTGCACGCGGTGCAGCAGGGCACGGCGTGCCGCTGCGGGACCTCCGTCGGCGTCGGCCAGCCGCTCCCCGCACACGGCGCTGACCAGGCTGGCCACGCTGCTGCCCAACTGATCCGCCACCGGGTCGAGTTCGGTCATGTGGTGGGCTGTCGTGCGCAGCAGGCCGGCCAGCAGCGCACCGGAGCCCTCCTGGCCGGACCAGACCGCCGGCCTCAGCATGTGCTCGCCGCCTGCGGAGAGACCGAGCAGCCGGTGGTCGAACTTCACGGACATCATGTGCACGGGGTGCCTCATCCGGAGGGTGAACGGGCGCGCCGGATCGTACGAGAAGAGCCCGCCCCCGCGTGCCACCGCGCTGGTACCGCCCTGCTCGACCCGCACCTCACCGTCGAGGACACAGGTCAGGGACAGCTCGCCGGAGACCACCCCGCCGGCCCGCGAAGCGGTCAGCTCGACCGCGTGCGGTTCGGCCCTCACCGAGGCGAGCTGAACCGCCCCGAACCTGCCGGAGGTGATCGTCCCGTCGAACCCGTCCGCGCGCGACGGACGGACCTCCAGCGGGCCGCAGGTGGTGGCGACCAGCTCGGCCCAACTGTGCGCGGGCCGTTCTCCTTCGGGTTCGAGGGTGCGCAGAATCCGCACCCGGCGAGGTGGTTTCGCCCGGAGCGCGCTCATATCGTTCCTCCGCGGGAAACGGCAAATCGCCGTCGGCGCCGGGCACGGTTCTTCTGCGACGTATCCGCCACCGCGTCGAGGCGGTGAGCCGGCCGTCCGGGCCGGCCGGCCGTGGCCGTCGCGGGAGAATTGTGCAGCGTTAAAACAGTCATTGGACTGGTCATTGGATCGAGCCCCGATTCACCTTGCTCCGACAGTCACTTCAGCCTGTATAAAAACGCGGTGCAGGAGCAGAAGCCTTTCGGACATCATCGGTACGCAATGATGACACTCGGTGACCGTGCACGGCCGCGCCGGAAAGTGCCCGGCCGGGGCAAGGGAGCAGGGAGTGCGCCGTGGCCGGGTGGTCCGGCCGCCCCTGGAGAACGGCTGACGGTTCGTCACAATCGGCTATGGGAACGGATTCACAAATAGTTCATGCCGCTGTGACGGCTCCGCTGCCACTCCGTCCGCTGGGCGGACGGTCGGACAGGTGGGCACGTCAGCGCTCCTTCACCGGAGCCGGCGTGCGGGGATGTTGCGCGCGGACGAATGTCTCGTCACGCCGAGGGGCGCCGCTTCGCCCGGGGCGGCCCGGGAAAGACGCGCTTTGGGCCCCGCGCGGCACGTCGGGCTGAAACGAGGCTCTTGACCCCGGCCGGAGGGGGCCCTCGCGCCGTCCCGGGTGCACCCGCGCACGCCGGTTCTCGCGGGCGCACGCACCCCGGCCCCGCGAGCGCACGCGCTCCGGTTGCCGCGTGCGGGGCGGGCCCGCACGCGGCCGGCGGCCGACTCCCGTCAGACGGCGGGCCGTACGCCGTGCACGACCTCGTGCTGCCAGCGCTCGCGCGGCTGGAGGTGCAGCCTCCAGTAGTGCTCGGCGATGTCGTCGGGGTCGTGGTCCGTGCCGGGGACGACCCGGTTGGGTACGGTCACCGACGCGACGTGGACTCCGGCGGCCCCGTAGGCGCCGTCCAGCAGTTCGACGAGATTGCGCACCCCGAGCTTGCCGAGCGACAGGCTGATACGGGTGGGATTGGCGCGGGGCATGCCGCCGGTGATGAGGATGGTCCCGCTGCCCCGGGCGGCCATGCCGGGAGCCAGGTGCGCGGCGGCGGTCAGCGCGCCCACGACGTTCACCGCCCAGGCGTCGAGCTGTCCCTGGGCGTCGAGTTCCCCGGGCGCGTCCTGGCGGATCAACGCCGCGTTGTACACCAGGAGTTCGGTCGGCCCGTTCTCGGCGGCCGCCGTGTCCAGCGCGTCCCGCAATCCCGCCTCGTCCGTGCTGTCGGCGGTCAGCCCCAGCGCCTTCCGTCCGCTCCGTTCGAGCCGGTCGGTGACCCCCCGGACGGTCTCACGGTTCCGCGCGACCACCGTCACGGACATGCCCTCGCGGGCCAGCCGATCGGCCACCGACGCCCCGATTCCGGGCCCCGCCCCGATCACCACTGCTGCCGACATCTCTGTCCCTTCGTTCGTCCGGCGGCTGTTCCCGCACGCCGGTACGTCCGGACCGAACACCCACCGCCGGTACGCCATTCCCCCCGGGCGCGCCGGGAGTTGCGGAGCCCGACGCCTTCGGCCGGGGTGCACCGTTCGGTGCGCCGGATGTCCAACGGCTCAGGCCCTCCTACGTCACGCGAATCGCCGGTCCGATCCGGCTGTGCGGCACCTCGGTTCCGGCCGCAGGGCGAACTCCGCCTTATCTTCGTCGACTTGCTCCCGGGAGGCCCTTCGGGCGCGCTGTGCCGCGTACGAACGCCGGTGATCCGTCGCCACGTTGCGGCCGGGTGCTGAAAGACCCCACGGGGTGTCACCCGGCCCGGCCGAGGCCCGATCGTGTTCCCGCAGGGCGCCGCACACCAGGTCCGTACCGAGGCGAGATGGCGCCGGCAGTGCTGAAGGCCAGTCCCGGGCGTTGCGCCGCGCTCAGGGGACCGGAGCTGTATGTGACCCCCGGCCGGATCGATCCGTACGTGACCCCCGGCCGGATCGATCCGTACGCGGCCCCTGACCGGCCCCGGATACGGCCCCGCAGACCGGGCCACCTGCCCCGCCCGCCCGGGGTGCCCCGCTCGAAAGGGTGAACCTACCCCCGAATACGGCGTGTCCCGACATCGCAGGCAGCACGGTACGGAAGGGGCGGGTGGTGCCGTCACCTCCGCGCCGGGCGCGGGCAGCGCGGGAGCGGGCGTGAGGGGAGTGACCGTGGAACCAGTCAAGGGGAGGCCACCGGCACCGCTGCGGGACCGGGCGCGCTACCGGTTCGACCGGACACTGGCACGGTCCACCGGCACCCTGATGGGCTGGCTGGTCCTCATCTGCCTGGCCGTCGTGGTCCCGGTCAGCACGGTGCTGGTGTGGACCGACCCGGCCGCGCCCCGGACGCTGGCGGACCGGCTGACCGCGGTGTGGCGGACCAGCGCGGAGACGCTCCGCCTGGGCTCGGCCACCGGCGCCCCGCTCCGGCTCGCCCTGTCGGCCCTGCTCGGGCTGGTCGCCCTGCTCGGCGTGTCGACCCTGGTCGGGGTGGTCACCACCGGCCTCGCCGACCGCATGGCGGAGCTGAGCCGGGGCCGGTCGCGGGTCCTGGAGCACGGGCACGTCGTCGTACTCGGCTGGTCGGACCAGGCGACCACCGTGGTGAGCGAACTGGTGGCGGCCCAGGCGCCGCACCGGCCCCGGGCCGTCGTCCTGCTCGCCGACCGGGACAAGGCGGAGATGGAACGCGCGCTCGCCGCCCACCTCCCGCCGTCCGCCCGCGGACGGATCATCTGCCGCAGCGGCCCCGCGAGCGATCCCGAGGTGCTGGCTCTCGTCAGCCCGCACACCGCGAGCACCGTCCTGGTGCTGCCCTCGGGGGAACCGGCGGCGGACGCCGAGGTGCTCCGGGTCCTGCTGTCGCTGCGCGCCGTGCTTGGCGAGGACACCGAAGGACCGCCGGTGCTCGCCGCGGTGCGCGACGACCGGTACCGCGCCCCCGCCCGCCTGGCAGCGGGCCCGCGCGGCACGGTCCTGGAGACCGATACCGTCACCGCCCGGCTGATCGCCCAGTGCGTCGGCAGGCCGGGACTCTCCCTCGTACTCCGCGACCTCCTCGACTTCGCGGGCGACGAGTTCCACCTCGCCGACGCCACCGCCTTCCACGGGGACACCTTCGGCACGGCCCTGCTGGGCCACCCGGACTCCTGCGCCGTCGGTCTGCTCACGCCCGACGGCCGTACGCTGCTCAACCCGCCGGCCGACACCCCGGTCGAGCCGGGCAGCCGCCTGATCGTGCTCGCCCTCGACGACGGCAGCACGTATGCGGAGGACTGCCGGCATCTGGTCGATCCCGCCGCCATCGCGACGGACGACCCCCCGCCCGACGACCCGACCCGCCTGCTGGTGCTCGGCTGGAACCGGCGCGCCCCGCTCGTCGTCGGCCAGTTGCGGGACACCGCCCGCCCCGGCTCCGTCCTGGACGTGATCACCGACAGCGCCGTCCCCGCGCCGAGGGAACCCTGGAGCGGAGCGCCGACGGCGACCGCGTCCGCGAACGGCACCCCCGCGGGCGCGGCCGTGCGGTTCCGCTCCGCCGCACTGTCTCGGCCCGAGGCCCTGCTCGGACTCGACCTCACCCCGTACGACGGACTGGTCGTCCTCGGACCCGATCCGGGCGAGAGCCCCGACCGGCCCGACGACTGGACCCTGGTCACCCTGCTGGCCCTGCGGCTGCTGGAGGAGCGCGCCGGACGGGAACTGCGCGTGGTCACCGAACTCACCGACGACCGCAACCGCCCGCTGGCCCCCGTCAACCACGGCTCCGACGTCATCGTCAGCGGCAAACTGACCGGACTGCTGATGGCGCAGATCACCCAGAACCGGCATCTGGCCCCGGTGTTCGACGAGCTGTTCTCCGGCGACGGCGCGAACGTCCTGCTGCGCCCCGCCGGCAGCTACGTCCGTACGGGCACCGAAACCACCTTCGCCACCGTCGTCGCGGCCGCCCGCGACCGGGGCGACTGCGCGATCGGCTACCGCTGCCACGACCGGTCCGCCCCCGGTACGGACCACGGCGTCCGGCTCAATCCGCCCAAGGGCGAGCGGCGCGTGTGGAGCGCCGGGGACCAGGTGGTCGTGGTCGGGACGCCCCCGGGGAACACCGCCGCCCCGTCCGGACCGCCGCGCCGGGGCGCGTACCAGGACACTCACCGGGACACTCACCGGGCCGGTCCCCCGACCGGGCCGCTCGATCCCCTGGGCAAGAGCCGCCCTTAAAGGCTGTCCCGCACCTCCTGGCGGGTGTGCGACGACAGCTACGGCACCTCGCCGCGTTGTCGGTACGTCCGCATACATCCAGTATGCGGACGTACCTCCGCCTTGCGATGCACCACATCCGACGCCGCACACCGATCCACCAGGAGTTACGGGACAGCCTTTAAACTTGCCGGGTGGACGGGTCTATGGGGTTGCGAGAGCGCAAGAAGCAGCGGACGCGGGAGACCATTTCCGAGGTCGCGATCGCGCTCTTCCTGGAGCACGGATTCGACCAGGTCTCCGTCGCCGACGTCGCCGCCGCCGCCGAGGTCTCCAAGCCGACGCTCTTCCGGTACTTCCCCACCAAGGAGGACCTGGTCGTCCAGCGGTTCGCCGACCACCAGGACGAGGCCGCCGAAGTGGTGCGGAACCGCCCGGCCGGAGTGAGCCCGCTCGACGCTCTGCACCGGCACTTCGTGGAGGGGCTGGAAGCCGGTGACCCCGTCACGGGACTCAGCGACCACGAGGCCGTCCTCGCCTTCCACCGCCTCCTGTACTCCACCCCCGGCCTGGTGGCGCGTTCCGCGCAGTACCTCGCCCGGGCCGAGGAGGAGCTGGCCCGCGCCCTCGCCGAGACCCTCGGCGAGGGGTCCCGGGAGGTCACACCCCGGCTGCTGGCCGGCCAACTGGTCGCCACTCAGCGCATCCTGGCCATGGCGAACTGGCAGCGGATCGTGGACGGCAGGTCGGCGGAGGACGTCCGCCCCGAGGCCGTCGCGGACGCCGACCACGCCTTCTCCCTGCTGAGCCGAGGACTCTCCGCCCTCGGAGCCGCGCGGGAGACGGTGCGGGGCACCACGCACGGAGCGCCGGCCGACAGCGGCGACGCTCCCACCACCGGCTGACGCCCACGGCGCCCGGCCGGCTCTCCCCACCCAGGGCACGCCGCCTGTGGCGTCGGGCACAGCCGCCGCCCCGCACCGGGCACTCCTCGGGGCACCGCCCCTTGTGCCCGCTGGTCCGTCCGTTCCGGGAGGCCGGTGCGCGTGGGCCACGGTGACGGGGATCTCCTTCCGCAGGACGCCGGCTCTCGGGCACTGTGGTGCGGTCGGGGGACACTCCACTGCCGTACGACCGAGCGAGATGCCATGACCGCGACCACCGCAGCCGCCGAACACCTCCACCTCTCCCGCCGCGCGCGTCGCGCCCGTACCGGCGGTCCGGGGGAGAGGGGACCGAAGGTCCTGGAACACGTCCTCGGCTGGACCCTCGTCGTCGTCCTCGCCCTCCTCGTCACCCGGGCGGGACTCATGTGACGCACCCGGGCGGACGGCCGTGACGCACGCGCCGGGCCGGATGTGACGCATGCGGGCCGCCGGGCGGCCTCCCTGACGGATGATCAAGGCCTCCGCGACCCCGTGACGGCGACGCCCCGATCGGGCATACTCGACGCGCCGCAGCCGCTGACCGGCATCTTCCGCGATCCGGAAGGGCAGGATCGGCTGGGCACGCACCGCTTGTGCCGGGCCCCGCCCGGACCACTCGGCGACGCGGCTCCCCACCCCGGGCCCGTCCGCCGTCACGCCCGACAGGGAGGAGAGCGCCGTCATGCCCGACCGAGCCCCGCAGCAGGTGGAACGCCGTCTGCCCACCGAGGAATCCCGGCAACTGCTCACGCTGGTCCGCGACATTGTCGCCAACGAGATCGCGCCCCGGGCGGCGGACGAGGAGGAGTCGGGCCATTTCCCGCGCGAGCTCTTCTCCCTCCTGTCCGAATCGGGCCTGCTGGGTCTGCCGTACGACTCCGATTTCGGCGGCGGCGATCAGCCCTACGAGGTCTACCTCCAGGTCCTGGAGGAACTGGCCGCCGCCCGGCTGACCGTGGGACTCGGCGTCAGCGTCCACTCGCTCGCCTGCCACGCGCTCGCCGGGTTCGGCACCGAGGAGCAGAGGAAGGCGCACCTGCCCGCGATGCTCTCCGGCGGACTCCTGGGTGCCTACTGCCTCTCCGAGCCCGCGTCCGGCTCCGACGCCGCCTCGCTGCACACCAGGGCCGTGAAGGACGGCGACGACTGGGTCCTCACCGGCACCAAGGCGTGGATCACCCACGGCGGCATCGCCGACTTCTGCACGGTGCTGGCCCGCACCGGCGTCGACGGCCCCAGGGGCATCACCGCCTTCCTGGTCCCCGGCGACGCGGAAGGGCTGAACGCGGCCGCCCCCGAGCGGAAGATGGGCATGAAGGGATCGCCCACCGCCCAGCTCAACTTCGACGGCGTACGGGTCCCGGACGGCCGCCGGATCGGCGAGGAGGGCCAGGGCTTCGCGATCGCACTCTCCGCGCTCGACTCCGGCCGCCTGGGCATCGCGGCCTGCGCGGTCGGCGTCGCCCAGGCCGCACTGGACGAGGCTGTCGGATACGCCACGGACCGGCGGCAGTTCGGGCGTCCGATCGCGGACTTCCAGGGACTGCGCTTCCTGCTCGCCGACATGGCCACCCAGATCGAGGCCGGCCGGGCGCTCTACCTGGAGGCCGCCCGGCTCCGCGACGCGGGACAGCCCTTCTCCCGGCAGGCCGCCATGGCGAAACTGTTCTGCACGGACGCGGCCATGCGCGTCACCATCGACGCCGTGCAGGTACTGGGCGGCTACGGCTACACCCGTGACTTCCCCGTCGAACGCCTCATGCGGGAGGCCAAGGTGCTCCAGATCGTGGAGGGCACCAACCAGATCCAGCGGATGGTCATCGCCCGCCACCTCGCCGGCCCCGAATCGCACTGATCCGCTGGGGCAGCCCCGACCACACCGGCGTGGTCACGATCCGGGTCCACTCCTGGTCGTGACCGCCCGGCAGGGTGCGCCCGGATCCCTCCCAGTCGCGAAGCAGCGCGACGTAGATGGGGGGATCGGAGGGCGGCGTGGCGGGCGGGGTCCCGACCTCGGGCGGTAAGACCCCGCGACGCGTCCCCGCCGGGGGAGCGCCCGTGCCGGGGCGTCCCGCGGCCACGCGGGGCACCGGCTCCGGGCGCAGCGGTGCCGTGGGCCGGGTAACCGATTCTTCGGATGGCGGTGCGACGAGACGGCGACGACCGGGGCCCGCCGCGGTGTCCGGGATGGTCATACCGGACCAACGTCCGGGGCGGCGCCGGGTCACCGTACGAAAGATGCGCGCGGATGTTCGAGCCGGTTCGTGGACCGGTACCCGCACCACGCCGGCGGCGCCGTCGCGGTGCGCGGGGTACGGGATCGGCGGACCCGGGAACTCAGGCGGCGCGGCGCATCTGCGGCATGCGCATCGGGCGGGAGCCGGGGCCCCCGGCGTGCGAGAACGGCTGCATGCGCCAGTCGAGCCCCTGGGGGAGCGTCAGCAGCAGCGCGGTCTCCTGCTCCTGCACCTCCAGCGTTTCGTCGGCGGGCTCGGCCTCGGCCGCGTCGCGGCCCGTGCCGGCGCAGACGGTGAGCACGAACGGGTTCCAGGGGGTCGGGCAGAGTGCGTGCTCGGGGAACACGTCCTCGTCGGCGAGGAGCGCGATCGGCTGCTCGCAGTCCGGGCAGAAGACCCGGTACATCTCAAAGGTGTCGTACGCGTCGGACACGCTGTCCTCGTCCGTATCGACGGGCTCCGGTTCGCTGTGACCGGTGAGCTTCAGGCTCTGCATGGGAAGTCCCCCCTCAGTGGGCCGGTGAGGCACTGTGGCCTCGACCACAGCAAGCACTTCCCTCCGTGACTCCGACGTAACCGCCACCGGGGTCGACAACAGGCGGTAAACATGTGGCCTTGGTCACACAGGGTCCACAAGGGGCCTCCCGGCCTTCTCCGGGCCGCCCCCGGAGCGGCCGGTGCCGTGTCCGCAAAGTCACGCCCAGCCCGCTGAACCCGGCGCGCCCGAGCGTCGATTACCCGTACATATCCACACATGTCCCATGCGGATGCGGTCCTCCGCCCCGCGTCCGCGCGCACCGGGCACCCCGTCCTGGTCCCGCCGGGCGTGTCGCGGGACTTTGCGGACAGGACCCTGGGCAATAGGTTGACCGCATGGAGGAGCTGGACCGTCAGATCGTGGAGTTGCTCGTCAAGGACGGGCGGATGAGCTACACCGACCTGGGCAAGGCCACGGGCCTGTCCACATCGGCCGTTCATCAGCGTGTCCGCAGGCTGGAGCAGCGCGGGGTGATCCGGGGTTACGCCGCGGTCGTCGACCCCGAGGCCGTCGGCCTGCCCCTCACCGCGTTCATCTCGGTGAAACCGTTCGACCCCAGCGCCCCGGACGACATCGCCGAGCGGCTCACCGGCGTGCCCGAGCTGGAGGCCTGCCACAGCGTCGCCGGGGACGAGAACTACATCCTGAAGGTGCGGGTCGCCACGCCGCTGGAGCTGGAGCACCTCCTCACCCGCATCCGCTCGCTGGCCGGGGTCTCCACCCGGACCACCGTCGTCCTGTCCACCCCGTACGAGGCACGGCCCCCGCGCATCTGAAGCGTGTCCGGCCCAACGATCCGCCCCGTACGAGGCCAGGCCCCGCGCATCCGACCGGTCCGCGCCGGTCCGCGCCGGGCGCGCGCCGGCTCCTGCGGTGCGCCGTTTACGGGAGGGGCGCGGACCGGTGCCGCGGGGGGACGCGGGAGACTGGTCCCATGACCCAGAGCACCGCCCGTCGAAGCGCCCCCGAACACCGCACCGTGCTGCTGCGCGGTGGAGACGTCCACAGCCCCGCCGACCCGTTCGCCACCGCGATGGTCGTCGAACGGGGGCATGTCGCCTGGGTGGGCTCCGAGGGGGCCGCCGACGCGTTCGCGGGCGCGGCCGACGAGGTCGTCGACCTGGAAGGCGCCCTGGTCACGCCCGCCTTCACCGACGCCCACGTGCACACCACCTCCACCGGTCTCGCGCTCACCGGGCTCGACCTGTCGGGCGCCCGCGGCCTCTCGGAGGCGCTGGACCTCGTCCGCGCCTTCGCCGACGGCCGGCCCGCCGACGCGGTCCTGCTCGGCCATGGCTGGGACGCCGCCCGCTGGCCCGAGCGGCAGCCCCCGTCGCGCCGTGAGCTGGACGAGGCGGCAGGCGGCAGGGCCCTCTATCTGACCCGCATCGACGTGCACTCCGCGGTCGTCACCACGGCTCTCCTGGACCGCGTCCCGGGGGTCACGGCGATGTCCGGCTACCGCGCCGACGGCCCGCTGACCGGCGACGCCCACCACGCGGTACGCGCCGCCGCGTACGCCTCCGTGACCGTGCCGCAGCGGGCCGAAGCCCAGCGCGCGGCCCTGCGCCACGCCGCCTCGCTCGGCATCGGTACGGTCCACGAGTGCGGCGGCCCCGACATCTCCGACGAGGACGACTTCACCTCGCTGCTGGCCCTGGCCGGCGCCGAGCCCGGCCCCCGGGTCCTCGGGCTCTGGGCCGAGCACGTCGAGGACGAGAAGGGGGCCGCGCGCATCCGCGAGCTCGGCGCCCTCGGCGCTGCCGGCGACCTCTTCGCCGACGGTTCGCTGGGCTCGCACACCGCCTGCCTGCACGAGCCGTACGCCGACGCCCCGCACACCGGCTCCGCCCACCTGGACGCCGCGCGGATCGCCACCCACGTCGCGGCCTGCACCGAGGCGGGGCTCCAGGCCGGGTTCCACGCCATCGGCGACGCCGCGATCACCGCCGTCGTGGACGGCATCCGCGCCGCCGCCGAGCGGGTCGGCCTGGCCCGCGTCCGGGCCGCGCGCCACCGCGTCGAGCATGCGGAGATGCTCACCCCGCAGACGATCGCCGCCTTCGCCGAACTCGGCCTCACCGCCTCCGTGCAGCCCGCCTTCGACGCGGCCTGGGGCGGCGAGGACGGCATGTACGCCCGGCGCCTGGGCGCCGAGCGCGCCGCCACGCTCAACCCCTACGCGGCCCTGCTGCGCGCGGGCGTACCGCTCGCCTTCGGCTCGGACAGCCCGGTCACCCCGCTCGACCCGTGGGGCACCGTGCGGGCCGCCGCCTTCCACCGGAACCCGGAGCACCGGATCTCCGTACGCGCCGGATTCACCGCCCACACCCGGGGCGGCTGGCGCGCCGCGGGCCGCGACGACGCGGGAATCCTGGTACCCGGAGCTCCGGCCGACTACGCGATCTGGCGTACCTCGGAACTGGTCGTCCAGGCGCCCGACGACCGGGTCGCCCGGTGGTCGACCGATCCTCGCTCCGGCACCCCTGGCCTGCCCGATCTCTCTCCGGAGGCCGATCTCCCGGTCTGCCTGAGCACCGTCGTGGGTGGACAGACTGTCTACGTACGACCGAACGAGTGATGAGACGATCTTCCGTACCGCCGATCGATGGGGGGAGCGGTCGCACGCGACCTGCGGATCTTCGCCGCTGACCAGGCAATATGAGACAAGACCGCTGGTCAGGCCGTTGTTGACAGAAAGCGGTCACCGGCCGGTAGGTTCGGCCGGGTCCACCACAGGACGTCCACCGGTCGAACCTCCATGCAGTCGTCGAACGCCGCTGGGTCACGGGGTGGTGAGCCGCACCGGCCCACCGTCACTGACAGCCAGGTTCAGCGCCCGCGCCTCGGGGGCGAGGGAAGGTTTCGCCGGTCGGCGGGTGCGACCCGGGTGGGGCCCGGACGTCCAGTAGACAACGGCTTTCGGTCGACTCGCAGCCAGCGGGCGCCAGGTCGGCCCGAAGGGCGCCGGGCCCCGATCCGCAGGACCGCCGTCGGTGTGCGGAACGGGACCCGATCGGTGTGCGGGCCGGGACCCCTTCGGAGGTTCGCCCCGCGTTCACCGGAAAGCCACCGCGGTCCGGCTCTGATCTGTCCTCACTTCCACGGGTCTGTCCCGCGGTCCGGGCGCCGTCGTGCGCCCGGGGCGCACGACGGGTCCCGGACGGTCGATATGGTGTGCATCTGCGTACGGACCTTTAAGGGGCAGTTAGTGAACGACGGCGGTCAGCGGCGGTACGACCCGCTCGGCAGAGTCCTGGTGATCATCCCGACCTACAACGAGGCCGAGAACATCAAGCCGATCGTCGACCGGGTGCGTTCCGCCGTCCCGGAGGCCGACATCCTGGTCGCCGACGACAACAGCCCCGACGGCACCGGCAAGATCGTCGACGAGATCGCGGCCGAGGACGGCCACGTGCACGTGCTGCACCGGAAGGGCAAGGAAGGGCTGGGCGCCGCCTATCTGGCCGGATTCGCCTGGGGCGCCGAGCACGGCTACGGCGTCCTCGTCGAGATGGACGCGGACGGCTCCCACCAGCCCGAGGAACTGCCCCGCCTGCTCACCGCCCTCAAGGGTGCCGACCTCGTCCTCGGCTCGCGCTGGGTGCCGGGCGGCCGGGTGGTGAACTGGCCCAAGAGCCGGGAGGTCATCTCCCGCGGCGGCAGCCTCTACTCGCGGCTCGCACTCGGCCTGGACGTACGCGACGTGACCGGCGGTTACCGGGCCTTCCGTACCGCCACCCTCGCGGGGCTCGGCCTGGACGAGGTCGCCTCCCAGGGGTACTGCTTCCAGGTCGATCTGGCCCGCCGCGCGGTGGAGGCCGGATTCCACGTGGTGGAGGTGCCGATCACCTTCGTGGACCGGGAGGTCGGCGACTCCAAGATGAGCCGCGACATCCTGGTCGAGGCGCTGTTCCGGGTCACCGGCTGGGGCATCACCGCCCGGACCAGCAAGGTCACCGACAAGGTGCTGGGCCGCAAGCCCGCCCGCCCGGCCGGCGCCGACGCGGCCGCCGCGGCCGAGGATGTTCCGGCCGAGGCCGCACCGAGCGCCGCCACCCGGGACGACGCCACCCCGGAAGCCCCGGAAGCCCCGGAAGCCCCGGAAGCCCCGGCCGCCACCGCCCCTGACGCCGACCCCTCCTGACGCGCGCACGCCCCGGGGGCGCGGGCCCGGGGCGTGGAACCCGGCGCGGAGGATCCCCGGGGCATCCCGGGCCCGGACCCCCCGCCCGCGCCGCTCGTACCGCCGTGCAGGCACACTGGGGGCATGACGACCGGCACACCGCCCCCGAACCGTCCCCGGCGCTCGCGCGTCCGCAGATTCCTGCCGCTGGGCATCGCAGCCTGGCTGGTGCTGGAGATCTGGCTGCTGATCCTGGTGGCCGACGCGGCCGGCGGGTTCACCGTTCTGCTGCTCCTGGTGGCGGGCTTCGTGTGCGGCGCGGCCGTGGTCAAGAAGGCCGGGCGCCGCGCCTTCTCGAACCTCACCGAGACCCTCCGGCAGGCGCCGGGGCAGCCCGGTGGCGGGACGGAGCCGCCGGAGCCGCAGCCGGCGTCCCGGGGCAACGGCTTCCTCATGCTGGGCGGGATCCTGCTGATGATCCCCGGCATGCTCTCGGACCTGGCCGGTCTCCTGCTCCTGGTGCCGCCCGTCCGCAAGGCCCTCAGCGGGTTCACCGAGCGGGCCCTGGAGCGCCGGATGAGCGCCGCCGCCCCGGGAAGCCTCTCCGGCGCGTTCCAGCAGGCCCGTATGCACCGCCCCGACGGCAAGGTGGTCCAGGGCGAGGTCATCCGCGAGGACGGCACGCAGCCGCCCCCGCGCGGCGACGACGGTCAGCGCGGCCCCCGGCCCCCGCTGACCCCCTGAGTACATCCACCCACCCCTCGGCGGGGGTGCGCGAACACCCTGCCGAGGGGCGCGCTACCTACCGGACCACGCACCACGCACAAAGCCGCGGGCCGTGACACAGAAGATGTGTCACGGCCCGCGGCTGTAGTGGCCGCATGCGGTGCGGCCGTCCGTTCGGTGCTTGCGCGGATCAGGCGGACTTCCTGCTGTCCCGCGGATGCACGGCGATGTTCATGGCACCGGAGCGCAGGACCGCCAGCCTCTCGGCCAGCACCTCCTCCAGCTCCTCGCGGGTGCGCCGCTCCATGAGCATGTCCCAGTGCGTACGCGCAGGCTTGCCCTTCTTCTCCTCGGGGCCATCCCCGTCCACCAGGAGTGCCATGGCGCCGCACGCCTTGCACTCCCACTCCGGCGGAATTTCCGCCTCTACCGAGAAGGGCATCTCAAATCGATGCCCGTTCTGGCATGCGTACTCCACCGCCTGGCGCGGGGCCAGATCGATGCCGCGGTCCGTCTCGTAGCTGGTAACCACGAGTCGCGTGCCGCGGAGAGCTCGCTCACTCATGAATCGTGCCTCCCGGGCTTGTCGCCCACAGGACAGGTGTCGCTGTCGTCGTCATCCGGTCAACGTCCGCTCGGCGGTAAAGATTCCCGTTGCCGGCCATGCGTCGCCCGTCTTGCCGCTGCTGTATCAGGGTTGAATACCCACCGCTGCCCGGTTTGTCACTTTTGAACGAATGTGTCACCCAACAGCTTGACGTCATCCACACGCAGTAACGGTCTTTCCGGGCAGGCCAAAGGCGTACACTACCGGCCTTTTACTTCAACGTCTAAATCCGCTCCGGTACGGGATTGCCCGCGGCGGCCACGGCGGCCCGTACCGGCACCCTGGCGAGCAGCACCGAACCGATGACGAAGAACACCACCAGCGAGATGATCGCCTGCCGATAGCTGCCGGTCAGCTGGTACGCCAGGCCGAACACCAGCGGGCCCAGCCAGCTGAGTCCGCGATCGCTCATCTCGTACGCCGAAAAGTACTCGGCTTCCTTGCCGCGCGGGACCAGATGCGAAAAAAGGGAGCGGGAGAGGGCCTGGCTGCCGCCGAGGACGAGCCCGATCGCCGCCGCCAGGACGTAGAAGAAGACCGGCGCCCCGGACGGCAGGAACCAGGCGGCGACCAGGATCAGCGTCCAGACCACCAGCGACGCCAGGATCGTGCGCTGCGCGCCGTACACCCGGGCGAGCCGCCCCATCCAGAGCGCGCCCGCCACCGCCAGGATCTGCACCAGCAGGACGGCGGTGATCAGCGTCGTCTGGCCCAGGCCGAGCTCCTCGGAGCCGAACACCGACGCCTGGGAGATGACGGTCTGCACCCCGTCGTTGTAGATGAGGTACGCCAGCAGGAACGCGAGCGTCAGCGGATGGCGCCGCATGTCGCGCAGGGTGGCGAGCAGCTGCCGCCAGCCGGAGCCGACGGCCCCCTCGCCGCCCGGCGCCGTCCGGCGGTCGCGCAGCCGGCGCAGCGGCACCACCGTGAAGGCGCCCCACCACAGACCTGCGGAGGCCAGGCAGATGCGCACCGACTCCGACTCGGTCAGGCCGAAGGAGTCGTGCCCGGAGTAGAGGATCAGGTTGAGCACGAGGACGAACGCGCCCGAGGTGTAGCCGAACGCCCAGCCCCGCGAGGAGACCGCGTCCCGCTCGTCGGGTTCCGCGATCTGCGGCAGGTAGGAGTTGTACAGCACCATCGACACCGAGATCGCCGCGTTGGCCACGATCAGCAGGAGGGCGCCGAGCAGATACCGGTGGCCACCCAGGAAGAACATCCCGGTCGTGGCCGCCGCGCCCGTGTAGGCGGCTGCCGCGAGCAGCGGCTTCTTGCGGCCCGAACGGTCCGCCGCCGCACCCACGATCGGCATGAGCACGACCGCGAGGATCACCGACGCGGAGACCGCGTACGCGAAGAGTGAACCGGCCCGCACGGGTATGCCGAGGGGATGCACGAACCCCTCGGAGTCGGAGGCCGCCTTCGCCACCGAGGTCAGATAGGGGCCGATGAAGACGGTGACCACGCTCGTGGAGTAGACCGAACACGCGAAGTCGTAGAAGTACCAGCCCCGTTGCTCCCGTTTGCGGGCGACGGCCTCCGCCGGGTCCGCCGGCCGCCCGGCCGGTTCCGTCGGCTCCGCCGTTCCTGTGGTTCCGGTGCTCAACCCGCGCCCCCTGCTCGGTCTGTTCCGTTCGTGTCCGGCCGGACCGGCGTCAGGACCAGGTCCCGCGCTCGCTCAGCACCGTACGCAGCGTTCCGATGTGATCGGTCATGATGCCATCCACGCCCAGGTCGAGAAGGGCGGTCATCTCGGCCGCCTCGTCGATCGTCCAGACGTGGACCTGGAGGCCCAGCGCGTGCGCGGTACGGACGAAACGGCGGTCGACGACCCGGATGCCGCCCTGGCTCACCGGTACCTGCGCGCACACCGCGCCCCGGCGCAGCGGCGCCGGGATCCCGAGCGAGCGCAGCCGCAGGGCCAGTACGCCCCGCACGCCGTACGACGTGGCCAGGCGGGGGCCGCCGAGCCGCTGCGCGCGGGCCACCCGGGCCTCCGAGAACGAGCCGACGCACACCCGGTCCCAGGCGTCCGTCCGGCGGATCAGCGCGAGGAGGGGCGCGAGCGAGGACTCGGCCTTCACATCGACGTTCCAGCGGGCCCCGGGGAACTCCTCCAGCAGGTCCTCGAAGAGCGGCAGGGGTTCGCGGCCGTCCACCCGGGCCCGCCGGACCTCGCTCCACGGCAGGTCCGCTATCCGGCCCCCGGCGTCGGTGACCCGGTCCAGGGTCGGATCGTGGAACGCGACGAGCCGGCCGTCCGCCGTGGTGTGCACATCGGTCTCGAAATAGCGGTACCCCTCCGCCGCCGCCCGGCGGAAGGCGGCGGCGGTGTTCTCCAGTCCGCCGGCCGCGCCGCCGCGGTGGGCGAACGGGATCGTCGACGGATGGTCGAGATACGGGTGGCGTCGTGAGGTCACTGCGGAAGTATGGCCGCCTCCGGTGACTGCCCGGCAACGGCCCCGGCCGCTCCCGGCGACCCGGGGGTGGCGAACAGGCGCAGGAAGAACTGGGCGAGCGGCCCGATCGCCAGCGCGTACACGACGGTCCCGATCCCGAGCGAGCCCCCGAGCGCGAACCCGGCCGCCACGACGGTCACCTCGATCACCGTGCGCACCAGGCGCACCGACCGGCCGGTCACCCGGTGCAGACCGGTCATCAGCCCGTCGCGCGGCCCCGGACCGAACCGGGCCGTGATGTAGAGGCCGGTCGCCATCCCGTTCAGGACGACCGCCACCAGCATCACCGCGGTCCGGACCACCCAGCCGTGCGCCTCGGGGACGATCGCCAGGGTGGCGTCCATCGTCAGGCCCAGCACGAAGACGTTGGAGACCGTGCCCAGCCCCGGGCGCTGCCGCAGCGGAATCCACAGCAGCAGCACGATCGCGCCGATCCCGATCGACACCGTCCCGATGGCGACGCCGGTGAGCTCCGAGATCCCCTGGTGCAGCACGCCCCAGGGCTCCAGCCCCAGCCCGGCGACGACCAGCAGCGCCGAACTCACGCCGTACAGGACCAGGCCCGCGTAGAGCCGCACCAGTCGGCGGAGGAGAGAGGAGTGGTGCGGGACGGCGGTGGCGGACACGAGGTACCCCCTGGTGTGATGGTGGTGGACTTGCTCGTGTCACTCTGTGGCGGGAGATTGGCCGCCAGCCATGGCCAATCCGAGGAAGGTGGACTGATTTCATGGCTCAGTGGACTTCGACCGTGGGGGCCGCCCAGCTCGCGCGCCAGCTCCAGGCCCCGCTCTCCCGCCCCAGCCTCCCCGGCGCTCGGAGACCGCCCGCCTACCGCGCCCTCGCGGACGGGGTACGGCTGCTGGTGCTGGAGGGCCGGGTACCCGTCGCCGCGCGCCTCCCCGCCGAACGCGAGCTCGCCCTCGCCCTCGCCGTCAGCCGCACCACCGTCGCCGCGGCCTACGAGGCGCTGCGCGCCGAGGGCTTCCTGGAGTCCCGGCGCGGCGCGGGCAGCTGGACCGCCGTCCCCGCGGGCAACCCGCTGCCGGCCAGGGGTCTGGAACCGCTGCCCCCCGAGGCGCTCGGCTCGATGATCGACCTGGGCTGCGCCTCGCTGCCGGCCCCGGAACCCTGGCTGACCCGGGCCGTCCAGGGCGCCCTGGAGGAGCTTCCGCCGTACGCCCACACGCACGGCGACTACCCCGCCGGGCTGCCGGCCCTGCGCCGGATGATCGCGGACCGCTACACGGAGAGCGGCATCCCCACCATGCCGGAGCAGATCATGGTGACCACCGGCGCGATGGGTGCCATCGACGCCATCTGCCACCTCTTCGCCGGGCGCGGCGAACGCATCGCCGTCGAGTCGCCGAGCTACGCCAACATCCTCCAGCTGATGCGGGAGACGGGCGCCCGGCTGGTGCCCGTCGCCATGCGGGACGGGCTCGGCGGCTGGGACATGAACCGCTGGCGCCAGGTCCTGCGCGACGCCGCCCCCCGCCTCGCCTACGTCGTCGCCGACTTCCACAACCCCACCGGCGCCCTCGCCGACGAGCAGCAGCGGCGCGGCCTGGTGGAGGCGGCGCGCTCGGCCGGCACGGTCCTGGTCGCCGACGAGACGATGCACGAACTGGCCCTCGACGAGGACGTGGAGATGCCCCGCAGGGTCTGCGCGTTCGACCCGGCCGGCTCCACGGTGATCACCGTGGGATCGGCCAGCAAGGCGTTCTGGGCCGGTATGCGGATCGGCTGGGTCCGGGCGGCGCCCGACACCATCCGCAGCCTCGTCGCCGCCCGCGCCTACGCGGACATGGGGACACCCGTCCTGGAACAGCTCGCCATCAACTGGTTGCTGCGCACCGGCGGCTGGGCCGACGCGGTCGGGCTCCGGCGCGAACAGGCCCGGGAGAACCGTGACGCCCTGGTCGCCGCGGTGCGCCGGGAGCTGCCCGACTGGGAGTTCCAGGTGCCGCGCGGGGGCCTGACCCTCTGGGTGCGTACCGGCGGCCTCTCCGGGTCGCGCCTGGCGGTGGCGGGCGAGCGGGTCGGTGTACGGGTGCCGTCCGGGCCGCGCTTCGGGGTGGACGGGGCGTTCGAGGGGTACGTCCGGCTGCCGTTCACGGTGGGCGGGCCGGTGGCGGACGAGGCGGCGGCGCGGCTGGCCGCGGCGACGGCGCTGGTCCGGGCCGGCGCGGGGGCGGGCGCCGACGCGCCGCGGACCTTCGTGGCCTGAGGCACGCGAAGGGCGGGCGCGGACCTCCTGGTCCGTGCCCGCCCTTCGTGTCGGCGGTCGCGCCCGGGTCAGCCCTCCGCGACCGCCGGCTGCGGCGCGCGGAACGCGTCCCGCTTCCGGAAGGGGTCGTCCGCCGGAGCCTCGGGCGCGGCCTCCCCGGCGGTGCGCTCCGGGAGCAGGGCGAGCACGGCCGTGCGGTCGGCCTCGCCTGCGGCCTCGTCGTACGGGTCGGGAGTGGCCGGGACCTGGAGCCTCAGCACCTCGCCCGCCCCCAGCCGGGCGTAGCCGCGTCCGGCGGGCACCCCGGGCACGGGCGTGGTGTGCGGCTCGGCGCCGAGGACGGCCGCCACCTGCTCGCGCGAGGCGGCACCGAGGACGGCACGGGCCCGGGTGTGGGCCAGTACGGCGTCCGGGAGGCCGTCCACGGCGTCGAACTGGTCGGCGAGCACCACGGTGACCCCGGCCGCCCGGCCGTGCCGCAGCGGCACCTGGAGGAGGTCCCGCGGGTCGGGCCGCCCGTCCGCCGCCGCCAGGTGCCCGAGGACGGACGGGCGGTCCAGCAGGATCCAGAGGGGCCGCCCGGTGGTCTCGGAGGCGGGGCGTCCTGCCTGGCGTTCGCGGTTGGTGTCGATGAGCCGCCGTTCCGTCTCGTGCGCCGCCCATTCGAGCGTCGCCAGCGCGCCCGCCAGCCCGCTCTCGACGGTGAGGACGCCCTCGCGGCCGGCCAGGAAGCCGTACTCGCCGGTGCCGCCGCCGTCGACGACCAGCACGTCGCCGTCCCGGAGCGCCTGCAGCGCGATGGAGCGCAGCAGCGTCGTCGTACCGCTGCCGGGCGTCCCGACGGCGAGCAGATGCGGTTCCGCGGAGCGGGGGCCCGTCCGCCAGACGACGGGGGAGGCGTCGTGGTGCGCGTCACCGTCCTGGACCGGTACCGTGCGCCCGACCGAGCCCGGGTCGGTGAAGCCGAGGACGGTCTCGCCGGGGGCGGTGACGAACCGCTGGGCGCCGATCGTGGCCGGGAGCGGGTCGAGCACGGTCATGGCGAGCTGGTTGGCCTCCTCGTCCCACACGAAGTGGTACTCGCGGCCCCGGCCGGACTTGGCGTGCACCACCTGTTCGATCCGGGTCCGGGCCTCGCTCTCGCCGTCGGTGAACCAGGCCGGATAGGTGACCCGGAGCCGGACGAGCCGGCCGTCGCCGTCGAAGGCGTAGTCGCCGAAGGACTGCTCCCAGTCGCCGCCGTGGGCGAAGAGCGGTGCGGGGTCGTCCGCCACCGAGAAGTACGGGACCAGCGCCTCGTACAGGGTGCGCAGCCGGCTCTCCTCCGCCTCGCCGGGGCCGGTCTTCGCGGGGGTCCGGTCGCGGCCCTTCCAGGCGGCGGCGCCCATCACCGCGATCAGGGCCAGCACCGGCCCGTGCGGGATGAGCGCCACCGCGGTCAGGCAGGCCGCGACGAGGAACAGCTTGGAACCGCGCCGGTCCTTGGGCGTCGCGGCCCATCTCTGCCGTCCTGCGACGGCCAGCAGCCGCAGACCACGGGTGATCGTGATCAGCGGGTGGAGGACGTCGGTGGCGCTGTCGGCGGCCGTGCGCGCGAGCTCGCGACCGCGAGTGATCGAAGCGCCGCCGCTGCTCAGAATGCGGGGAAGTGGTCGCCGGGCCACGTCTGTCTCCTGGGTGGGGGGTGTGGGTTCGGTGTGGAGGGTCAGAACTTGATCCCGCCCAGCAGGCCGGCGAGGCTCGCCCCGCCCGCCGTGATGCTGGGCGCGATGGCGGTGCCGGCGAGGTAGAAGCCGAACAGGGCGCAGATCAGCGCGTGGGACGCCTTCAGCCCGTCCTTCTTGAAGAACAGGAAGACGATGATGCCGAGCAGTACCACGCCCGAGATGGAAAGGATCATGAGCGGTTCTCCTGGGTGAAGAGGGACGGTCACCATGAGTCCTTCCAGGCTCACCCGGTGTATCTATACGATAAAAGATGCATTCGGGTGAGAAGGTGGTGTTTTCACCCGACCGGTCCAGGAAAGGTGGCCACTCGGCCGTACCCCGTGAGCACCGGAACCCCGCCCCGGATGTGAGGAAGACCGCACCGCGGGACCGCGGCCGCGCGCTCGGGTCGGGGCCCCGCCGAGCCCCCGGACCCCTCCCTCCAGGTGTCCCGGACCCGCGCGGTTGCGGGGCAGTACCCTGTCGGTTTACCCGCACGGCCCCCGGCCGTACGCCCCGGCGGGGCAGCGGCGACGACAACGGCAACGACAGCGGTCAAGGAAGGCGGTCCGGCCCATGAGCGAAACCCCCGACCCCGAGGTGGTCGAGCTGGCCACGAAGGTCTTCGACCTCGCCCGCCGCGGCGAGACGGACACCCTCGCCGCCTACGTGGACGCGGGCGTGCCCGCCAACCTCACCAACGACCGGGGCGACTCGCTGCTCATGCTCGCCGCGTACCACGGCCACGCGCCGGCCGTCACCGCCCTCGTCGCCCGGGGCGCGGACCCCGACCGCGCCAACGACCGGGGGCAGACCCCGCTGGCCGGAGCCGTCTTCAAGGGCGAGAGCGCCGTCATCGAGGCGCTGCTCGCCGCGGGCGCCGATCCGGCCGGAGGAACCCCCTCCGCGGTGGACACCGCGCGCATGTTCGGCAAGGCCGACCTGCTGGAACTCTTCGGTGCCCGCTGAGACGGCCGCCCGCGCGGGCGGCGCGGCCCACGACGACCGGTCCGTCGGAAATGTGGTCGCGGTGGCGAAATGGCTGGGTCATCATGACGTCGCGGGTCCGCTCCGGACCACCGACGAGAGGCAGAGGAAGATGCTCTACACCAGGCAGAAGACGGCGGTCGGCCGATCATGTCGCTGCGCGGCCTAGTGCTCCGGCACCAGGCGGTGTCCTTCCGGATCACGGACGGGGCCCACGCCCTTCCCGGCTCCGGTCCCCGGACACCACCCAGGAACTGCACAGTCCCGGTTGCGTCGACAGCTTGATGTGAGGCTTTCTCCATGTTCGATCCATTCATAGCGCCGAGCGGCACCCTGCTCGGCCTGCTGCAGAGGGGCCGCGGCGACGGCACGCTCCACGCGCTCGCCGCACCCCGTACCGAGGCGCTCGCGGCACTCAACCACTGCGTTCTGAGCGATCCCCGCCACGACTGGCAGGTCGAGAACCGCTCCCTGTACTACGCCCGGCTCTACATCGACCTCGACGGCGGTCTGGAGGAGATCGAGCGCCACCTCGCCGATCCCGAGGACCACCTCGACACCGACGACTCGCGTACCGGCCTGGCCCTCGCGGTCCTCGGCCACCTCGCCTCGTACGGACGCGGCGACGCCCTGGCGCTGCTGCGGACGTACGCCGCCACCGGCGCCAACTGGGCCTGGGCGCTCGACGAGCTCGCCCTGCGCGACGACGACGCGGGCCTGCGCTCCCTCGCGCTGCCCGTCCTCGCCCGGTTCGCCGACACCCCCGAAGGCGCCGCCGAACTCGCCGCCGCCGTACGCGACGCCTTCGAACCGCGCCCCTGGCGGCTCTGGGCCGACGACCCGCGCGCCGCCGTCGGCGCCCGCATCCGCACCGCCACCGAGCGCGGCTCCTTCGACCGCTGGCAACGCCAGATGTCACCCGGCGGCCCCCGCCCCGGATGGAGCGTCCAGGCCGTCCTGGACTGGGCCCAGCAGGCCCTGGAACGCGGCAAGGCCCTGCACGTGCCCGCCGCCCGCTGCCTCGCCGCCGTCGCGGGCGCCGAGGACCGGCCCGCGATCGTGGCGGCGGCCCGCAGCGGACCCGAGGGCGCCCGCTGCGCCGCCCTGCACTACCTCGCCGAGGCCCAGGACCCCGCCGTGCTCGACCTGATCGACGCCGCGGCCGCCGACCCCTCGCGCACGGTCGCCGAGGCCGCCGTCGCCGCCTTCGAGCGGATGCCCGGCGACGCCGCCGTCGAACGGGCCCGCCGCTGGGCCCACCGGCCCGACGCGCTCGGCGCCTCGGCCGCCGGCACCCTCGCCCGCCGTGGCACCCCCGCCGACGCCCCCCTCGTCCTCGGCGCGCTGCGCGAGGCCGTCCGCGCGGGCCGGCCGGACACCCTGCGGCTCGGGCCGCTGGTGGACGGAGCGGGCCGCCTCGGCATCGCCTGCGCCGCCCCCGTCCTGCGCCACGTCTACCGGGAGACCCCCTCCTCGCACCTGAGGGGCCGCGCCGCCCGCGCGCTCGCCGCCACCGACCCGTCCTTCGCGACCGGCTTCGCCGTCGAGTGCCTGTGGGACTGCGAGGAGACCACCCGCGAGATCGCCGCGCTGCACGCGGAGACCGGGGACGTACGCGTCGCCGAGCGGCTGCGGCGGCTCGCCGCCGACCCCGCCGAGGAGGCCGAAGTGCAGACCGCGGTGCGCAGCCGCATCGAACCCGAGGCGACCGGGGTCTGACCCGGCCGGTACGCGCGAAGCGCCCCCGGGGACCGTGACACCCCCGGGGCGCGCGGCGGCCCGTACCGCGGCCCGGCCGGGCACCGGTACGTGCGCCCTGCACGGGTGCGAACGGCCACAGGACGTTTTCCGGCCGGACAGATCCTTGTCGGCCCGCTCACGCCCGCGGTGAGAACAACCCCCGTATGCGTGTCGTCATCGTCACCGAATCCTTCCCGCCGGACGTCAACGGCGTGGCCCACACCACCCTGCGGACCGCACGGCATCTCGCCGCCCGCGGCCACCAGCCGCTCGTCATCGCCCCGGCCACGGCCGGCGCCCACGCGGCGGAAACCTCCCCCGACGCCGACGCCCCCTGCCCGGTGGTCCGCGTCCCCTCCCTCCCGCTCCCCGGCTACCCACAGGTCCGGGTGGCACTGCCCGGCCGCGGACTCGCCGCCGCCCTCACCGCCCACCGCGCCGAACTCGTCCACCTCGCAAGCCCGTTCGTGCTCGGCGTCCGCGGCATGAACGTCGCCGGACGGCTCGGACTGCCCGCCGTCGCCGTCTACCAGACCGACCTCGCCGGCTATGCCCGCACCTACCTCAGGACCGGCGAGCAGACCGCCTGGCGCCGCCTGCGCGCCGTCCACACCGCCGCCGACCGCACCCTCGCCCCCTCCACCGCCGCACTGGGCGACCTCGTCGCGCACGGTGTTCCGCGCGTCCACCTCTGGCCCCGGGGCGTCGACTCCGTGACGCTGCGCCCCGGCCTGCGCGACGAGCGGCTGCGCCGGACGCTCGCCCCGGGCGGCGAACGCCTCGTCGGGTACGTCGGACGGCTCGCGCCCGAGAAGCACGTCGAACTCCTCGCCGGCGCCTGCACCCTGCCCGGCGTCAAGGTCGTCGTCGTCGGCGACGGACCCAGCGGTGCCTCGCTGCGCGGAGCCCTCCCCGGAGCCGTCTTCCTCGGCCGCCTCACCGGCGACGAACTCGCCCGGCTCTACGCCTCGCTGGACCTGTTCGTCCACACCGGCCCGTACGAGACCTTCTGCCAGACCGTCCAGGAGGCGATGGCCTCCGGGCTGCCGGTCGTCGCCCCCGCCGCGGGCGGGCCGCTCGACCTGGTCGACCACGGCCGCACCGGACTGCTGGTCCCGCCGCTCGACGCCGGAGCCGTCCGCGACGCCGTCCACGCGCTGACCACCGACCCCGGCCGCGCGGCCGCGTACGGGCGGGCCGGCCGCGCGTCGGTGCGCGGCCGCACCTGGGAGGCCGTCGGCGACCTGCTCCTGCACCACTACGACGAAGTACTGCGCGACCGCGCGGCGGTGGCCGCGTGAACGGGCTCAGGATCGTCCGACTCGCCAACTTCGTCACCCCGTCCTCCGGCGGACTGCGCACCGCCCTCGACGAACTCGGCCGCGGCTACCGCGAAGCCGGACACGACCCCGTCCTGGTCGTCCCCGGCGCCGTGGCGGCCGACCGCCGCACCCCGGCCGGCCGGGTGATCACCCTGCCCGGACCCGTACTGCCCGGCAGCGGCGGCTACCGCGTCCTGCTCGGCCGCCGCCGGCTCACCGCCCTGCTGGAGGAACTGCGCCCCGACCGGCTGGAGGTCTCCGACCGCACCACCCTGCGCTGGACCGGCGAATGGGCCCGCCGCGCCCGGGTCCCCGCCGTCATGGTCTCCCACGAGACCGCCCACGGCGTCCTGCGCACCTGGGGCGTCCCGGACCGCACCGCGGGGCTCGCCGCCGACCGCCTCAACACCCGCAGCGCACACGCCTTCACCCGGATCGTCTGCACCACCGAATGGGCCGCCCGCGAGTTCCTGCGGACCGGCGCCGGCAACGTGGTCCGCGCCCCGCTCGGCGTCGACCTGCGGCGCAGCACCCCCGAACGCCACGACCCGCGGCTGCGGGCCCGGCTGCTCCGGGGCCAGGACGTCCTCCTCCTGCTCTGCTCCCGCCTCTCGGTGGAGAAGCGCCCCGGGCGCGCCCTGGACGCCCTCGCCGCGCTCCGCGCGCACGGCGGGATCCGGGCGAGCCTGGTGGTGGCCGGGGACGGCCCGCTGCGGACCGCGCTGGAACGCCGCGCCAGGAACGAACGCCTCCCCGCACTGTTCCTCGGGCACATCGCCTCCCGCGACCGGGTGGCCGGCCTCCAGGCGTCGGCCGACCTCGTGCTCGCCCCCGGCCCCGCCGAGACCTTCGGTCTCTCCGCGCTGGAGGCCCTCGCCTGCGGCACCCCGGTGGTGGCGAGCGCCGCCTCCGCGCTCCCCGAGGTCCTCGGCGGCGCCGGCCTGGCCGCCGCCGACACGGGCGAGGCCTTCGCCGCCGCGGTACGGGAGCTGCTCGCCCGCCCGGAGAAGGACCGCCGGGCCGCCGCCCGCGAACGGGCCGGGCTCTACGGCTGGGACCGCTCGGTCGCCGCGTTCCTGGAGGCGCACGACGTACCGCGCCACGACGGGGCCCGGGAGGCCCGGACATGAGCGCGCCCACCGGTGTCACGGCCCGGGACGACGTCCCCGTCCCCGGCGGCGCGGGGGCCGTGCCCGCCCCGCTGCGGTACGCGGCACTCGGCGACTCGTTCACGGCCGGGGTCGGCGACCCCGTCGCCCAGGGGCGGCGGGGATGGGCGGGCCTGCTCGCGGACTCGCTCGACGACGGATCCCGGGGCGTGGAGTTCCGCAACTACGCGGTCAGCGGCTCGCTCTCGGCCGACGTGCACGACCACCAGGCTCCGGCCGCCGCCGCGTTCCGCCCGCACCTGGCCTCCGTCGTCTTCGGCACCAACGACACCCTGCGCCACCCCTTCGACCTGGACCGCCTCGCCCACCGCATGGACGAGGTCTGCGGGCGGCTGGCGGCGGGCGGAGCCGTACTCCTGACGGCCTGTCTCCCGGACCCGGGAGCCGTCCTGGGGCTGCCCGCCACCCTCGGCCGCCCGCTCGCACGCCGCCAGAGCGGCGTGAACGCGGTCGTGCACCACCTCTCGGCCCGGTACGCGGCGGTCCACCTCCACGCCTGCGACCCCGCCTGGGTGACCGACCGTTCGCTGTGGAGCCCGGACCGCCTCCACCCCGCCGAACGCGGCCACCGCAAGGTCGCCGCCGACTTCCACGGGCTGCTCACCGCGCGCGGCCTGGCGACCGGAGCGCCGCCCGGCCCCGAACCCCGGCTGCCCCGCCCCGGCCGGGCCGCCTCCGCCCGGCTGCTCGTCACCGGGGGCGCGGGGTGGCTGGCCCGCCGCTCCACCGACCTGCTGCCCCAGCTCCTCCTGCTGGCCGCCCGGGAGGCGGGCCACGCCGCCCTCGGCACCACCGCCCGCCTCGACCAGGAGCACCGGCGTACGGTGCTCGCCGCGCTGACCTCCGTACGGCAGCCCCGGTAGAACCGGCCGTTCCCGCGCGGCCCCCGGCTCCGCCTCCGCTCACCGTGCGTGGGCGAGGAGCCGGACCGGGGGCGGCCCGCCACCGGTCCCGGCCGGTCCCGAGGGCGCCGTCGGCGGCGTCCGCGGCCACCGGGAAACCGGTGCCGGGCGGTGTCGGACGGCGCCCGCCGGTGCCCTCCCCCGGGGGCGGACACGTCCCGGACGGGGCGGTCGGATCTGCGCCGTTTCGACCGTTGTCAGGGTGAGGACCTAATCTGTGACGCGTGACTTCGCCTGCCGATACGGACAACGCCGCGCCCCAGCTCAGCGCGGGCCCGCGGCCCGCACCCGGCCCGGCCGCCGACGAGGGGCTCGCGCGGCGGCTCCGCGCGCTCGCCTGCACCGCGCCGCTGCACGATCTCGACGTGCGCAAGGCGAACCTCGCCGGTGAGTACACCGTCTACTCGATGGCCGAGGTCGCCCTCGCCGCGATCGACGTGGTCACCCTCCACATGGACTTCGACACCGGCGCCGACCACGAACAGATAGTGACCAGGCTGATGCCCCGGGTCCACGCCCAGGCACCCGACCGCCCCGCCGCCGAGCACGAGCGGGTCGCCCGCTGGGTCCTGGACAACCTCATCAACGTCGGCAGCGTCGACCGCGGATTCCGCGCGGTCTACGGCACCTTCGGACCCGACGGCGTGTACGTCCGCAGGGACTACGACTTCAAGCTCGTCGAAGAGGTCCCCGGCCACGGCGGCACCGTCTTCCTCCGCGCGACCGACGAGGCCGTCAACGTCCTCGTCGGCGCCCTGGACACCGACGTCACCAGCGCCCAGATCGCCGCCGAGGTCAAGCTGGAGGTGCTGGTCAGCCGCGGCCGCCTCGCCGACGCGCAACTCGCCGCCGAACAGGCCCGCTACCGCACCGTGCAGTACGCCGAGACGCTCCGCCGCACGCTGGAGGCGACCCGCCGCAACGTCCGCGCCGTCGACTGGCTCAACGCCGTCCCCGACATGATCGCCGAGGCGCTCGACCACGTCGCCGACCGCTACCGCCACGAGAACGCGATCCTCACCAACATCCGCAAGGCGCGCGACGAGGCCGAGGAACCCGAGAACAAGCGCCGCGCCGCGGAACTCGTCGACATCGTCAAGGACTGCATCCGCCGCCACACCCAGCTCCAGTCCCGGCTCCTCGAAGCCGGCCCCCTCTTCCGCGCCGAACAGGACCGGCAGGCCTTCGCCACCCCGGCCTCGCGCACCGGCCTCGACCTCTACGGCCAGCTCCTCGCGCCGATCCTGCCGCTCCCCGTCGAACAGTCCATCCGGGCCACCGACGCCTTCTTCGCCCGCGGCACCGGACTGCGCACCCCCACCTCCGTACGCGTCGGCGACCTCGTCGACCTGCTGCTCGCCCCGCCCGTGGAGCGCGAGCACCTGGGCGCCGAGATGCCCGAGCCCGACCTGATCGCCACCCCCGACGACAGCCGGTTCAGCGAGGACCAGCTCGCCAGTGCGATGGCCCTGCTCGACCTGGAGTACGACGCCCCCCGCCGGCTCTCCGGGCTGCTGGCCGAGGCCCGCGCCACCGGCGGCAGCGACCTGTCGTACCTGGTGGCGCTGCTGGCGGTGCACGCCGCGAGCCCGCCGGTCGGCACCGCCTACCGCCAGGGGGAGCGGCGCCTGCTGTTCGCCGTGGACGACGGCACCGAACTCGACGACCCCGAGTTCGGCGGCGCCGACCTCATCGTGGGGACCGCCCTGCTCGACGCGGTGGGCATGGCCGCCGACCGCAAGGAGGCGTCATGAGCGCCTCGCCGGGGGACAGCGCCCCCGCACCCGTACACACCCCCGTACCGAAGCAACTCCGCACCGAGGAGCCCCAGCCGTGAGCGACCACCGCGCCGAGCACACCGACGCGTGGGACGAACCCGCCGTCACCCCCGCGGCGGAGCCCGCTCCCGCCCCGGGGCAGCCGGCCGTCACCCCGGCCGACGCCGCCGACGCCGCACGCCTGGTCTCCTTCGGACTCCAGCCCAAGCTGGTGCCCGCCCGGGACGCCGGGTACGCCGACCTGCTCCGCCGCTACCGCGAGGAACCCGCCTTCGGACGGCTCGCGGACGCCGTCGCCACCGGACTCGGCCTCGTCGTCCTGGAGGTCTCCACCCGGGCCGGGATGGCCGTCACCGCCGACGAGGACTCGGTCTTCGCCGTACGGATGGGCGACTACGCCCGCCGCGCCTCCTCCGACGCCGCCGACCGCTTCCTGCACGGCCTCGCCCACCTCGCCGTCGCCGCCATGGCGTTCCCCCGGCCCGAGGACCTCGCCGACGACGCCTACATCGGCCGCATCACCGTCAACGGCGTCGACGCCTTCGTCCGCCAGGCGTGCCTGCGGCTGGAGGAACACGCCGCCGAGCAGGGCGAGAACACCGACCCCACCAGCGACGCCCCCGGCCTCGAAGCCGGCTGGCGGGTCTACGCACGCCGCAGCGCGACCGGCGCCACCAAGGA
Source organism: Streptomyces sp. NPDC001493 (assembly GCF_053597235.1). Lineage (NCBI taxonomy): Bacteria > Bacillati > Actinomycetota > Actinomycetes > Kitasatosporales > Streptomycetaceae > Streptomyces > Streptomyces sp. NPDC001493. The sequence goes on from NZ_JBSFHV010000013.1 coordinate 211,795, forward strand.
CGCCCGCCGCCTCGCCGGATCGACCACCGGCATCATCGGCAAGGCCGTCGCCTTCCTCACCGACTCCGGCTTCCTCCAGCGCACCGGCGACGACGCGGGCGGCACCTACCGCACCACCGCGCGCTACCAGCTCCAGGTCCGCGACATGGCCGGCAGCGCCGCCATGGCCGAACTCCTCGAACTCGGAGTCGTCCCCGTCACCGACGGCAGCGCCACCCTGCTGCCCCCGCGCGACACCGAAGACCTGGAACTCGCGGCCGACGCCGGCCTGCCCTTCCACGGCTGACGCGCCCGGCGCGCCCGCCCCTCCGCTCCACCTGTTCTGCCCGTTCCGCTTCACGAACGACGAGAGTCCGCCGCCATGTACGAGTTGTCCCGGGTCCGCCTCTACTCCATCGGACCGGCCGGTGCGCGCTATGCCGACACCGTTCTCGATCTGCGCGGCGTCGGAGCGCCCGTACCCGAACCCGCCCCGGCGCAGGCCGAGTTCTTCGAGGACGAGCCGGTCGGCCCGCCGCGCCGGCCCGCCCCCGCGGGCGTCCTCTTCCTGGAGAACGGCGGCGGCAAGTCGGTCCTGCTGAAGCTGATCTTCTCGGTGATGCTGCCCGGCCACCGCAACACCCTCGGCGGCGCGAGCTCCGGCGTACTCCGCAAGTTCCTGCTCGCCGACGACTGCGGGCACGTCGCACTGGAGTGGCAGCACACCCTCACCGGCGAGTGCGTCGTCGTCGGCAAGGTCAGCGAGTGGCGAGGCCACCAGGTCTCCAACGACCCGCGCCGGTTCGCCGAGGCCTGGTACTCCTTCCGCCCCGGACCGGGGCTCAGCCTCGACAACCTCCCCGTCGCCGAGGCCACCGCCGTCGGCCGCCCCGCCGAAGGCACCTCCGGCGCCCGCGGCAGGCGCCGCACCATGAAGGGCTTCCGCGACGCCCTGATGGACGCCGGGAAGTTCTACCAGCACCTCGACGTGCACTGGGAAGAGATCCACGACCGCTGGAACGAACACCTCGGCGACCTCGGGCTCGACCCCGAACTCTTCCGCTACCAGCGCGAGATGAACGCCGACGAGGGCGAGGCCGCCGGACTCTTCGCGGTCAAGAAGGACTCCGACTTCACCGACCTGCTGCTGCGGGCCGTGACCGACACCCGCGACACCGACGGCCTCGCCGACCTCGTCAGCGGCTTCGGGAACAAGCTCGGCCGCCGCGCCGAACTCACCGCCGAACGCGACTTCACCGCAGGCTCCGCCGACCTCCTCGGCCGGATCGTCGAGGCCACCGCCGCCCGGTCCCGCAGCCGCGACGTCCACGCCGGAGCGGAACGCCGCACCCGCACCCTCGCACGCAGGCTCTCCGCCCGCGCCGCCGAGGAACGCGGCCGTACCGCCGAGCTGGCCCAGCACGTCACCGCCGCCGCCCACACCGTCACCGAGGCCGAACGCACCCGGGGCCACCGCGCCCTCGTCGCCGCCGAACTCGCCTACCGCAACGCCTCCCTCGCACTGGCCGCCGCCGAGAAGTCGGCCGCCGCCCAGCGCCGCGAGCTGGGCGACGCCCGTACGCTGCACTCCGCCTGGCAGGCCGCCGAGGCCGTGCTGCGCCACCGCGCCGCCGCCGACCGCTCGGCACGCGTCGCCGCCGCCATCCGCGAGGCCGAACGCGACGCGGCACCCGCGCTCGCCGCCCGCGCCACCGCCGCCGCCGACCTGGTACGCGCCCTGCACACCGCCGCCGAGGACGGCGAGCGGGTGGCCAACGAGGAGGAGGAGCGCTCCGACACCCTCCAGGCCGAGGGCGAGCGCGCCCACCGCGACGCCACCACCGCCGCCACCGAAGCCCAGCGCGCCCGCAGCGAGGCCGGCCACCTGCGCCAGCGCCTCGCCGAGGTCGAGCAGGAGACCGCCGAGGCCGTACGGGCCGGCTGGCTCGACGACACCGCCCCCGACGCCGACCCGGCCCGCGCCGCGCTCGCCGCGAGCGACGCCGAACAGGCAGCGGTCGCCGCCTGGGACACGGCCCGCGACGCCGCACGGGCCTCCGCCGACCACGCCCGGGAGGCCGCCGCAGCCGAGAGCCGCGCCGAACTCGCCGCCGCCCGCGCCGCCGACGCCGCCCAGGCCGCCGAACAGTCCTGGGAGGACGAGCGCGCCGCAGCCGACGCCCTCGCCTCCGAAGGCCGCCTCGCCGACCTCCTCGGCCTGCCCTCCGCCACCGGCGTCCCCCAGCCCCGCAGCGGTACCGGCCCCGACGAACCGCACGGCACCGCGCCGGGAGGCACCCGCACCCCCGGTGAGGCCGGGTCCGCCCAGCACGGCACCGACCGCCAGGTCGCCCTGGCCGACCGCCGCACCGCCACCGCCCGCGCCCTCACCACCGAGGACTTCGACCGCGGCGCCGACGAACTGCGCGAACTCCTCGACCAGGGCATCGCGACCGCCGAACGCCGCCTCTTCGACCTGCGTACGGCCGCCGCCGACGACTCACGCATCCTCGGCGCCCTCGGCGACGGCGGACTGCTGCCGCCCGGCCCCGACGTCCTGGCCACCGTCGAGTACCTCGGCGAGCACGGCATCCCCGCCCTGCCCGGCTGGCGCTACCTCGCCCAGGCCGTCGACCCCGCCGACCACGCCCGCGTCCTCGCCGCCCGCCCCGAACTGGTCGACGGCGTCGTCATCACCGACCCCGGCGCCCACGCCCGGGCCCGCGAGGTCCTCGGCGGCGCCGCCCTGCTGCCCCGCTCCACCGTCGCGGTCGGCACCGCCGCCGCACTGCTCGCCCCGGTGCCCGACGCGGGCACCGGCACCGACGACGTGTTCCTCGTACCGCCGAACCCGGCCATGCACGACGAACTCGCCGCCGACGAGGAGCGCCAGGCCCTGCGCGCCCGGGCCGCCGACCGCGACGAGGACATCCGCGCCCTCGCCGCCCGGCTGGCCGGCGACCGCGCGCTGGCGGCACGTATCGGAGCCTGGCGCGCCGACTGCCCGCCCGGCATGCTCGCCGAACTCGCCACCGCCGCCGCCACCGCCCGGACGGTGGCCGGGGCCGCCGAGGAAACCCTCGCCGAGGCCCGGACCGTCCGCGCCGAGGCCGACGAGGCGGCCGCCGACACCGCCCGGGTCCGCGAGGAGCGCCAGGAGGCCGCCCAGCGCGCCCGCCGCGCCGCCGACGTCCTGGCCGGCCTCGCCCACCGGCTCCGCGAACGCGCCGGCTGGCAGATCCGGCTCCGCGAACTCATCGACGAGGGCGCCGAGTCCGAGGCCCGCGCACAGACCTTCCTGGACCGCGCCCGCGCCGCCGACGAGGACCGCCGGGCCGCCCAGCGCGCCGCCGACGACGCCCGCCGCACCGCCCGCGCGCTGCGCGCCGAGCGCGCCGAGATCGCGGGCGCCCCGGAGACCCTGCCCGAGCCCGACGAGCACACCGCCCGCCAGGCCCTGCCCACCCTCCGCGAGGCGTACCGCGCCGCCTCCCAGCTGTACGAGAAGGTCGGCGTCGGCGCCGACCTCCGCGCCGAACAGGCCCGCGCCGAGAGCGACGAGAGCGCCGCGCTCTCCGAACTCGACCGCCTCAGCAACAAGGTGCGCACCCGCGCCGCCCAGCTCCTCGAAGGCACCGACGGTGCCGACGGCCCCTCCCGGCAGGCGGCGGCGGCCCGCGCCGAATCGCTCGTCCAGCTCCTGGAGACCCGCGCCTCCACCGCCAGCGAGCAGCTGGGCCGGCTGCGCGGCGAGGCCGAACGCCTCGCCCCCGAGGACGAGTCGCCGCACCACACCGAACTGCCCGAGGAGCTCGTTCCGGCCGACGCCGAAGCGGCCCAGACCCTGCTGCGCACCGCCACCGGCGAACTCTCCGCCGCCACCGCGGCCCTGGAGACCGCGCGCGCCGCCCACGCCGAGCTGCTGCACGCCCACCGCACCGCCGAGGACTCCGCGGGCGGCTTCGACGAGACCGCCGCCCTGCTGCGCGACCTCCTGCGCGACCACGGCCCCGAGGACGAGGACGAGGGCCCCGAGCCCCACCCCGGCACCCTCGAAGAGGCCCGGACCTCCGCCGCCGAGGCCCGCCGCTCCCTGCGCGGCTGCGCGGCCGACCTCTCCGCCGCCGAAGCCGCGGTCCGGGAGGCGAGCGACATCCTCGTACGGCACGCCAACTCCACGCGGTACGAGCAGGTACGCACCCCCGCCCGCCAGCAGATCCGCGAACTCCCGGCCTCCGCCCTGCCCGAGCACGCGCAGAAGTGGGCCGACGCCTTCGCCCCCCGGCTCCGCGTCCTCACCGACGAACTCGCCCAGCTGGAACGCAACCGCGACTCCATCGTCGACCGGCTGCGCGGTCTGGTGGAATCCTCCCTCGCCACCCTGCGTTCCGCGCAGCGGCTGTCCCGGCTGCCCGCGGGACTGGGGGAGTGGTCGGGGCAGGAGTTCCTCCGCATCCGCTTCGAGGAACCCGACCAGGCCACCCTGACCGAGCGCCTCGGCGAGGTCATCGACGAGGCGACCCACTCGGCCCTCAAGAAGAACGCCGACCTGCGCCGCGACGGCATGTCCCTGCTGCTGCGCGGGGTCGAGGCGGCGCTGCGGCCCAAGGGCATCGCCGTGGAGATCCTCAAGCCCGACGCGGTGCTCCGCGCCGAACGCGTACCCGTCGGACAGATGGGGGACGTCTTCTCCGGCGGCCAGCTGCTCACCGCGGCGATCGCGCTGTACTGCACCATGGCAGCGCTCCGCAGCAACGACCGGGGCCGCGACAAGCACCGGCACGCCGGCACCCTCTTCCTGGACAACCCCATCGGCCGCGCCAACGCCACGTACCTGCTGGAGCTCCAGCGCGCGGTGTCGGACGCGCTGGGCGTCCAACTGCTCTACACGACCGGGCTGTTCGACACCACGGCGCTCGCCGAGTTCCCGCTGGTGATCAGGCTCCGCAACGACGCGGACCTGCGGGCCGGGCTGAAGTACATCAGCGTCGAGGAGCACCTGCGGCCGGGACTGCCCCAGCAGGACCCGGAGGGCGAGACCGTGCACGGGGAGATCACGGCCACCCGGATGTTCAAGCGGAGCACGGAGCAGGCCACGGCCTGATCCGGCGGGACGGCACGGGGCGCGCCCGTACGGCGGCAGGTGCGCCCCTGCGGTGCTGGGCTCTCCCGGCCCCGGAATCACACCCGGGAGAGCCGCCCCCGGCCCGTCCCGCTGTGTCCGTGTCCTCCTATGCCCGCGCCGCCCTCGCGCGCGGCCCGGCGCTCCGAGCGGCGGGCCCGCCGGCGCTCGCGGCGCATCTGCCGGGCGGTGCTGCTCGGCACCGACACCACACCGTGGCGCTGGTTCCACACCTGGCGGGTCACCCATACGTCCAGCACCGACCAGGTCGCCCCGACCGTGCCGGCCACCCCGCCGAGCACCATCGGGAAGGCGAGCCAGGACCCCGCCATGGTGCACAGGAACGCCACCATGGCCTGGATGAGCGTCAGCGACACGATCAACACGGCGCGCACCGCCGCCGTGCGGACGGGATCGGGCATCCGTCTGCGGACCGCCGGCTCCTCCACCCACAGCTGCCGAGGCACACGCACGTCCTGCACCGGCATGGCGTCCGACGACGCGGCGCCCCGGCGTTCCCGAGTGCTCAAAGGACCTTCAACTCCCCACCGCTGACCGACTTGAGGGTGACTGCCCGGCTTGCCGCCGTTCTACGCGGACCGGCCGGGCCAACCGCACGGCGGACCCCCGCCGTCCCGCCGCACCGGCCTCCGGCGTGACTCCTGCCCCGTACGTACGGACGAATACGTGGGTACGAAGATTCCCGCGAGTTGGCAACGATCAGCCCGGTCAAGGGTCACGAAACACGTAATTCCGGCCAAGTGTCCGGTACCGGATTTCCGGGTGTCCGGCGTCTGTATTTCTGCCGCACGCCGAGTTCCGCGACCGGAAACGCGGGAATGATTCGCGTCAACTCCGAGTGGGAAGGCCGAAAATCGCCCGGACGGTCCTTCGAGTTGTCAGAGTGTCAGTAGTAGGCTCGCGCCGTTTGCAGAGGCGGGACCGACGGACACACCCCCGCGTGCGGGGGTCGAGCTGGGGGAGGCCATGCGCTTTCGCGGGAAGTCCATCCGCAGGAAGATCGCGGCACTGCTTCTCGTGCCCCTCGTCTCCCTCACCGCGCTCTGGGCGTTCGCCACTTACGTGACCGGGCGCCAGGCGAGCCAGATGATGGACGCGGGCGCCATAGTCGAAAAGGTCGGCCACCCGCTGGAGCAGGCGGTCCGCTCCCTCCAGGACGAACGCCGCCAGACCCTCGTCTTCCTCGCCGACCCGCGCGCCTCCGACGCGCTGCCGCTGCTCCGCCGCCAACAGGCCATCACCGACCGGACGGTGGCCGAGATCAGGGACGGCGCCGGCCGCGGCGGCATCCGCGACGAGCTGAGCAGCGACGCCCAGGGCCGTCTCGACGCCGTGCTCAGCGCGGCCGACGGACTCCCCGCACTCCGGCAGTCCGTGGAGAACCGCGGCATCACCCGGCTGCGCGCCATGGACTTCTACGACGGCCTCGTGGACCCCGCCTACCGGTTCCTCAACGGCCTGAGCACCATGGAGCACGTCTCCCTGGACAAGCAGGTCCGCGCCCTCGTCGGTGTCTCCCGGGCCCGCGAACTCCTGTCCCGCGAAGACGCGTTGGTCGCCTCAGGACTCCTCACCTCCCGGCTCACCGACGCCGATCTGCGCCAGCTCGCCGCCCTCGTCGCCCAGCGCCAACTGCTCTACCAGGTCAACCTGGACATGCTCCCCAGCGACGAACGGCTGCGCGTCGAACGGTTCTGGGCCAGCCCCGAGACCGAACCCCTGCGCACCGCCGAGAACGCCCTCATCGCGGGCGGCGAGGCACGGGACCGCGCCGGGATCGACACGGCGCGCTGGCAGCGGGCCGCGCCCCCCGTGCTGGACCGGCTGGCCAACGACTACACGGAGATGACCAACCGCTTCCAGGACCGTGCCGATCCCGCCGGCTACCGGGTGCTCGCCCTCGCGGGCGTCGCGGGGGTCCTCGGCTTCCTCGCCCTGCTCGTCTCCGTCTTCGTGTCGGTACGCATCGGCCGCGAGCTGGTCCGCGACCTCTCCCGTCTCCGCAAGGAGGCCCACGAGGCCTCGGGCGTACGCCTGCCGGGCGTCATGCGGCGGCTCGCGGCGGGGGAGCAGATCGACGTGGAGACCGAGGCCCCGACCCTGAGTTACGAGCCCGACGAGATCGGGCAGGTCGGCCAGGCGCTCAACACCCTCCAGCGGGCCGCGGTCGAAGCCGCCGTCAAACAGGCGGACATGCGGCGCGGCGTCTCCGAGGTCTTCGTCAACCTGGCCCGCCGCAACCAGGTGCTGCTGCACCGCCAGTTGACCCTGCTCGACGCGATGGAACGGCGTACCGAGAGCGACGAGGAGCTCGCCGACCTCTTCCGTCTCGACCACCTCACCACCCGTATGCGACGGCACGCCGAAGGCCTGGTGATCCTCTCCGGAGCCGCCCCCTCCCGCCAGTGGCGCAAGCCGGTCCAGCTCATGGACGTGGTGCGCGCCGCCGTCGCGGAGGTCGAGGACTACGAACGGATCGAGGTCCGCAGACTCCCGCGCATCGGCGTCGGCGGACCCGCCGTCGCCGACCTGACCCACCTCATCGCCGAACTCCTGGAGAACGCCACGGCGTTCTCCCCGCCGCACACCGGTGTACAGGTGCACGGGGACCGCGTCTCCAACGGCTTCACCCTTGAGATCCACGACCGCGGACTCGGCATGACCCCCGAGATCCTGCTGGACGCGAACCTCCGGCTCGCCGAGACCCCCGACTTCGAACTCTCCGACACCGACCGCCTCGGCCTCTTCGTCGTCAGCCGGCTGGCCCAGCGCCAGAAGGTGCGGGTCTCCCTGCAGAAGTCCCCGTACGGCGGCACCACGGCGGTCGTCTTCATCCCGGCCAACCTGCTCACCGAGGCACCGGAGACCCACGGCACCGGCTTCCGGCTCGACCGCAGGACCGAGCGCGCCCTGCCCGGGCCGCGTTCCGAGCAGAACGCGGCCGGTGCGGCGTCCTCGCTCCCGCCGGGCCCGATCGACGGCCCGGTCGAGCTGGAAGCGCCGATGGGCCCGCGCGAGCGCGCGGCCTTCGAACGTGACCGCGACCGGGCGCTCGACCCGGCCCTCGCCCCCGTCCTCGGCAGCCTCGGCGATCTGGAGGACAGCGACAGCGAGCGCGGCGGCCTCTTCCGTGCCCGCGACACGCGCCGGGGCGACGGGCCGGAGCAGCACCAGCAGGCGGGCGACGAACGCGAGGGCCCGGTGCCGCCGGTCCGCCCGATGCGGTTCGACGGACCGGCGCCGCTGCCCCGCCGTACGCCCCCGACCCTCGTCGCCGAGCACGGCCGACGCATCGGCGCCCCCCGGTCCGGCGGGCCGACCCGCTCGGTCCCCCGGCAGGCCGACCCGGCGCCCGCACCCGCCTCCGTACCCGCACCGGTCCCGGCGCCCGCGCTCCCGCAGCCGGACGCCGAGCCCGTGACGATCCGGTCCGTGGACACCGTCGGCGGCCTGCCCCGGCGCATCCGCCAGGCGAGCCTCGTACCGCAGCTCCGCGAGGAGACGGAGGCCCGCACCGAGCCGGAGCCTCCCGCACTCGAACGCGACGACATCCAGCGCGAGGCCGAACAGGTCCGCGACCGCATGGCCTCGCTCCAGCGGGGCTGGCAGCGCGGACGCCGGCAGAACGCAGGCGAGACGACCGACACGGGCGACTCAGACCCAGGAACACCACCGGGAGGGGACGGTCGATGACCGCACCGCACGCTGCCGCACACGACTCCGAACGCAGGGGGTCGGGCGAACTCAACTGGCTGCTCGACGAACTCGTGGACCGGGTGTCCAGCATCCGCCAGGCCCTGGTCCTGTCCAGGGACGGCCTCGCGACCGGCACCTCCTGGGACCTGAGCCGCGAGGACGGCGAACACCTCGCCGCCGTCGCCTCCGGCTTCCACAGCCTGGCCAAGGGTGTGGGCCGCCACTTCGACGCCGGCCAGGTCCGCCAGACCGTCGTGGAGCTCGACGAGGCGTTCCTCTTCGTCACCGCGGCAGGCGACGGGAGCTGTCTCGCCGTACTGGCCGACGCGGACTCCGACGTGGGCCAGGTGGCGTACGAGATGACGCTCATGGTCAAGCGCGTGGGGGCCCACCTGGTCAACGCACCCCGTACGCCCGGTATGTCCGCCGGAGGGTGAGGGGATGGCATGAGCGCAGAACCGGCCCGCGACACCGTCCCCGGATCGCCGGGCGCCGCCTCCGGCGCCCGGCCCCTGCCCTGGTTCGACGCGGACGCGGGGCCGGTCGTACGCCCGTACGCGATGACCCGCGGACGCACCGGCGGCGCGGTCAGCCTCCGGCTCGACCTGATAGCGGTCGTCGTCCCCGAGCCCGCCGCCGACGACCCCGACCGGGACGCGGCCCTCTCCCCGGAGCACGTGGAGATCGTCGAACTCTGCTGCGCCGTGCCCCAGTCGATCGCCGAGCTCGCCGCCGGCCTGGACCTCCCGGTGGGAGTGGTACGGGTCCTGGTGGCCGATCTCGTCGAGGAGGAGCTGGTGCAGGTGACCCGACCCGTTCCGCCGGCCGAACTGCCGGACGTGAACCTTCTGCGCGAGGTGATCAATGGCCTTCGGGCGCTCTAGCCGCCGCAAGCGGGCCGTCGCGCCCGTCACCCTGAAAATCCTGGTGGCGGGCGGCTTCGGCGTGGGCAAGACGACGCTGGTGGGCGCGGTCAGCGAGATCAGACCGCTGCGCACCGAGGAGCACCTCACCGAGGCCGGGCGGCCCGTCGACGACATCGCCGGGGTGGAGACCAAGCGGACCACCACCGTGGCGATGGACTTCGGGCGCATCACCCTCCGCGAGGAGCTGGTGCTCTACCTCTTCGGCACGCCCGGACAGGAACGTTTCTGGTTCCTCTGGGACGAACTGGCACAGGGCTCCCTGGGCGCGGTCGTCCTCGCGGACACCCGCCGCCTGGAGGAGTGCTTCGCGGCCGTCGACTACTTCGAGCGCAGGGCGATCCCGTTCGCGGTGGCCGTCAACTGCTTCGAGGGCGCGGAGACCTACCCCACCGGCATCGTGCGGGCCGCCCTCGACCTCGGGCCGGACACCCCGGTCCTGCTCTGCGACGCCCGTGAGCGGTCCTCGGTCCGGGACGTCCTGGTCGAGCTCGTCGAACACGCGCTGGCACGGACCGGGCGGCTCCGGGAACCCGCCGGCACCTGAGGGGTCCGTCCGCGCCGGTCACCCGGCGGCGGGCCGGTCCGCGTTCTCCGCGAGCCACTTCGCGGCGGTCTCCGCCAGCTCGGCGTCGCGCCCGGCGAGCATGGTCAGGATCATCTGCGCGTCCCCGCGCAGCGACCAGGCGGGGTGCCCGAAGGTCGCCGGGTTGTTCCCCTCGATGAGGAAGTGCGCCGGCCAGGCGGTCCCGTACCCGATGAGCGGGAGCGCCGCCGCATACCGCTTCCGGCCGCGCGCCAGCCCGTAGGCGGTGATCGCGAGCCCGGTCAGGGTCCCGGTCAGATGGACCCAGCGGGTCGCGGCCTTGGAGTGCATCGCGACGTAGTAGGGCCAGAATTCCTCGTACGAATCGAACGTCTGCTGCGTCATAGAGGCAACGTAACGGTTCCCGTAGCGCCGGGAAACGGTCCCGCCCCAAGCGGTCCGCGCGGGGGAGCGGTGGCGGGACCGTCCTGTGCCGTCCGCCGTCAGCGACCGCTGACCGAGCGCCCGTCCACCGGGAAGTCGAAGTACGTGTCCGGGAAGAGCTCCGGTGTGAAGGTGTAGTGCCACCACTCCTCGGCCAGGTTGACGAACCCGAGGCCGGTGAGCGTCCCCTTGAGCAACTGCCGGTTGGCCCGCTGGGCGCCCTGGACGCGCGGATCGTCGGTGTGCGCGAGCGTGTCGAAGCAGTCGTAACCCGTTCCCATGTCCACCGAGTTGTCGGGGAACCGTGCGTCCCGGGGCCCGTAGCAGGGGGCGAGCGGCTCGCCCGGCCGGTACGCCCTCGTCGGTACGGCGGGCAGCCTCACCAGGGTCAGGTCGACCGTGCTGCCCCGGCTGTGCCCGGACTTCTCCGCGATGTAACCGTCCTCGAACAGCCGCGTCTTGTCGACGCGGGGATAGAACTCGTCCTTCATGGTCTGGTCGTCGAGGTCCTTCGCCCAGCGTACGAAGTGGTCCACCGCCCGCTGCGGCCGGTAACAGTCGTACACCTTCAGGGAGTAGCCCTCGCGTCGCAGTGCGGTCTGCGCCCGGTGCAGGGCTTCGGCGGCGGGGCGGGTCACGAGGCACACCGGCTTCCGGTAGCCGTCCACCGGGACACCCATGAAGGTGTGCGGGGTGGCGTACCGGATCTCCTCGACGATGGTTGGGTCCACGGAGCGCAGCGCGACGAAGCCGTCCGGCGCCTTCGGCTCGGGCCGAGCCCGCGCCAAGGGGGTGGACACGGTCGCGGCGAGCAGGGCGGCGGCGACGACACTGAGGGTGCGGAGCATAAAACCGGATGCCGTTGTTGTTGTCATGTGCACATCGCTATCAGGTTCCGGCCCCCCGGGGAAGCGTGATCGGATACAGTCCCGCCCGTGTCCGAGCCCACCGCACCGCCCGTACGCGACTCCCACTGCGCCGCCTGCGGAGCCCCGTACGCCGCATCCGTACTCCGCGCCGACGCCTGGCCCCGCCCCTGCGCCGCCTGCGGTACGACCGCCTACCGCAACCCGCTCCCCGTCGCGGTCGCCCTGCTCCCGGTCACCGACGACGCGGGCGGCGGCCTGGTCGTCATCACCCGGACCATCGCACCCCGGCGCGGCGGACTCGCCCTGCCCGGCGGGTTCGTCGACCACGGGGAGGACTGGCGGCACGCCGTCGTCCGCGAACTCCGCGAGGAGACCGGCATCGAGGCCACCGCCGACCAGGTGACCCTCGCCGACGCGCTCAGCTCCCCGGACGGCCACCTCCTCCTCTTCGGCCTCCTCCCCGCCCGCCCCGCCGACCGGCTCCCACCGTCCGTACCGACCGACGAGACCACCGGATACGACGTGCTGCGCGCGCCCCGGGAGCTGGCGTTCCCGCTGCACACCGAGGCCGCCCGCGCCTGGTTCGAGGGCCGGTACGCCTGAGGCCCGGCAGACGGCCGGGACAGCGGCCGCCGGCACGCGGCAGCCGGTCACACGCCCCGCACGCGGCAGCCGGTCACACGCCCCGCACCCGCACCGGATACGGCACCGGCCCCGCGTGGCCGTCCCGCTCCACCACCACCCGCCCGTCCTCCCACCGGGTGCGGAAACGCTCCACCACCGGCTTCCCCCGCCCCGTGCCGGAGCCCCGCACCAGCACCCCGCCGCCGCGCCGCCCCGGGCGCGGCGCCCACGCCTCCAGCTCCGTCCCCCCGCCGTCGCCCCGCACCGGAATCACCACCCCCGCCCGCGCCAGCACCGGAATCCGCGACAACGGCGCCTCCACCGTCACCCGCCCCGGCCCCTCGTACGACCGGCCCGTCCCCGTGTCGTACCAGCGCCCACGCGGCAGCCGTACCGTCCGCCGGACCATGCCCGGCTCCAGCACCGGCGCCACCAGCAACCCGTCGCCCAGCAGGAACGCGTCCTCGCAGTCCCGCAGCGCCCGGTCACGGGGAGCGTCCCACCAGAGGGGCCGTACGTACGGCGCGCCCGTCAGCCGCGCCACGTACGCCAGCGTCAGGAAGTACGGGTCCAGCCGCTCCCGCTCCAGCAACGCCGCTCGCGCATGCGCCCCCACTTCCTCCCCGAGCCCCCCGGCACCGTTCCAGTCTCCGGCCCCGACGCGGAACAGCGGCAGCCGCGCGCCCAGTTGGAGAGACCGCAGATACAGCTCGGGCGAATCCGCGTCCTCGAAGAAGCCCAGGTCCGGCCCCGAGTACGGGACCCCGCACAGACCGCGCCCGATGACCGTGGCCAGCGCCGCACGCAACCCCGGCCAGCCCTCCGCCGCACCCCCGGACACGATCCGCCGCACGTGAGGATCGTCGTCCCCGCCCACCTCGTCCTCCCCGGCGGGCCGCGGTCCCCACACCCCCGGCGGCGGCAGCGCCGGAGCACCCGTGAGTCCGGTCCAGCCGCGCAGCACCCGGGCCGGCGTCCCCGCCACCGCCCAGCACCGCAGCGGCCCGCCGTCCATCCGGACCTCGCTGCCGCCCGGCCGGTCGTGCCCCGAGCCCGCGCCCTCCTCCCCCTCCCGGACGGTCATCCGCCCCGTCCCGGTGCTGTCGTAGAACACCAGATGCGTCCCCGCGTCCGAGACCACGAACTGCACCGGCAGCACCGGCGCCGACGGGCCGCCCGCCCCGTCCCCCCGGCCCGCCCGCCCCGTGCCGGGGGCCTCCAACGGGTACGCGCCGCTCCGCAACCGGGGGCCCGACGGCGGCCCGCCCAGCCCGAAGAACCGCGCGTCCGCGGGGAGTTCCGCCCGCTGCACCCACCGCGCGGGACCCCCACCGGGCGCCTCCCACCAGCGCGGCGGCAGCTCCCGCCGCAGCCGGACGCCGCCCGGCGTCCGCAGCTCCACCGCCCCGATGCGCGACACCGACACCGTCAGACGCTCCGAGACCACCTGCCAGCCACCGTCCGTGCCCGGCTCCAGATGCGCCCGCGGATCGGGCGCCGGCTCCGTCCCCGGCAGGCCGTACGAAGGGCGCCCCCCGGCCCCGTCCCACGCCCAGAACACCGCCCCGCCCGCCGCCACCCGGATGCTCAGCTCCGAACGGGCGAACCGCACCACGCCGCCCCCCGGCCCGGGTTCCGCCCCCAGCAACGCCCCGGGCACCCTGGCCAGCTCCGGACCCCGCTGCTGCGGCGCCCAGGAGTCCCCGCGCCACGACCGCCAGGCCGTCCGCACTCCACCGACCGAACCCATCAACTTCACCGAGCGCACCAGGCCATGACCGTCCATGGCGCACACCTTGCCACCAGCCGAACCCCGCGGGCATTTCGTTCAACTTCCGTTCACCCGGGGCCCAGAGGCCGTACACGAACACCCCGCACCGTGCGCCCCCACCGCCCGGCGGACGCCACGCCTTGGTGCCGCCCCGCGGACCCTGGTGCCGGGGACGATCACATGGCATCGTCCTCAGTGCTCGCGCGCACCACCCCTGCCCGTGCGCGCCGACGCCCACCCCGCGCACCCGCCAGCCAGGAGCCGCCCCATGACCGCAGCAGCCGACGAAGCACCCCTCTGGCAGCCCGGCCCCGAACGCGTCGCCGCCGCGGCCGTCACCCGCTTCCAGAGCTGGGCGGCCGAACGCCACGGGGCTCCCGCCGAGGGGGGATACCCGGCACTGCACCGCTGGTCGGTCGAGGAGCTCGACACCTTCTGGCAGGCGGTCGCCGAATGGTTCGACATCCGGTTCTCCACCCCGTACGAGACCGTCCTCGCGAGCCGCGCCATGCCCGGCGCCGAGTGGTTCCCCGGCGCCACCCTCAACTACGCCGAACACGCCCTGCGCACCGCCGAGGACCCGCTCCGTGCCGACGCGCCCGCGCTCTTCCACGTCGACGAGACGCAGGCCCAGGCGGTCATGAGCTGGTCCGAACTCCGCCGCCAGGTCGGCTCCCTCGCCGCGGAGCTGCGCGCCCTCGGCGTCACCCCCGGCGACCGGGTCAGCGGCTACCTCCCGAACATCCCGCAGGCCGTCGTCGCCTTCCTCGCCACCGCGGCCGTCGGCGGGGTCTGGACCTCCTGTGCCCCCGACTTCGGCGCCCGCAGCGTCCTCGACCGCTTCCAGCAGGTCGAACCCGTCGTCCTGTTCGCGGTCGACGGATACCGCTACGGCGGCAAGGAGCACGACCGGACCGCCACCGTCACCGAACTCCGCCGCGAACTCCCCACCCTGCGCGCCGTCGTCCACGTCCCGCTGCTCGGCACCCCCGCCCCGGAATCCACCCTCGCCTGGGCCGACCTCACCGGCGCCGACACCGAACCCCGCTTCGAACAAGTCCCCTTCGCCCACCCGCTCTGGGTCCTCTACTCCTCCGGCACCACCGGACTGCCCAAGGCGATCGTGCAGTCCCAGGGCGGCATCCTGCTGGAGCACTACAAGCAGCTCGGGCTCCACTGCGACCTCGGCCCGGAGGACCGCTTCTTCTGGTACACCTCCACCGGCTGGATGATGTGGAACTTCCTCGTCTCCGGCCTCCTCACCGGCACCACCGTCGTGCTGTACGACGGCAGCCCCGGACACCCCGACATCAGCGCCCAGTGGCGCGTCGCCGAACAGACCGGAGCCACCTTCTTCGGCACCTCGGCCGCCTACGTCATGGCCTGCCGCAAAGCCGGCGCCCACCCCGGACGCGACTTCGACCTCAGCCGCGTGCAGTGCGTGGCCACCACCGGCTCGCCGCTGCCCCCGGACGGCTTCCGCTGGCTGCACGGAGAGATCACCGACGACCTCTGGATCGCCTCGGTCAGCGGCGGCACCGACGTCTGCAGCTGCTTCGCCGGCGCCGTGGCCACGCTCCCCGTCCACATCGGGGAGCTCCAGGCCCCCTGCCTGGGCACCGACCTCCAGTCCTGGGACGCCGACGGCACACCGCACCTGGGGGAGGTCGGCGAACTCGTGGTCACCGCGCCCATGCCCTCCATGCCGCTGCGGTTCTGGAACGACCCGGACGGCAGCCGCTACCACGACAGCTACTTCGCCACGTACCCCGGCGTCTGGCGCCACGGCGACTGGATCACCCTCACCGGACGCGGCTCGGTGATCATCCACGGCCGCTCCGACTCCACCCTCAACCGCCAGGGCGTACGGATGGGATCCGCCGACATCTACGAGGCCGTCGAGCGGCTGCCGCAGATCCGCGAATCCCTCGTCGTGGGCATCGAACAGCCCGACGGCGGCTACTGGATGCCGCTCTTCGTCCACCTCGCCGACGGAGCCGTACTCGACGACGACCTGCGCACCGCGATCGCGCGCACGCTCCGCGAGAACCTCTCCCCGCGCCACGTACCCGACGAGGTCATCCAGGTCCCCGGCGTCCCGCACACCCTCACCGGCAAGCGCATCGAGGTCCCCGTCAAGCGACTCCTCCAGGGAACCCCCCTGGACCAGGCGGTCAACGCCGGCTCCATCGACGACATCGGCCTCCTCGGCTTCTACGCCGAGCTGGCCCGCACCCGCCACTGAGACGGACCGCGGCGGGCCACGGACACTCCGTCGAACGAGGTCATGAGGGTCGGACGATTCGACGCACCGGTAGCCGACGGCGGGTCGGACCGCGAGTCGGCCCCGGGCGATGCCGCCCCCATCCGCACTGTCAGACCCTGCGACTACGCTGAGTGAACACAGTTCCACCGTGCGTCCGCGTGCGCGAGCCGCATGCGGACCGCCGTACTCAGACCGCCGTAACCAGGGGGAGCACCGCTCATGAACCACACCGGACGCAACGGACGAACCGACCGCGCGACCGACCCGACCCGCCGTACCCGCCGCACCGGGGCCCCGCCGGACCGGCGGCCCCGGTCCACCCGCCGCGCCCTGCGCCGCGAAGTCCCCGGCACCGTCGGCGTCCTGGTCGACCCCCAGGACTTCGCGGCGATGCGCGCCTACCGCACCTTCCCCTTCGACGACCACGCCGCCTATCTCCACGAGGTCGAGGGCCTGCTGAAAGGCTTCGAGGCCGAGGGACTCCACACCAGCCTCGCGCTCTTCGACCCGTCGGAGTTCGGCGAGTTCTGCGCGGAGCACCGGCTCGACCCCGACAGCGCCGACGCCCGCACCCGCTTCACCGCCGAGATCGCGGCCGCCGGCGCGACGGTCCCCTACACAGGGCAGCCGCTCGACCGGATTCTCCCGCTCCTCGTCTCCCGCGTCGTACGCCGCGCCACCTGGGAGTACGCCACCGTGCTCCTGGCGGACCTCGGGGCCTGCGCGGACTGCGGCCAGGACATCGGCGGGGCCGCCTTCGACCGGGCCTCGCACCTGCTGCTCCGGCTCCTGGAGTCCGCCGGTGCCGGCACGCACCACATCGTCTGCTCCATCCGCTCCACCGACGACCGGCTCCTCGCCGTCCTCCACACCCGCCAGGACGGGGCACGTCCGCCCGTTCTCTCACCCGCCGAAGGGACGGAGCTGGCGACCGTACTCGCGGTGGGCGTCGCGCTGGAGGCTCCCGGAGGCGTCGTCCTGCGCACCACCACTCCCGACGCCCCGGACCGGGTCCACGGCTGGCGGCTCGACCGTGGCAGCCTGCTGCCCCTGACCGCGGGAGAGGTGTTCTCCGCCTACTGCACCGACGCCGGGACCGGCGAACCGGTCGGCCCCGAACCGGGCGTGGACTACCGCGCCGGCTTCGACATCGGAGCGGAGGAACCCCGGCCCCACCACTGACCCGCCCGACCCGGGCCCCGACGCGGGCGCCGACGCGCAGGGGCTCCCCGCCACCGCGGCGGGAAGCCCCTGCGTCCGGTAGTCCGGTTCTCCGGCGCGGCTACGCGCCCTCCAGCACCGCCCGGGCGGCGCTCCGCGCGTCCTCCGCGGAGTCCGCGGCCCGCGCCGCCGCGGCGGCCCGCTCGCACTGCGCCAACGTGTACTGCGCGAGCGTCGCCCGTACATAGGGGAGCGAGGCCGCGCCCATCGACAGCGAGGTGACCCCGAGCCCGGTCAGCACACAGGCGAGCAGCGGATCGGCCGCCGCCTCACCGCAGACCCCGCAGCTCCTGCCCTCGGCGCGCGCCCCGTCCGCCGACAGCGCCACCAGGTCCAGGAGCGCCGGCTGCCAAGGGTCCTGCAACCGGGACACCGCGCCCACCTGCCGGTCGGCGGCGAAGGTGTACTGCGCCAGGTCGTTGGTACCGAGCGAGAGGAACTCCACCTCCTGGAGCACCGAGCGCGCCCGCAGCGCGGCCGACGGGATCTCCACCATCGCCCCGACCTTCGCCCGCAGCCCCGCCTCGCGGCAGGCGTCGGCGAAGTCCTTCGCGTCGGCCCGGTCGGCGACCATCGGCGCCATGACCTCCAACTGCGCCGACTGCCCTTCGGCGGCCTTGGCCAGGGCGGTCAGCTGGGTGCGCAGGACGTCCGGGTGGTCCAGCAGGCTGCGCAGCCCCCGTACCCCGAGCGCGGGGTTCGGCTCGTCGGCCGGGGTGAGGAAGGCCAGCGGCTTGTCCGCTCCGGCATCGAGCACCCGGACGACGACCCGGCCCCCGGGAAAGGCTTCCAGCACGGCGCGGTACGCCGCGACCTGCTTCTCCTCGGAAGGCGCCTGCTCACTGTCGTCCAGGAACAAGAACTCCGTACGGAAGAGCCCGACGCCCTCCGCGCCCGCCTCCACCGCCGCCGGCACGTCCCCCGGCCCGCCGATGTTGGCCAGCAGCGGCACCTTGTGCCCGTCCGAGGTGGCACCCGGCCCGCTGGTGGCGGCGAGCGCCGCCTCGCGCGCCGCGGCAGCGCCCTCCAGCGCGGCCCGCTTCTTCGCACTGGGTTCGACGAACACCTCGCCGGTGCCGCCGTCGACCGCCACCACCACGCCCTCGGCCAGCTCACCGGCGCCGGGCAGCGCGACCACGGCCGGCACCCCGAGCGCGCGCGCGAGGATCGCGCTGTGACTGGTCGGTCCTCCCTCCTCGGTGACGAAACCGAGCACCAGCGCCGGATCGAGCAGCGCGGTGTCCGCAGGAGCCAGGTCCCGCGCGATCAGCACGTACGGATGGTCGCTGTCCGGCACCCCCGGCATCGGCACCCCGAGCAGCCGGGCCACGATCCGGTTGCGTACGTCGTCGAGATCGGCGACCCGCCCCGCGAGGTACTCCCCGGCGTTGGCCAGCAGCGCGCGGTAGGCGGCGAAGGCGTCGTAGAGACCGCGCTCGGCGGTGCTCCCCTCGGCGATGCGCCGCTCCACGTCGGCCATCAGCTCCGGGTCCTGCGCCATCATGGCCTGCGCCTCCAGGACCCCCTGCGCCTCACCGCCGGCGAGATTGCCGCGCGCGATCAGGTCGGCCGCGACGGCCTCCACGGCCTGCCGGGCACGTCCCTGCTCCCGCGCCGTCTCCTCCGGGAGGATCTGCCGGACCGGCGGTTCCAGGACCGCCGTCCCCATGTGCCGGACCTCGCCGATGGCCACCCCGTGGCTCACACCGACGCCTCGCAGCGTTGTCTCCATGTCACCCGTCTCCGTTCGTGCGGCGGGAACCCCCGCGGTGGATGTCCGACTGGCTCGTCACGGAAGGGCAGGGTCACTGCCAGTCGAAGAGGGTGCCTCCCGCTTTCACGTCACCCGACTCCCGGACGTCCGAGAGGGAGTCGGCCGTGGCCTCCAGGGCCACGACGGGACAGATCGGGGACTTCCCCGCCGCCTCGACGTCGACCGGGTTCCACCGCACGATGCCCTGCCCGCGCGTCACGGTGTCCCCCTTGTTGATGAGGAGCTCGAAACCTTCGCCGTTGAGCTGGACGGTGTCGATCCCCAGGTGTGTCAGTACACCGTGCCCCTCGCTGTCGACCACCACGAACGCGTGCGGGTGCAGGGAGACCACGACACCGTCGACCGGCGAGACCGCCTCGCCGGGCTCCCGCACGGGGTCGATGGCCGTGCCGGGCCCCACCATCGCTCCCGAGAAGACCGGGTCGGGGACCGCGGCCAGCCCGATGGCCTGTCCGCTGAGTGGGGACGTCACGTGGGTCATGGATGCCTCCGGGAGGTGGAGCTGGGGAGCCTGGCTTCTCGATGGCCGCCCCGCGGTGTCGCAGGGTCGCAGGGCGGCGCATTCCCCAGCAGCGTAAGTCATGGCAAGTCACGATTCCGCCCGAGATGTCCCGTTTGGCTGACGTAGGAGCGCACCGCGAACGATTTGCCTCGTCTCCCGACGAGGCTGTACTGTCGTAGATCTGCCTGGCCCCACCGCGACTTCTGGTCGCGGGGCCGGTGGCGACTCTCCAGCGAAACCCTGCCCGAATTCGGGCTTCCGCATGCCTGCGGGGGCCTGGTCAGAGGGAAAGGAATTGCCTGATAGAGTCGGACTCGCCGGAAAGGGAAACGCGAAAGCGAAGAACTGGAAAGCGAAAATCGCTTGACCCGCTTCGACCGGGAATCGGACACGAAAGAGTCTGATAGAGTCGGAAACGCAAGAACGAAGGGAAGCGCCCGGAGGGCCCCGGTGAAACGGGACCGAAGGAAGCGTCCGTTCCTTGAGAACTCAACAGCGTGCCAAAAGTCAACGCCAGATATGTTGATACCCCGGCCTGCTTCGGCAGGTTGGTGGTTCCTTTGAAAAGTCCTACCAGTGCTTAACCGCCTGGTGGGCAACAACAGCGAGGACGCTGTGAACGACCGGTCATATTCCGACCTGGTCGTTCCGCTCTCGTGTTGTGATCCCGATTACGGGAAAACATTCACGGAGAGTTTGATCCTGGCTCAGGACGAACGCTGGCGGCGTGCTTAACACATGCAAGTCGAACGATGAAGCCCTTCGGGGTGGATTAGTGGCGAACGGGTGAGTAACACGTGGGCAATCTGCCCTTCACTCTGGGACAAGCCCTGGAAACGGGGTCTAATACCGGATA
>NZ_JBSFHV010000014.1:0-227603 GCF_053597235.1 Streptomyces sp. NPDC001493
CGTCCTCGTACTGGGCGTACGAGGACGATTCCGACAACGCGGCGAGCGTGCGTGCCGGGCGTCGCCCGGCAGACAGCACTTTGACGACACGACCTGGCCCGGTCGCACGGCGTTGACGTCCGCGGTGCGATCCGGGCCGTGACGCGTCACCGCGCCGGCGGGTTTCCGGGCTGCCCCGGCTCCCGGGATTCCGTCAGAGCGCCCGCAGTCCGTCGATGACCTCGCGCAGGATGCGTTCGTCGGGCAGCTGCGCGGGCGGGACGGGACGGCAGACCGACACGTGGCCGCCCTCCAGCAGGTCTCCCAGCAGCACCCGCACCACGCCCACCGGGAGATCGGCGTCGGCGGCGAGCTCCGCGACCGACTGGGTCTCGTCCTGGCACAGGGCGAGCAGCGCCCGGTGTTCCGGGCCGAGCATCGTCTCGGCGTCGGGGTCGGACGCGCCGTCGACGACGACCAGCGCGATCAGATCGAACCGCACCCCGCTGGGGCCCGGTTTCGTACGCCCGCCCGTGACGGCGTACGGGCGCACCAGAGGTCCCGCGTCCGCGTCGTACCACTGGCTTCCGCGCAGGGCGTCCGCGCCGGTGCCCATCTCCCGGTCCCGGTAGGGATCGTGGAACCCGTAGAGCTCCCTGCCGCCGTACGCCGCGTCGGGGTCGTCGGACATTCGCACCGTTTCCTCCCTCCCTCAGCCCGCGGCGGGAGGCTGTGCGAGCCGTGCCGGCGTGCCCAGATGCTCGCCGACCCGTTTGACGAGGCGGGCCATCTCGTACGCGACCAGGCCGATGTCCGCCACGGCGTCGCTCAGTACGGCCAGGCAGGAGCCGTCCCCGGCCGCGACGACGAACAGGAAGCCGTCGTCCATCTCCACCATGGTCTGACGCACCCCGCCCGCCCCGAAATGGCGGCCGGCGCCCTTGGCCAGGCTGTGGAAGCCGGAGGCGACGGCTGCCAGGTGTTCGGCGTCCTCGCGGCTGAGCACACTGGAGGCGCCGACCGCCAGGCCGTCGCCGGAGAGGACGACGGCGTGCCGTACCTCCGCGACCCGCTTCACCAGATCGTCCAGCAGCCAGTCGAGTTCGCCCGAGCGGTGGTTCAATTCCGTCCTTCCGTTCGCGATCATCCGGGATCTCCTACGTCGATGGGGTGGGCCGCCGGGCCCGGTGCGGGGGGCGCCGCCGGCGGTGGGGGTACCGCCGCCGGGCCCGGTGCGTCACCGCTGCCGCGCCGCCATCCGTCCCGGTAGGCGGTCATGCGGTCCCGGACCTGTTCGGGCGTGCGTCCGGCGGGTTCCCCCGCGCCGGTGGCCCGCTGGTCCCGCGGCGCCCGTGCCTGTTCTTCGCGGAGCTGGGGCACCAGGTTCGCCTGCCTGACGCGCCGGGGGAGCTCGTCGTCGCCCTCGGCCCGGGGCGCCCGCTCCGGCGGCTCGGCCGGGGCCTGCCTGAACGGGGTACGGGGATGGCCGCGCTCGGGTACCCGGCCGGCCGACGGGGTACGGGGCCGCCTCCGGAGTGCGGTGACCGGTGCGGGCGGCGTTTCGGGGGTGTGCTTCCCGGTCTCCCCGGAGTCCGCTCCGGAGTCGGGGTCGGGGACGGCGACGGGCGGCGGGAAGGCCGGCCGGTGCTCGCGGTCACCGGCCGCCGCTCGCGACGAGGGCTTCTCGCCCCCGGCGGCCTGCGGAGGGAGTGCGCTCCGGGGCGGGAGGGCGGCGTGCGGGGGAAGCGCGCCCGGCTCCGCGCTCTCCGGCTGCTCGTCGTGCAGCAGCGCGGTCGGCAGCAGGACCACGGCGGTGGTTCCGCCGTACGGGGAGGCACGGAGCCCCACCTTGATCCGGTGGCGGTTGGAGAGGCGGCTCACCACGAAGAGCCCGAGTCGGTCGCTGTCGAAGAGGTCGAGCGCCTCGGACTGCTCGATGCGCATGTTGGCCTGGGCGAGGAGCTCCCCGCCCATGCCGAGGCCCCGGTCCTCGATCTCGATCGCGTACCCGTTGCCCACGGGCTCGCCGGTGATCCGCACCTTGGTGTGCGGGGGCGAGAACTGGGCGGCGTTCTCGACGAGTTCTGCGAGCAGGTGAGTGAGGTCGGCGACCGCGGCGCCCGTCACGGAGACGTCGGCGAGGCGGCGTACCTCCACGCGGGCGTAGTCCTCGATCTCCGAGACGGCCGCGCGGACGACCTGGGTGAGCGGTACGGGCCTGCGCCAGGCTCGCCCGGGGGCCGCGCCGGACAGGATGATCAGGCTCTCGGCGTGCCGGCGCATGCGGGTGGTCAGGTGATCGAGGCGGAAGAGGTCGGCGAGCTCGTTGGGGTCGTCGGCACGCCGTTCCATGCCGTCCAGGAGGTTGAGCTGGCGGTGGACCAGGACCTGGCTGCGACGGGCGAGGTTGACGAAGACTCCGGCGATGCCACTGGCGAGTTCGGCGCGCTCCACCGCTGCGCTGAGAGCCGCGCGGTGCACGATGTCGAGTGCCTCGCCGACCTGGCCGATCTCGTCCGCCGACGGTCTGCGCGTCGGGGATTCGGCCTTCACGTCGATCTCCTCGCCCGCCCGCAGGCGCTCCATCGCGCGGGGCAGTTCGCGGCGGGCGATGGCCAGGGCGCTGTCGCGCAGGCTCCCCAGCTCCGTGACGAGCCGGCTGCCGATGCGGACGGAGATGACGAGCGCGGCGGCCACGGCGGCGAAGCCGAACAGGACCGCCGCGCCGTCGGGGCTCGTCAGCCCGCTCGTCAGCGGATCCGAGCCGCCCGCCACGCGCTCGGACGCGGCGGCTTCGACGGCACGCATCCGGGTGAGGACGGGGCCGCCCGCGAGGGACCAGGCGTCGGCCGACACCGCGCGGGCGGCCTCGGTACCGGGCCGCGCGGAGAGCACCGCGTCCTCGGCGCTCTCCAGGGCGCGGTAGGAGCTGTCCGCGGCGAGGTCCTGCCAGGCGTCACGTTCACCGGGGGGCAGGTCGGCGGCGGCTGTCTCCGTGAAGGAACGCCGCGCCTCGACCGCTCCCGTGAAGCGGAGCAGCGCCCGGCCGTCGAGCGTGCCGCTCCGGGCGGCCACGGCGAGGAGGACGTCCTCGCGGGCCAGCATCTCGTCCGCCCTGCCGAGTTCGAGCAGGACGCGCGCCTCGGGGCCGACGTCGGCGTCCTGGATTCCGGTGAGCGCCCCGAGCACCCCGAAGGCGGAGCCGATGGCGTCGGTGTAGGCGAGATAGGCGTTGTCCCGGTCGGTGTCGTTGTTGGCGCCGGCGTCCGAGGAGGCGCGGAGACGACCGCGCAAGGCGTCGAGACCGTCGGCGCGTGAGAGGAAAACGTCCATGCGGGTGGCGAGACCCGCCGGGAGGCTTCCGGTGTCCGCCACCGTGTGCCCCTCGCCCATGCGCAGCCGGTCGAGCGCCGCGTCGGTGCGGACGGCACGGCTCTGCAGGGTCGCGGCGGCGGCCCCGCCCGGTGCGGCCGCCTGGACGAGCGCCGCCTTCCGTTCGGCCTGGAGCGCGTCGACGGCTTGCCGGACCGGGGTGCGCACCGTGGCGTCCACCCGCTCCGCCTGGCGCAGTCGTGCCACCTCCTGGGCAGTGGTGACGGTCGCGAGCCCCCACAGGGCGAGCAGGGACACCACCGGCACCATCAGCAGGGCGAGCACTTTGGCGCGTACGGTACGGGGCCGCAGGGACCAGGTACGCCGGCGTCCCGACGGGTCCTGCGGGCGCCGCGAGAGGGCGCCGAGTACGACACGCTCGTCGGCCGGGGGTCCCGCGTGCGCGCGCCGGCCGCGTACCGGGGGTATGGGCCGGTCGTCCTGGGCGCCGGGCGCCTGGGTCGTACGGAGTGGGCGCATGGCCTCCTCGTTCCGGTCGGGAAAGGGGTGGTCGGGGGACGGGTACGGCGGCCGGTCAGCGGGTGGCGGCCGTGGAGGGGTCGCCGGGCGTGGTGAGCCGGTCGGTGTGCCGGGCGCGCTCGGCCGAGGCGGACACGTAGGCGTCGGTCTCGGTGTCGGCGTCCCGCGCCGCGGGAGAGAGAGCGACGAACGCCGAGGTGAGGAAGAGGTAGGAACCGAGCCCGACGGTGAGGGGGAAGATGAACTGCATGGCCGTGGCCCCGGTCAGGGGTGCGGCGGACGGGGCGACCTCGACGCCGACCGCCAGCATGCCGGTGTAGTGCATGGAGCTGACGGCGGCGCCCATCACGAGGGAGGCGAGCGCCACGGCTCCGGGGGTGTGGATGTTGAGGGCCGCCCAGAGTGCCGCGGTGGCGGCGACGACGGCGATCACCACGGAGACCGCGACCATCGCGGGGTTGTAGTGGACCTCGCCGTGCAGGTGGATGGCGGCCATGCCGAGGTAGTGCATGCTCGCGACGCCGACCCCGGTGGTCAGCCCGCCGGTCATCAGGGCCCGTTCACGGTTGCGGCCGTGGCCCACCGCGAAGACGCCGAGCCCGACGACCACCATGGCCACGATCAGGCTGAACAGGGTGAGGCCCACGTCGTAGCGGATGTCGGTGCCGGTGACCCCGAAGCCGAGCATGGCGACGAAGTGCATCGTCCAGATGCCGGTTCCGAGGGCGGATGCCGCGGTGAGCAGCCAGTTGCGCCGCGAGCGGCCGGTGGTGTGCAGCGCGCGCACGGTGCATCGGAGTCCGAGCGCGGCGCCGATCGATGCCATCGCGTACGACAGCACGGGTGTCAGCCAGCCGAAGGTTGCGTGGTCCAGGTGTCCCATAAATCGGGGACGCTAGCCCGGCGGGAGGTACGTGCCGGGGGCACACTTCGAAATTCATGGAATATGACGGATCGCCGTTCCGAACCGATCGGAGAGTGGCTGATTCTGTCGCCCAAAGCCAGCGAACGGACGCAAGGATTGTCGCCATGAACCCGCCAAAACCGCTCGCACCGCGTGGAGCAGCCGCACTTCAACACGGCTCGGTGAAGTCTTCCCGGCCCACCACGAACTCACTCCTCCCACAGCCCCGTTCCGGCCACCGGACCGCGACCGGAGTCGTGCACAGACGGGAACGACCGCCTCCTCGCCCTCACCCGCCGCGCTCCGCCACGGTCCGGCCGCCCCGGTACGTGGGGTCACTCGGCGGCGGCACCGTCCGCCGCGCGGCGGTGCGGCACCGGGCAGCCCCGGATCCCCGGTGTGGGGAAGGTGCCGAGCGCGGCCACGTCGTACCCGTCCGGGTAGCCCTTGATCTCCGGGTTCTGGCGGGCGAAGTGCGGCTCGGACCGTGGCGGGAGCAACCGGACCGCCCGAGCCCGCAGGCGCAGCGCTCCCCTCGTCAGGCCGCGGGCCAATGCGCTCGGACGCCGGTAGCGGAAGGCGTCGATCAGCGCGTCGTCGAGGAGCGCGAGGCTCGCCCCGCGCAGCAGCGGTGCCAGCGGCGCCGAGTACCAGGAGGCCATCAGGCCCAACGTGGCGTCGGAGACCCTCCTCGCTCCCTCGTCCCACCCGAAGTGGGCGCTCTCGTACGCGTCGAGGGTCTCCTCGAACTCCTCGTAGGTGCGGGGCAGATCCTTGATCCCCATGTGCGCGCCGAGCGTGCGGTAGTAGACCGCACAGGCCTGGCGCTCGTGGGCGGAGAGCGCGCGCCAGCCGTACGCGTCCAGCCAGCGCTTGGGGACCACGACGAAGGTACAGAGCACGTAGCGCATGTCGTCGTTGCTGATGTCGTAGCTGCGATGCATCGCGTTGATCCGCCGGAGGGCCGTACGGCCTTCCCCGGAGTCGAACCCGTGCTCCACCACGGAGTCGAGCAGGAGCGCCGTGTCGTCGTACCGCTTCTGGGAACGGTCCGTCAGCTCAGCCGTCTCCGCGAGCAGTCGGCCGATGCTGGGTACGGCGTAGGTGCGGTAGAGGGCGAGTTCGAGGGCGCGGGTGATGTCCCAGGGGAATTCGAGTGTGACGGACAGCCGGTAGATCCGGAGGAAGTCCCTCTCGGGGTCGAGACTCCGGATTTCCTTCAGCCGGTCGAACCTCTTCATGCCCGCGTCCCTCCGTCGGTCCGGAGCTCCACTGTAGGGGTGGGGGAAGCGCCCGGACCCGGCTCACGGGAGCGGCTGCGGACCCGAAGCCCGCGATCACCTGCCGTGCGGGGTCTCGACGGCGGGGTTACCGGGTGGTTAGGGTGCGCCGACGCATCCCACGAACGAGTTACAGGCAAGAGGAGGACACCGTGGCCGGGACGGACGACACGATCGCCGCCGACGACGACACGCTGTACGTGCTGACCGCGCTCCTGCTGACCCCCGCGAGTTTCCCCACGGTGCTGGGCGACGACTACCCGGCCGCGTGCCGCTCGCTCTCCCTCGAACCGTACGAGGAGGGGTACGGCCTCGTGCTCGGGCAGGACGGCTCGGGTGCCCGCTGGACCGTGGTGACCGAGGACGCCACCACGGTCGCCGGTGCCATCGCCGCCTGGGACTGCGGCATCGCGTACGAGCTCTCGCCCGACGACCGCACGGTCGTGTGCGCGCTGCCGGGCTGGCCCCTCGCCCTCGCGGTCGCCGCGCCCGGAGTGCCCGCGCCCCACGACCCGGAGCCCACCGAGGACGGTTCCGGAGGGACGCTCCTTCTGACGCCCCCTTCGGAGAGCGACTGGGGCCCGGAGCAGCGGCGGATGGGGGCCGACGAGATCGCCGCGCGATGGGCGTCGTGGCGCGAACAGGTCGACGGGACCGGGGCCGGCCCCGGAGCGCCCGCGGTTCAGGGACCGGAGAGCGCGGGGACGAAACGGCACCCTGGCGTGCGCAGAGCATTGGAGGAGGCCCGCGACTACCTGGACTCGCCTCCGCCGCCGGGACGCATCAGGTCCTCCTTCGCCTCCGCGGACGCCCGGACCCTGCGGGTCGACGGGCCCGGCTGGTCCCTGGTCGCGAGGACCGACGACATGGCCTTCGTCCTGCTGGACGACGAGCCGGGCGAGGTGCAGCAGGTGCGGCGGGGTGAGCAGCTTCTCGGGCTCCTGGCCGCACTCGACGCGCTCGCCGCCCGGCCCGCGTAAGGCCTCCGCGGCCGTCGTGCCGGGGTCTCGCCGGTCGGGGACCCCGGGTCAGACCCGGTCGAGGGCCTTGTGCGGCCCGACGGGGAGCTCGGCCCGGACTGTGTCTCCGGCTCGTACGGGTCCGCCGTCCACCACCACTCCCATGATCCCGGCCCTGCGGACCACGCGTCCCTCGTCGTCGCGCCCGACGACGCGCTTGAGCAGTCCGCTCCGGAAGGCGTCGATCTGGAGGCACGGATTGCGCAGCCCGGTGACCTCGACGACGGCCTGGTCCCCGAGGTGCAGCAGGGTGCCCACGGGGAGGGCGAGCAGGTCGAGGCCGCGGGTGGTGACGTTCTCCCCGAGGTCCCCCGGGGCGAGGTCGAAGCCCTCGACGCGCAGTTCGTCGAAGAGTTCCTGCTGGATCAGGTGGACCTGGCGGAGATTGGGCTGGGTGGGGTCCTGGGCGACCCTGCTGCGGTGCTTGACGGTGACGCCCGCGTGGATGTCGCCTTCGACCCCGTGTCCGGCCCGGAGCGTGATGCTCTGCCGGACCGGCTTGGTGAAG
This sequence comes from Streptomyces sp. NPDC001493, assembly GCF_053597235.1. NCBI lineage: Bacteria > Bacillati > Actinomycetota > Actinomycetes > Kitasatosporales > Streptomycetaceae > Streptomyces > Streptomyces sp. NPDC001493. The sequence continues at coordinate 7,543 of NZ_JBSFHV010000014.1, forward strand.
GTGTACTCGCCACTGCTGCTCACCGCCACGACTGTGCCGTTCAGCGTCCCATCTCCATGCGTCGTATGCGTCGGATCCTGCGCCGCTGCGAGGGATCGAGCAGCAGATAGCCCGCGGCGGGCACCCCGATCAGCACCACGAGAGCCCACCAGAACCCGATGAACGGGATCAGGACGGCCGCCACGACAACTCCCCCGATGGCAATCTTCGCGCCGTTCGACATGATGGTGCCTCCTCCGCGGCACGCAGCCGCTTCATCTATGACAACGCCTTCAGGGCGCGTACGGTTCCCCGCCGGGCGACATCGTGGCCGGGTCCGGGATCAGCGCAACGGGGCGCCCACCTCGTGCATGTGGGACAGCCCCTGACGGTAGGACTCCACGAGCCCCGTCTCCGTGTACGGCATCCCGATCCGGCGGCAGTACTCCTCGACCAGCGGCTGGGCCAGGCGCAGGTGGGGGCGCGGCATGCTCGGGAAGAGGTGGTGCTCTATCTGGTAGTTGAGCCCGCCGAGGAACCAGTCGGTGAGGACGGCGCCCCGCACGTTGCGCGAGGTGAGGACCTGTCGCTGCAGGTGGCCCCAGCGGTCGCCGTCCGGGTCGGGCATCTCCATGCCCTTGTGGTTCGGGGCGAAGGCCATCCCCAGGTGCAGCCCGAAGAGGGCGTGGAGCACCAGCGCGAAGACGACCGCCTTTCCGGCCGGCATGGCGGTGAGGAAGAGCGTCGCCCAGAGCGCGAGGTGGGCGACCATCAGCAGGCCGGACAGCACGCCCTCGCGGCCGGGCTGCCGGCGCAGGAACTGGAAGCCGGAGACCTTCAGCGCGATGCCCTCCAGCAGCAGCATGGGGAAGAAGAGGCGTGCCTGGTGGCGGGTGAGCCACCGGGCGAAGCCTTCCCGCCGGGCCGCCTGCTTCTGGGTCCAGACCAGGGCCCCCACACCGACGTCGGGGTCCTTGTCGATGTGGTTGGGGTTCGCGTGGTGCCGGACGTGCTTGTCGTTCCACCAGGCCTCGTTCATGCCGAGGAGGAGGTTCCCGTGGACGAGGCCGATGATCCGGCCCGCTCTGCGGTTTCCGGTGATCTGGGCGTGCCCCGCGTCATGTCCGAGGAAGGCGGTACGGGTCCACAGGACGGCCAGCGGCACCGCGAGGAGCAGCGTCCACCAGGTGTCGCCGAGGAGTTCGATGCCGGTGGCGACCGCGGCCAGGCAGAGCGCGTTCACGGCGATGCCCGCCGCGTACCAGCCGGTGCGCCGGTCCAGCAGCCCCTGCCCCTTGACGGTCTTCAGGAGCGGCGCGAAATCGCTGCCGCCGGGGGTGTCTCCGGTGAGACCCCGCGGGGCGGGCACGGCCTCCGGGGCGGTCCGGGCGCCCTCCGCGTCCGAGGAGGACGGGGCGACTGAGGTCGCGGCCCGCGCTCCGGACGGGTCGGTGGCGGTGGTGGTCGCCTGGGGCATGGCATCTCCAGCTCTCTGGACGGGTGCGCCTACCCGAAGAAACGTAATGAAGAGGGACATGCGGCAGCCATGACGCCACCATCCCGATGAGCAGGGGGTATTCCCCCTGCTGCCAGGGTGGTGCTGTCCCCCGTACGAGCCTTGCGGGCGATCCCAGTCAGCCCGTTGACGGTGGTGCACCCCCCGGGAACCGAACGGCCGTTCACCTCGTCGTCCGTGTCGGGGTACACCCGCCGGGAGGCGGCTTCCGCCTCCGCCCGTGATCCGTAACCGTCCTCTGGAGAGCACCGATGCACCGCAGACGAATTCTCCAGGCGGCGGCCGGCTCCGCGGCGGGCCTTCTTCTGCCGGCGTCCGTGCGCGGGGTGGACGCGCCCTCGGCGGGGACGGACAGCGCGCTGGCCCGCTGGGCACCCGCCTCGGCCGCCAACTACACCGTGCCGGGAGGCACCTCGCCCCGGCGGGTCGACCGGGTGGTCGTCCACGTCACCCAGCAGACCTTCAGGCAGACGCTCGGCATCTTCCGGGACCCCACGAAGAAGGTGTCGGTCCACTACGTCGTGCGGTCCGGTGACGGTTACACAGCCCAGTGCGTGCCGGAGCGGGACATCGCCTGGCACGCGGGCAACTGGGACCAGAACGTCCGTTCCGTCGGCATCGAGCACGAAGGCTGGGTGGACCGCCCGGAGTACTTCACCGCCGCGATGTACGAACGGTCCGCGCTGCTCACCGCCGACATCTGCGACCGCCACGGCATCCCACGGGACCGTACGCACATCATCGGCCACTACGAGGTGCCGGGGACGGACCACACCGATCCCGGTCCGCTCTGGGACTGGGACCGCTACCTGCGGCTCGTCCGCCACGCCTGAGGGGATCAGGTACCGGCCACACGCCGGACCGGGCACCGCCCGCGCCGGACCGGGAACCCCCCGCGCCCCCTCGTCAGTCCCGTCGCCGCCCGTGGCGCAGCCGGAACCAGACGTCGCGCGCCTGCCGGCCCGCGGTGGTGCGGCTGGCCGAAACGAGCCGGTGCGCCTGCTGGCGTGTCTCGACCATGGGCCCGGAGCCGCGCAGCGGGCGGCCGGCCGTCTCGTGGAGGAAGAAGGTGGAGACGAGCCCGATGACGCCCGCCACCATCAGATAGTAGGCGGGCACCATGTCGTTGCCGGTGGCCTCCACGAGCCCGGCGGCGAACAGCGGGGTGGTTCCGCCGAAGAGCGATACGGAGATGTTGAACGCGATCGAGAGCGCGCCGTACCGGATGCGGGTGGGGAAGAGCGCCGGAAGGGTGGAGGCCGAGGTTCCGGCGAAGCAGACGAGCAGCAGGCCGAGGATCGCGCAGCCGAAGGCCGGGAGCAGGATCCCGCCCTGCCGGATCAGCAGGAACGCCGGGATGGAGAGCGCCACCAGCGCCACGCTCCCCGCCATGAACACCGGCCGTCGGCCCCACCGGTCGGAGCTGCGGCCGACCGTGGTGATGGTCAGGACGACCAGCAGCATGGTGCCGAGGACGAGCAGCTGCGAGGTGGTCTCGGGTTCGCCGAGGGTCTCGGACATGTAGGTCGGCAGGTAGGACGTGACCATGTAGTTGGTGACGTTGTACAGGAGCACCAGGCCCATGCAGATCAGCACGGCCTCCCAGTGCTCGGTGAAGATCTCCTTGAGCCGGCCCTTGCCCGACTGCCTGGCCTCTTCCACCGGGTCGGCCTCCGCCAGGGCCTCGGCCTGTTCCTCCTGCCGCTGGAAGACGGGGGTCTCCTCCAGCTTCATGCGCATGTAGAGGCCGATCAGCCCCAGTGGTCCGGCGACGTAGAAGGGGATGCGCCAGCCCCAGTCCGTGAGCCCGTCGGTACCGAGGACGGCGGTGAGCACAGTGACCAGGCCGGAGCCGAGCGAGTATCCGACGAAGGTGCCGAAGTCCAGCCAGCTGCCCAGGAAACCGCGCCGCTTGTCGGGGGCGTATTCGGCGATGTACGTGGTCGCCCCGGCGTACTCTCCGCCCGTGGAGAAGCCCTGCACGAGCCGGCACACCAGGAGCAGCAGGGGGGCCGCGAAGCCGACCGCCGCGTAGGTGGGGAGGAAGCCGACGGCGAAGGTGCTCGCCGCCATCATGATCATGGTGAGCGCGAGAACCTTCTGCCGTCCCACCCGGTCCCCGAGCGGGCCGAAGACGAGCCCGCCCAGCGGCCGTACCAGGAACGCCGCGGCGAAGGTGGCGAAGGTCGACACCACCTGGGCTCCGGGCGAACTGGACGGGAAGAACACCTTGCCCAGCGTTCCGGCCAGATAGGCGTAGACGCCGAAGTCGAACCACTCCATCGTGTTGCCGAGTGCTGCGGCCGTGACCGCCCGGCGCACCTTCGGCGGATCGGTGACGGTGACGTCCTCGGCCCGGAACGACTTCTTTCGGCGACGTACGACCGTGCGCATCATGCGGTCCACGGCCTGGGTGTCGCGCCGGGGCCGGCCTCCCGGCTGTTTCCTGGATCCGGCCATGCGTCCGCCCCTTTCCGAGGGCTCTCGGCGTCTCACCTTCCGCGGCCCGTCACCCGGACAGGGGACTGAAGATCATCGGTGCCTCAGAGTCTGGTGCAACCGCCCGACGGAAGCCTCCCGGACGGCCCGGACGGGTGACGGCCGCACGGGGACGGCCGGCAGCGGCCCCGATCGCTCCACCTCCCCGCGACCGCGGGTGGGGGCGTTCGCCGGGACCACCGGCGGCCTCTCGGGCGCGCACGCCATTCCGAGCCGATCCATAAAAACGATAAAAACGATCTTCCGAATACTGCATAAGAACGCCAACATGACTAAGTCACTCACACCGGCGACAGATACCCGAACCCTATTCCGTACCAGCAGGAGTCCCTGTTCAATGACCGTGAGGCCGACTACGGCACTCCGGGGGACAAGCTCAATTCACCGTCGGTCGAGGATTGAATCCGCAGGAAGCGGAAAAGAATCAACCGAGCTCGCACAGGGCGAAAAAGGAGAGGCGACCAGACCGGTCTCCGGATCCGCGGAAATTCCTTTCCGCCGCCCAGGTCGCCGACTTTCGCACGGGCGCCATCACAGACGACAGCGCACCCACTCGTACGCCCCCTGAGACTTCCGCATGCGTTCGACGGCCGATTCCCCCTGCAATGGCGCAGGACCCGAGGCTGATTCCGTATTCCTACGGAGGATTTCAGGTGCACGAAAACGAATGGCCCACCGATGACACCGTCCGCTCCACGGCGCCCCCGCCGCAGCCCACCGGCCTTCCGCTCACGCGGCGCGCCCTCAGCTCCCTCGCCTATCCCGTACTGCTGACGGCCACCCTGCTGGTGGCGACGGCGGCCCTGCTGTTGGACTGGAATCCCGAACGAGTGAGTCCCCTTTTCCTCGTCGGCACCCTGATGTACCTCACCGTCCTCGAAAGACTGATTCCACACCGCCGCGACTGGCACCCCGACGGGGCGGAATGGCGTTGGTACGGCGTCTATTTCCTGCTGACCATGGCCGGGAGCGCGCTGGCGCAGTTCTCGGTCACGACGGCGGTGGGAAAAATCTCGCCGGCCGATCCGGCACTTCCCCTAGCGGCCGAGATACCGGCCGCGCTGCTGAGCGGTTCGCTCGCCGGCTATCTGGTCCACCGGCTGGGGCACACCAACCCCGTTCTGTGGCGGTTGCACGGGGTCCACCACGTACCGCAGAAGGTCAACGTCGCCAACAACGGCGTCAACCACGTCCTCGACATCGTCCTCGCCCAAGGCGTCGTGCAACTCACCCTGGCACTGGCCGGGTTCTCCCAGCGGTCTGTGCTCGCGACGGGGCTCTTCGTCGCCGCGCAGGGCTACTTCGTCCACGCCAACATCGACGTGCGGATCGGCCGGCTCAACCACGTTTTGGCAAGCCCGGAGCAACACCGCCTGCACCACAGCACGGACCTCGCGGAAGCGGGCCACTACGGCTCCGACCTGTCCTGCTGGGACCACCTCTTCGGAAGTTTCACCTGGCGTCCCGGCCGTGAGCCGGCCGCGGTCGGGCTCAGCGATCCCAGCTCGTTTCCCGGGACCGGCGAGATCCTCGGCAGTCTCTTCCGTCCGTGGCGCCGCTCTAAGCGGCCCGGGGACGGCATCGCCTGAAGGGGCCTTCGGGCCCCGCACCGCTGACTCGGTCGCCGCCCGTGGCAGCGCGACCACTTGATGAGGAGTGTGCGAACTTGGCTGACGCGACCAACGACGTTTCGACGGGCAAAATCGCGATCATCGGCATCGGCTGCCGCTTGCCCGGCGGAGCTTCGGACCACCGTGCTTTCTGGCAGAACCTGTTGGACGGCAAGGACTGCGTCACCCCCACGCCGCCGGACCGCTACGACGTCACGACCCACCGGAGCGGTCACCGGGACAAGCCCGGCCGGCTGGTGGGCGGCCGGGGCGGATACATCGACGGCTTCGACGAGTTCGAACCCGCCTTCTTCGGCATCAGCCGTCGCGAGGCCGACCACATGGACCCCCAGCAGCGCAAGCTTCTGGAGGTGGCCTGGGAGGCCCTCGAGGACGGCGGCCAGCGGCCGGCGGATCTGGCGGGCAGCAACACCGCCGTGTACGTCGGCGCGTTCACGCTCGACTACAAGATCCTGCAGTTCGCCGACCTGAGCTTCGAGACGCTCGCCGCCCACACCGCCACCGGCACCATGATGACGATGGTCTCCAACCGGATCTCGCACTCCTTCGACTTCCGGGGACCCAGCCTCTCCGTCGACACCGCGTGCAGCTCCTCCCTGGTCGCCGTACACCTGGCCTGCCAGAGCCTGAAGCGCGGGGAGAGTGATCTGGCGCTCGCGGGCGGGGTGCTGCTGCACATGGCGCCGCAGTACACCGTGGCGGAGTCCAAGGGCGGGTTCCTGTCGCCCGAGGGCCGTTCCCGCACGTTCGACGCCCGGGCGGACGGATACGTGCGCGCCGAGGGGGTCGGTCTGGTGGCGCTGAAGCGCCTGGAGGACGCCGTACGCGACGGGGACCCGATCCATGCGGTGATCCTGGGCAGCGGAGTCAACCAGGACGGCCGGACCAATGGCATAACCGTCCCCAACGGGGATGCCCAGGTCTCCCTCGTGCGGCAGGTCTGCGCCGAGGCCGGCATCACCCCGGGTGATCTGCAGTACATGGAGGCGCACGGCACGTCCACGCCCGTGGGCGACCCGATCGAGGCCAACGCCCTCTCGCGCGCCCTGGCCATCGGGCGTGCCCCCGGCGCTCCCTGCTACGTCGGTTCCGTGAAGGCGAACATCGGGCACACCGAGTCGGCCGCCGGAATCGCCGGACTGATCAAGACGGCACTCTCGGTCAAGCACCGCACCATCCCGCCGCACATCAATCTCGAACGCGTCAACCCCGCCATCGACCGGGACTCCTCGCCGTACGAGTTCCCCGACCGGGTCACCCCGTGGCCCGCCCACGAGGGACCGGCGCGGGCCGGTGTGAACTCCTTCGGCTTCGGCGGCACCAACGCGCATCTCGTCCTGGAAGAGGCCCCGGAGCGTGCCCGCCCGGTGTCCCCCGCACCGCGGCGCGGCTGGAACATCCTCCCGCTGACCGCGCGCCACCCCGATGCGCTCGTACGGATCGCGGAGGGCGTCCGCGGCGAGCTGGCGGGCGAGCGTGGCCCGGCGGTCTCCCTCGCCGACCTCGGCCACACCCTGGCGCACCGGCGCCAGCACCTGGAGTCCCGGCTCTCCGTGGTCCACTCCTCGCGGGAGTCCCTGGACCAGGCCCTGGCCGCCCACCTCCGGGGCGAGGCACACCCCCGGGTGGTCCAGTCGAAGCAGCTGGACCCCCAGGACAGCCGCCTGGTCCAGGTGTTCACCGGTATGGGCCCCCAGTGGTGGGGCATGGGACGCGGGCTGCTGGCGAGCGAGCCCGTGTTCCGGGACGCGGTCGCCGCGTGCGACCGGGAGATCAGGAGGATCGCGGGCTGGTCACTCCTCGACGAGATGGCGGCCGACGAGGCGCGGTCCCGGATGGCGGAGACCTGGCTGGCGCAGCCGGCCAACTTCGCGGTGCAGATCGGGCTGGCGGCCCTGTGGCGTTCGTACGGCGTGCGCCCAGACGCGGTCGTGGGGCACAGCACCGGGGAGATCGCGGCCTTCTACGAGGCGGGCGTCTACTCCCTGGAGGACGCGGTCGCGGTCGCGGTCCACCGCAGCCGCCTCCAGCACACCCTCGCCGGAGCGGGCACCATGCTCGCCGTCGGTCTGCCCGAGGACGAGGCGGAACGGCGGGTGCGGCAGTTCGGGTCGCGGATCTCGGTGGCGGCCGTCAACAGCCCGGCCTCGGTCACCCTCGCCGGGGACGAGGAGGCGCTCACCGCGCTGGCGGAGTCGCTCCGGGCCGAAGAGATCTTCGTCAAGTTCCTCGCGGTCGAAGTTCCGTACCACAGCGCCGCCATGGACCGGATCAAGGACGAACTGCTGGACTCCCTGGCGGACATCACGCCCCGCCCGGCACGCGTTCCCCTCTACCTCACCGGTCTGGACGGGGTCGCCGAAGGCACCGAGCTGGACGCGGGGTACTGGTGGAAGAACGTCCGTGACCGGGTGCGTTTCCGCGCCGCCGTGGACCGGCTCGCCGACGACGGCTACCGCCTCTTCCTGGAGGTCGGACCGCACCCGGTGCTCGGGCACGCGATCCGCGAATGCCTGGAGGCCGGCGGCCGGACAGCCGTCTCCGTGCCCTCGGTCCGCCGCGCGGAGGACGAGAACGAGCGCTTCGCCCTCTCCCTGGCCACCCTGCACAACCTCGGCGTCCCCATCGCGTGGGACGTGCTCCACCCCGCCGGCGAGACGGTTCCGCTGCCCCGTTATCCCTGGCGGCGCGACCGCCACTGGACGGAGCCCGGCTCCGTCGCCCAGGTCAGGCTCGGCCTGCTCGACCACCCGCTGCTGGGGCGCCGAACCAGCCATGCCCAGCCCACCTGGCAGTCCCGGCTCGACACCGAGACCCTGCCGTACCTCGCCGACCACCGTATCCAGGACACCGTGGTCTTCCCCGCCGCCGGCTACCTGGAGATGGCGGCCCAGGCCGTACGGACCCTGACCGGGGACACCCACGTGGTGCTCGCCGACATCGATCTGCGCAAGGCGCTCTTCCTCGCGGAGGACGAGGCGAGGACCGTCCAGCTCTCCGTGTCCCTGGAGGACGGGGGCTTCACGATCGCGTCCGCACCCGCCGGCCCGGACGCGGAGCGCGCCGTGCACGCGAGCGGGGTGGTCCGCTCCGCACAGCGGCGCTCGGCCGGACCCGCGCTGGACGCCGAAGCGGTCAAGGGCCGGAGTACCCACCGGCTCGGCGCCGAGGAGTGCTACGCCGGACTCGCCGCCCTCGGCTACCACTACGGCCCCGCCTTCCAGGCCGTCCAGGAGGTCTGGATCGGCGCCGGCGAAGTGCTCGCACGGATCGGCCCGACGGCTCCGATCGGCGACGACGCCTCCCGCCATCACATTCATCCCACCCTGCTGGACGCCTGCTTCCAGAGCCTGCTGACGCCCCGGATCCTGGCGACGGACACGTCCCCGCCCGGCACCGGAATCCGGCTGCCGCTCTCGCTCGACGAGATGAGCCTCTCCCCCGTCGGCGACCGGCCGCTCTGGGTGCACGGCACGGTGTCGCGCAGCGACGGCGACGAACTCGTCGGCGACCTCGCGTTGTACGCGGAGGACGGCACGGCGCTCGGGGCTTTACGCGGATTCCGCGCGGCCGACGTGGAGAAGGCGTCAGCCGCCGTCTCGCGGAGCACCATCGACTCCTGGCTCGCCGAACCCACCTGGATCGACCGCCCGTGGGCCGAGGCCCCCGAGGTCTCCTCGTCGCCCGGGGCGGACGGGCAGGACTGGCTGGTCCTCGCGGACGGCGGCGGCCTCGGGGACGCCTTCGCCGATCTGGTGACCGCGCGGGGCGACCGCTGCCGGGTGGTGCGGGCGGACACGTCGCAGGGGCGGCCGGTCCGGGACGGGGAGTTCGCCGTCGCGCCGGAGTCCGCCGAGCATCTGGAGCGGCTCTTCGCCGATCTGGACCGGGACGGCACGCCCTTCGGGGGCACCGTCGTCCACCTGTGGAACCTCGATCTGCCGGAGCTCCCGGCCTGTGAGCGCAAGGGCCTGGCACGGGCGGCCGGAACCGGCGCCTACTCCCTGGTCGCGCTCGCCCGGATTCTCGCCGCGCGGCGTACCGGCGGCCGGCTCCACGTCGTCACCCGGGGCGCGCAGCCCGTGTCACCGGGCGAGACGGTCGAGCCGCTCGCGGCCCCGGCCTGGGGCGTCACACGGGTGCTGCGCCACCAGGAGCTGGTCGGACACCGCGGCAAACTGGTCGACCTGGATCCGGCGCGGGAGCCCGGCGCGCCCGGTCTCCGCGCCGATGCCGAGGCCCTGCTGCGCGAGTTCCTGACCGACGACGAGGAGGAGATCGGTCTGCGGGGCGACCGCCGCGCGACCAGTCGCCTCCGCCCCGCCGAGGGGCTGACCAGACCTCTGCCGCTGAGACTGCGCGCGGACGGGAGTTATCTGGTCACCGGTGCGTTCGGGGCGCTGGGCCGGCTCCTGTGCCGGACCCTCGTGAAGCGCGGGGCCCGCCGGCTGATCCTGATGGGCCGCACCCCGGTACCGCCGCGCCAGGAGTGGGCCGGGGCCGGCCCGGCCACCGCCGCCGGCCGGGCCATCGCGCTCCTCCGCGAACTGGAGGCCCTCGGCGCGCAGCCGGTCCTGGCGCCGGTGGACGTGACCGACGAGGACGCGCTCACGGGCTGGCTCGACACGTACCGGCGCCGGGGCGGCGCCCCGGTGCGCGGCGTGTTCCATCTCGCCGGACAGGTGCGCGACACGCTCGTCGCGGAGATGGACCGGACCACCTTCGACGCGGTGCTGGACCCGAAGGTCATGGGCGCGTACCTGCTCGACCGGCATCTGCGGGACGAGCCGCTCGACCACTTCGTGCTCTTCGCCTCGATCGCCTCGCTGCTGACGACCGCCGGTCAGACCAACTACGCGGCCGGCAACGCCTTCCTGGACGCGCTGGCGCACCGGCGGCGCGCCCAGGGGCTGCCCGCGCTGAGTCTGGACTGGGGCCCGTGGGCGACCGGCATGATCGAGGAGCTCGGTCTGGTCGACCACTATCTGCACAGCCGGGGCATGAGCTCGTTGTCCCCGGACGCCGGGATGAGTGTGCTGGAGCGGGTCATCGGGCAGGACCGGGCCCAGTTGCTGGTCGCGACGGTCGTCGACTGGCCGACGTTCCTGGCCTGGTACGACACGCCTCCCCCGCTGGTCTCCGAGCTCGCCGCGGCCGCCCGTGACCAGGTGGCGGAGGAGGGCAACGGCTTCCTCGACACCTTCCGGCGCGCCGGGGAGGCGGAGCGCCGCGCCCTGGTGGTCGAGCGGTTCACCTCGCTCACCGCCACCGTGCTGCGCACGGCGCAGGAGGAGATCGACCCGTCCGGCGGACTCGGCGGCCTGGGACTCGACTCGCTCCTCGCGATGGAGCTCCGTGCCCGGGTGCAGGCGGATCTGGGCATCGCGCTGCCGGTGGTCGCGCTGCTGAGCGGTACGCCTGTCGGCCAGCTGGCCGACCAGTTGTACGCGGGGCTGCTGGAACGCGTGGCGGCGGACGCCGCCGGGGACGGCGAAGCTGCGAGCGCCGTGGAGGTGTTCACCGACGAGCGCAGTCACCCGCTGACCCAAAACCAGAAGGCGCTCTGGTTCCTCAAGCAGCTCAACCCCGAGGGGTACGCGTACAACATCGGTGGTGCGGTGGAGGTGCGCGCCGAAATCGAACCGGAGCTGATGTTCGAGGCCGTGCGCCGGCTCATCGCCCGGCACCCCGCGCTGCGCACCAACTTCCATCTGGAGGACGGGCAGCCCGTGCAGCGGACCGCGTCCGACGCGGAGCCCGACCTCGCCCTCTTCGACGTCCAGGGCCAGGAGTGGGAGGAGATCCGGCGGACGATCATCCGCGAGTACCGCAAGCCGTACGACCTCGAACGCGATCCGCTGGTGCGGTTCCGTCTCTTCAAGCGTGAGCCGGGCCGCTGGGTCATCATGAAGGCGGTCCACCACATCGTGTCGGACGCGATCTCGACCTTCACCTTCATCGAGGAACTCCTCGCCGTCCACGAGTCCCTGAAGCAGGGTCGGGAGCCCGCGCTGCCGCCGGTGGGCGCGCGGTACCTCGACTTCCTCAACCAGCAGAACCGCTTCCTGGCGAGCCGGGAGGCCGGCGCGATGCTGGAGTACTGGCGGTCCCACCTGCCCGCCGAAGTCCCCCTGCTGGACCTCCCGGTGGACGGGGCGCGCCCGGCCGTGCAGACGCACAACGGCGCCTCCGAGTTCTTCGTCCTGGACGACGACCTCAGCGCCCGGGTGCACGCCCTGGCGCAGCGGCACGGGGTGACCCCGTTCATGGTGCTGCTGAGCGCGTACTACATCCTCCTGCACCGCTACTCCGGGCAGGACCACGTCGTGGTCGGCAGCCCGGTGACCGGCCGCACCCAGCAGGAGTTCTCCTCGGTCTACGGCTACTTCGTCAACCCGCTCCCGCTGCACGCGGACCTCTCGGGCGCGCCCACGGTCGCCGAGCTGCTGGAGCAGGTCCGCTCCACCGTGCTGAACGGCCTGGACAACCAGGAGTACCCGTTCGTGCTGCTGGTCGAGGAGCTTGGGCTCCAGCACGACCCGAGCCGCTCCGCGGTGTTCCAGGCGATGTTCATCCTGCTCACCCACAAGGTGGCCACCGAGCAGTACGGCTACCGGCTGGAGTACATCGAACTCCCCGAGGAGGAAGGGCAGTTCGACCTGACCCTGTCGGCGTACGAGGACGAGGCGGAGAGGCGCTTCCACTGCGTGCTGAAGTACAACTCCGACCTCTTCCTGCCGGCGACCGTCCGTCGGATGGCCGCGCACTACGTCCAGTTGCTGGAGAGCATGACCCGTGCGGCGGCGGAACTGCCGACGCCCCGGCTGGAGATGCTGGACGCCCCGGAGCGTGAGCGGCTGGTGGGCGAGTGGAGCGGCGCCCGTGCGCTGCCGGCCCGCACCGGGACGGAGGCGGCCGACGTCCGCCCGGTCCACCGGCTGATCGAAGAGGCCGCCGCCGCCCGGCCCGAGGCGGTCGCGGTCTCGGTGCCCGCCCTGTCCGGGGAGACGGCGCGGACGACGTACGGCGAGCTGGACCGCCGGGCGAACGCGCGGGCGCGGCGCCTGCGCGACCTGGGGGTCGGCGCCGGGTCGGTCGTCGGGGTCTGCCTGGACAAGTCGCCGGAGCTGATCGTCACGCTGCTCGCCGTGCTGAAGGCGGGAGGCGCCTACCTTCCGGTCCATCCGGACCAGCCGGCGGACCGGGTCGCGCACGTGCTGCGCCGCGCCGGGGCCGCTCTGCTGGTCGTCGAGAACGCGCGGGCCCCGTGGGCGGAGGGCCTGCCCGTGCCCGTGACGACCGTGGACGGTCTGCGCGGGACGGAGTCGGACGGGCCGGCCCCGCGGGTCGGGACGGACCCGGACGCTCCGGCCTACGTGATCAACACCTCGGGCTCCACCGGCCGCCCCAAGGCGGTCCGGGTCAGCCACCGGAGCCTGGCCTCGGCGTACGCCGCCTGGCAGCGGGAGTACCGGCTCGACGGGACGGGCGTCCATCTCCAGATGGCGGAGCCCTCGTTCGACGTGTTCACCGGTGACCTGGTGCGGGCCCTGTGCTCGGGAGGCAGCCTGGTGCTGGCCGACCGGGACCTGATCTTCGACACGCCCCGGCTGTACCGCACCATGCGCAGTGAGCGGGTGGACTGCGCGGAGTTCGTCCCCGCCGTCGTACGGGGCCTGATGGACCACTGCGCACGGGAGGACGCGCGGCTCGACTTCCTGCGGCTCCTTGTGGTGGGTTCGGACGCCTGGAAGGTCGCGGAGTACACCCGGCTGCGCGAGCTCTGCGGACCCGGGACCCGGGTGATCAACTCCTACGGCCTCACCGAGGCCACGATCGACAGCGCCTTCTTCGAGGGGCCCGCCGACGGCCTGGAACCGGGTCTCATGGTGCCGATCGGCCGCCCGCTGCCCAACAGCACGCTCCATGTCCTCGACGCGCACGGTGAACCGGTGCCGCCGGGTGTGCCGGGCGAGCTGTGGATCGGGGGCGAGGGTGTGGCGCTGGGGTACGCCGGTGACCCGGAGCAGACCGCGGCGCGTTTCGTCACCCGGCGGCTGAGCCGGGAGTCCGGGGCGCCGCCGGAGCGTCTGTACCGGACCGGGGACCTGGCGCGCTGGGACACGGAGGGCCGGGTCCATCTCCTCGGGCGCGGCGACCACCAGGTCAAGCTGCGGGGTCACCGGATCGAGATCGGCGAGATCGAGGCGCATCTGGCGGGCTGGCCGGGTCTCGCCCGGGCGGTGGTGGCCGTCCGCCCGGACGCCGCCGGGGACGCCACGCTCTGCGCGTACTGCGTGGCGGAGCCGGGGGCGGTGCTCGACCGGCGGGCGCTGCGCCGCCATCTCGCGGGGGCCCTGCCCTCGTACATGGTGCCCTCGCACGTCACCGAGCTCGACGCGCTGCCGCTCACCCCGCACGGGAAGGTCGACGTCACGGCGCTGCCGGTGCCGGTGAGCGGGGACCGGCAACAGTCGTACGAACCGCCGGTGACCCTGTACGAGGTGAGCATGGCCCGGCACTGGGGGGCCCTGCTCGGGACGGAGCGGGCGGGGCTCGGGGACGACTTCTTCGAGTCCGGCGGGAGTTCCATCAAGCTGATCGAGCTGCTCCACCATCTGCGGACGGAGTTCGGCGTCAGCATCCCGGTCAGCCGGCTCTACCAGGTCACCACGCTGCACGGCATGGCCGCGGCGGTGGAAGAGCGTGTCAACAGCACGTCCGCCGAGGAGCTGCCCTATCTGACCTTCAACCCCGGCCCGGGGCGGCCCGTCTTCTGCTTCCCTCCGGCGGGCGGCCACGGTCTGGTCTACCGGGGTCTCGCGGAGCAGCTCGCCCGATACCGGCACCGCACCGTCGCCTTCAACTACGTGCCGGGCGACGACAAGGTGGTCCGTTACGCCGACCTGGTGGAGTCCGTCGAGCCGGACGGCCCCTGCCTGCTGCTCGGCTACTCGCTCGGCGGCAACCTCGCGTTCGAGGTGGCGAAGGAGCTGGAGTCGAGGGGCCGCGAGGTGGACCGGGTGGTGGTGCTCGACTCCCGCCGCATCATGGAGACGTACGAGCCGGGAGAAGAGGGGATCAAAACCTTCGAGGCGGAGCTGGGCCGCCACATCCGTCTGCACACGGGATCGGAGGTCGTCACCCGGACCGTCCTCGAACACGCCGCGGAGTACCTGGAGTTCTGCGGCCGGACGCCCAACACGGGGACGGTGGCAGCCCGGGTGGGCGTGGTGACCGACGAGGAGAAGGCCGGCCTCTACGCGGCCGGTGCCCCCGGTGCCTGGCACGGCAGTTCCACCACCGGGACGCGGGTCCTGAAGGGTTCGGGGACCCACGCCGACATGCTCGATCCCAAGCACCTGCCCCGCAACGCCGAGCTGGTGCGCACCCTGCTGACGGGAGACGGCCATGCGGGATGACGCGGGCTCCGACTGGAGCCGACGGGAGCGCGCTCCCGGGAGCAAACCCCGCGTCATCGTCGTCGGGGCGGGGGTGGCGGGCCTGTCCACCGGCGTGTACGCGCAGATGAGCGGGGCGCGGACCAGGATCTTCGAGAAGCATGTTCTGCCCGGGGGCTGCTGCACGGCCTGGTCCCGGGACGGCTACATCTTCGACTACTGCATCGAGTGGCTGATCGGCACCGCCGCCGGCAACGACGCGAACCAGGTGTGGCGTGAACTGGGCGCGCTGGACGGCAAGTCCATCACCAACTTCGAGCTGTTCAACAAGGTGGTCGACGAGAACGGCCGGTCGGTGACCTTCTGGAACGACCCGGACCGGCTGGAGGAGCACCTGACCGGGGTCTCCCCGGCGGACGCCCGGCTGATCCACTCGTTCTGCCGGGATCTGCGACGGTTCACGAAGATCGAGCTGTATCCCTTCCTGACCGCACCCGCCCTGCGGACCGTACGGGAGAGGGCGGCGACGCTGCGCACGGTGCTGCCGGCGTTCCGCCTCTTCTGGCGGACCGCCGCCACGCCGATGCACCGGTTCGCCGACCGCTTCGAGGACCCGCTGCTGCGCAGGGCGTTCCGGAACATCTTCTTCCAGGACCCGGAGGGCTTCCCGCTGCTGCCGTACCTCTTCAACATGGCCAGCGCCTACCACGGCAACGCGGGCTTCCCCCAGGGCGGTTCGCTCGGGCTCGCCCGGTCGGTGGAGGAGCGGTACACCGGGCTCGGCGGGACGGTCACCTACCGGGCTCGCACCGAGAAGGTGCTGGTGGAGAACGGCCGGGCGATCGGGGTCGAACTCCGCAACGGCAGGCGGTACTACGCCGACCACATCGTCTCCGCCTGCGACGGGCGCACCACGATCCAGGGGCTGCTGGAGGGGCGTTGGACCAGCCCGAGGATCGACCGGCTCTACGGGGAGCTGCTGGAGAGGCCGGGGACCCTCTTCCCCGCGGTGGTCTCGGCCTTCGTCGGCATCCGGGGCCCCCTCCCGGCGGAGGACGCCCACAGCACCACGTACCTGCTGAGGCCCGAGGACGCCGCCCGGCTCCCGGGCGCCCTGCAGAGCAGTCTGGTGGTCCAGTTGAGGTCCCGCTACTCCGACGGGTTCGCCCCGCCCGGCAAGTCGGTGGTGCACTGCACCTACTTCAGCGATTACGCCCACTGGCAGGAGCTGCGCCACAGCGACCGCAAGGCGTACCGGGCGCAGAAGCAGCAGGTCGCCGATTTCGTACGGGGCTTCCTGGCGCGGCGGTGGCCGGACGTGGCCGAGCGCATCGAGCTGGTGGACGTGGCATCGCCGGCCACGACCCGGCGCTACACCGGTAACCACAACGGTTCGATCCTGGCCTGGAAGGCGTTCTCGGACGCCGACGACGTGGCGTCCGATCTGGTCGGCAAGGACCGGATGCGGCTTCCCGGGCTCAGCGGTTTCTCCATGGCCGGCCAGTGGGTCGGCATGGGCGGCCTGATCCGTGCCGCGTCCACCGGCAGGTTCGCCGCGCAGTACCTCTGTGAGGAGCTGGGCATCCCGTTCAGGGCGTGGGAGAGCACTCCCGCCGGTCCCTGGCACATCGGCAAGCTGGGGCGGCTGCCGCAGCTCGACCGGTGGACCGCCAAGGAAGGCACCGGCGCGTGACGACCGAGGAAGGCAGGCCCATGGCGCGTTCACCGCGCGACAGGGAAACCATGATCATCATCGGCGCGGGGCTCGGTGGTCTCTCCACCGGCGCGTACGCGCAGATGAACGGTTACCGCACCGAGGTGCTGGAGATGCACGAGCTCCCGGGGGGCTGCTGCACCGCCTGGGAGCGCGGGGACTTCACCCTGGACGCCTGCGTCAGCTGGCTGCTGGGCAGTGGTCCGGGCAACGAGATGCACCAGATCTGGCTGGAGCTCGGCGCGTTGCAGGGCAAGGAGATCCGCCACTTCGAGGTGTTCAACATCGTGCGCACCCCGGACGGCCGGGCGGTCTACTTCTACTCCGATCCGGACCGGCTCCAGGAACATCTGACCGAGCTGTCGCCCGCCGACGCAAAGCAGATCAGGGACTTCTGCCGCCAGTTGCGTTCCTTCCGCAAGGCGCTGGCCGTCTATCCCTTCCTGAAGCCGGTCGGGCTGATGGGCCGGGTCGAGCGCTGGCGGATGCTCGCGTCGTTCGTGCCGTACTTCAACGCGGTGCGCAAATCGATCTCGGTGCTGATGTCGGAGTACTCGGCGCGGTTCAAGGACCCGCTGCTGCGGCAGGCGTTCAACTTCGTCCTGTACGAGAGACATCCGGGGTTCCCGGTGCTGCCGACCCACTTCCAGCTCGCCTCGCACGCCAATCTGTCGGCCGGGGTGCCCGAGGGCGGATCGCTCGGTCTCGCGCGGTCGATCGAGCGGCGCTACCTGAGCCTCGGCGGGAAGGTCTCGTACAACACCAAGGTGGAGGAGATCCTCGTCGAGCGGGACCGGGCGGTCGGGGTGCGGCTCAGCGACGGCCGGGAGATGCGCGCGGACATCGTGGTGTCGGCGTGCGACGGTCCCACCACGATGATGAAGCTGCTGAAGGGCCGCTACCTCGACGACGCCTACCGCCGGCTGTACACCCGGACCCTGTACGAGCCGGGCATGGTGTTCCCGGGGTACTTCACCCTCTTCCTCGGGCTCAACCGCCCCTTCCCCGAGGGCGATCCGTGCACCACCTATCTGCTGGACGAGGCGCAGGCCGCGGAGCTGACCGGCATCCGTCATCCGAGCATCAACGTCCAGTTCCGCAGCCGCCACTACCCGGAGCTGTCGCCGAGCGGGACGTCCGTCGTCTACGCCACGTACTTCTGCGACATCGCGCCCTGGCGGGCCCTGGACGAGGGGCCCGAGCAGCTCACCCGGTCGCGGGGCGGCGAGCGGCTCCACACCCTGCCGGTCCGGCACGGGCGCGGTTACTACGCGGCGAAGCGGCGGGCGCGCACGGCGCTCGTACGGTTCCTGGAGGAGCGTTACCCGGGTATCGAGGACGCCATCGCGGTACGCGACGTGTCGAGCCCGCTCACGCAGGTCCGGTACACGGGCAACCACGACGGGACCGTGCTGGGGTGGCAGCCGTTCGTGGAGAGCGGCGAGACCCTGGAGGAGCTCGTCAAGAAGCACGGCCCGGGGCTGCCGGGGCTGGAGAACTTCTACCAGTCCGGTGTCTGGGCGACCACCGGCGGGCTGATCCGGGCCGCCGCCGCAGGACGGCACGTCATGCAGTTCGTCTGCCGCGACGACGGCCGGAAGTTCACCGCGTCGGTCGACGACAGCGGGCCGCCGCCGACCCACCTCGTCGTCCCGGTGCCGAGGCGCGCCCAGTTCCCTTCCGCCGCGGCCCGCCTCGCTTCCACCGGCACTTCCACCGGCACTTCCACCGGCGTGGACAAGGAGCACCTGTGAAGACCAAGAAGTGGGTCGTGCGGGAGCACGTCGAGGGGACTCCCGACGTGGACCGGATCTACGAGCAGGTCGTCGAGGACATCGACGTGGATCTGGCGCCCGACGAGATGCTCCTGCGGACGCTCTACGTGTCGGTCGACCCCTACCTCCAGGGCATCGCCCTGGACACCCCGCTCGGCAGCCACATGGGTGCCGACTCGGTCAT
Organism: Streptomyces sp. NPDC001493; assembly: GCF_053597235.1. Lineage (NCBI taxonomy): Bacteria > Bacillati > Actinomycetota > Actinomycetes > Kitasatosporales > Streptomycetaceae > Streptomyces > Streptomyces sp. NPDC001493. The sequence goes on from NZ_JBSFHV010000014.1 coordinate 26,242, forward strand.
GGAGGTGCTGGAGGCCGGGCCGCTCGCCCCCCACCGGCCGGGCGACCTGGTGCAGGGCTTCGGCGGCTGGCGCTCCCATCTCGTCAGCAAGGGCACGGAGTGGCTCTGGCAGACGGGCACCTTCCCGATGGTGTTCCCCGCCTACCGGCGTCTCGACCCGGGCTGGTTCGACGAGGCGCTGCCCCTCGCGACGGCGCTCAGCGCGATGGGCGGCCCCGGCATGACCGCCTGGGGCACGCTCACCACCTTTCTGACGGTCGGTCCGGGCGACACGCTGGTCATCAGCGGGGCGTCGGGAGCCGTGGGGACACTCGTCGGGCAGATGGCGCGGCTGGCCGGTGCCCGGGTGGTCGGTACGACATCGAGCCCGCGGAAGGCGGAGTACCTGACCGGGCTGGGGTTCGACGCGGTCGTCCTGTACCGCCAGGGCGACAGCGCCGGGAGTGTGCGCGAGGCGCTGGCGTGGGCTGCGCCGGACGGTGTCGACCGCTACTTCGACAATCTGGGCGGCGCGGTCACCGACGCGGTGTTCTCGCTGCTCAACGTCGGCAGTCAGGTGGCGGTGTGCTGGCAGTGGGCGACCCAGGTGGGCCGGGACGCGGTCGGGCCCAGGCTGCTGCCGTACATCATGTTCCCGCGGACGACGGTGCGCGGGATCTTCTCCCTGGAGTGGTTCACCGACGAGAACTGGCGGGCCCTCCACACGGAGCTGGGCGGCCGGATCCGACGGGGGGAGATCGTGTGCGACCACACCCTCCACCACGGTTTCGACTCCATCCCCGCCGCCTACCGGAGCCTCTACCACGACCGTGCGTCCAACCTGGGCAAGGTGCTGGTGGAACTGTGACCGTCCCGCCCTCCCCCGCTCCTCACCCAGCCCCACCCCGTCGATCCCGTACCACCAGGAGGTCGTGTGTCCGCCGCAGTCAGTGACAACGCCGGTCCCGAGCAGGCCCTGCTCCCGCTGCACCGCCTGGAGTTCGGCGTCCCGGGCCCGCCCGAGCGCGTCGAGCTGTCCGACGGCTCGCCCGCCTGGCTGGTGAGCCGGTACGCGGACGTCCGCCAGGTGCTCGGCGACAGCCGGCTCGGGCGGGCCGGGCTCTACACGCCCGACGGGCCGTCCCTGCCGGACCAGCCGGTCCTGGTGAACGATCCGGACCTGCTCTTCAACCAGGACGGCCCCGAACACCTGCGTCTGCGCCGCACCATGCACCGCGCCTTCACCCCGAGGGCCGTCGCCCGCTGGCAGCCCTGGATCGCGGCGATCGTGGAGCAGCTCCTGGACGGGCTGGCCCGCCGGGAGGCCCCCGTGGACATCGTCGCCGAGTTCGCGCTGCCGCTGCCGGTGGCCGTGATCAGCCGGCTGATGGGTCTCGACGCGTCGGCGCGGGACCGGATGCGCCACTGGAGCGAGTACGCCCTCTCGGACGGCTCCTGGCCCGCGGAGGAAGTCGGCGCGGCCATGGCCGAGTTCTCGGCGTTCGGTGGTGAGCTGCTGGCCCTGCGGCGGCGCGAGCCCGGGGACGACCTGGTGAGCGGGCTGGTGCAGGCCGCGGACGAGGAGGGCGGCATCCCGGAGGCGCAGTTGGTGAGTCTGGTCTGCGGGCTGGTGGTCGGAGGCCATGACAGCACGATGACCATGCTCAGCAACTCGCTGTTCTACCTGCTCGGCGAGCGGCCGGAGAGCTGGCCCCGGCTCGCCTCGGGCGAGGAGGCGGCCGGGCGGGTGGCGGACCGGCTGCTGCACGGCATTCCGCTGGGCGACGACCGCGGCACCACTCGTCGTGCGGACGAGGACGTCGAGGTGGGAGGAGTGTTCATCCCGGCCGGCGCGGTGGTGGTCGCGGACTGCGGCATGGCCAACCGGGACCCGGCGGTCTTCCCGTCGGAGTGGTCCGAGGACCTGTTCGCTCCGCTGGAGACACCCACCCTGTCGTTCGGGGCGGGGCCGCACTACTGCCTGGGCGCGTGGCTGGCCCGGACGGAGCTGCAACTGGCCCTGCACCGCCTGGCGGCCCGTTTCCCCGAGCTCCGGCTGACGGAGCCCGCCTCGTCCGTCCAGTGGCGTCTGGGCTCCACCTCGCGCGGCCCGGTGCGGCTCGGGGTGACCTGGTAGGCGGCGCCGGGAGTGCTGGGCTCCGGCCCGACCCGGACGAGCCCGGGGGGCGGTCTCCGCGCGCCCGGGACAGACTGGCGGGCATGACGCGGCGGCGCTGGTACTTCGACGGATGGATCGGGGCCGTGGGCACCGCCTCGGGGACGCGGCTGGTGCTGGGGCACTGGCCGCGCTCGCCGTTCGGGGCGTTCAGCGACGTCATGGTCGAGCACCCGGACGGTGAGCGCCGGCTGCTGGCACCCACTCGCCGTATCGCGGGCTTCGTCGCGCAGACGTATGCCTTCGACCGGGTCGAGGTGGTGCCGGTGGACGTCCGGCGGGACGGGGCCCGTTGGTGCGTCGAGGCGGGCCCGCTCGCCCTGGACCTCGTCACCGGCCCCCGGACGGCGCTGGGGTGGCTGCTGCGGACGGTGCCCGCGCCGCTCGCGCGAAGCCACACGTGGGCCGCCGTGTGCGACGTACCGGCTCGTCTGCTGCCCGGCGTCCGTACGCTCGGCAGCGCCGGTCCGGGCCGGCGCGAGTGGTACGGGGCGCGGGACCAGCACCGCGTCCTGTCGGCGAGCGCCTCCCTCGGCGGGGCGGATCTCGGCGGACTCGCCCCCGTCGACCCACCGGTGACCTTCGGGTTCGGATCGGCACCCCGCGATCCGTCGGTCGTACGGATCACCTCGACGGTGGAGACGTCCGAGGAACCGGGGACGCCGGGGACGCCGGGCTGATGGGGACGCCGGGCTGACGGGTAGACGGGCTGACGGGTTCGTAAGGGGCGCGGGTCCGCGCACGGAGAGGACAGAGCCGGGGCGTTCACGGACAAGCCGCCCGTGCTCCGGGGCCGTAGCGTCCCTGTCGTCACCCCCTTTTTCCACACCGGGCCCCTGCCCCGTGGGCCGACCGGCCCCGGCCGGAGCCCGGACGACAGGAGACGAACCATGTCCGAGTTCCCCGCCGCGCCGACCTCCCCCGTGCTGGAGCAGGCCGCCGCCGCGTTCGCCGAGGCGACCGCGAACCCGCCGTACCTCTTCGAGCTCGCCCCGGCCGAGGGCCGCAAGGCGGTCGACGAGGTCCAGTCGGGCGACATCGAGAAGCCCGAGATCACCGAGGAGTGGATCACCGTCGAAGGCGGTCCCACCGGATCGGTCAAGGCGCGCATCGTCAAGCCCGCCGGGGCCACCGGCACGCTCCCGGTCATCCTCTACATCCACGGCGCGGGCTGGGTGTTCGGCAACGCGCACACCCACGACCGGCTCGTCCGCGAGCTCGCGACCGGCGCGGGCGCGGCCGTCGTCTTCCCGGAGTACGACCTCTCCCCCGAGCACCGCTACCCGGTCGCGATCGAGCAGAACTACGCGGTCGCCCGCTGGGTGGTCGCCGAGGGCGCCGGCAAGGGCCTGGACGGTGGCCGCATCGCGGTGGCCGGCGACTCGGTCGGCGGCAACATGACCGCCGCCCTCACCCTGATGGCCAAGGAGCGGGGCGACGTACCGCTGGTCCAGCAGGTGCTGTTCTACCCCGTCACCGACGCGTCCTTCGACACCGCCTCGTACCACCAGTTCGCCGAGGGGTACTTCCTGCGCCGCGACGGCATGCAGTGGTTCTGGGACCAGTACACGACCGACCCGGCCCAGCGCGCCGAGATCACCGCCTCGCCGCTGCGCGCCACCACCGAGCAGCTCACCGGGCTGCCGCCGGCGCTGGTCATCACCGGCGAGGCCGACGTGCTGCGGGACGAGGGCGAGGCCTACGCCAACAAGCTGCGCGAGGCCGGTGTCGCGGTCACCGCGGTCCGCTACCAGGGCATCATCCACGACTTCGTGATGCTCGACGCGCTGCGCGGGACGCACGCCGCCGGGGCGGCCATCGAGCAGGCGATCGGTACGCTCCGCGCCGCTCTGCACTCCGCCTGATTTCCCGTCCGGGACCACGAAGAACCAAGGAGTTCCCCCATGCCCTCGTCCGACAGTCCGACGATCGTCCTGGTGCACGGCGCCTTCGCCGATGCCTCCAGCTTCGCCCTGCTCATCCCGGAGCTGACGGAACGCGGCTTCGACGTCGTCGCCCCGGCGGTGCCCAACCGGAGCCTGATCGGCGACGCCGCCTACATCGCCTCCGTGGTCCGCTCGATCGCCGGACCCGTGATCCTGGTCGGCCACTCGTACGGCGGAGCGGTCATCACCGTCGCGGGCGAGGAGGAGAACGTGAAGGGCCTGGTCTATCTGGCCGGGTACGCGCTGACCGAGGGCGAGAGCCTGGGTGAGCTGCAGGGCCGCTTCCCCGATTCCGACCTCGCGTCCGCGCTCGTGTACACCCCCTTCCCGGTCGAGGGCTCGGACGAGCCGGGCACCGACGTCTCGGTGGTACCGGAGAGCTTCCCGGCCGTCTTCGCCCACGACGTCGACCCCGGCCTCGCGAAGATCCTCGCGGTCTCCCAGCGCCCCCTCGCGGCCCGGGCGTTCGCCGAGGCGGCTCCCGTCGCCGCGTGGAAGACGAAGCCCTCCTGGGGCCTGGTGGCCTCCGCCGACCGCACCATCAACCCTGAGGTAGAGCGTTACGGTTACCGGCGCGCGGGCATGACGGTGGTGGAGGTCGACTCCTCGCACCTGGTGATGCTCTCCCACCCCGCGGATGTCGCCGGCCTCATCGAGAAGGCCGTGCACGGCATCGGCTGACCAGCACGCTGACAGGCCGGGCAAGCAGCCCGCCCGCCGCCCCCGCGTGCGCCGTCCGCGCGTACGCGTCCTCCCCGTCCGTGCGCGGACAGCTCCTCGGATCCCGTCCGGTCCTCCCCGACCGGACGGGATCCGTGTGTGTCCGCCCGTCACCGACGGCCCCGCGCGGACGGCTGTTCACCCGTACATCACCCCGTGCACGGGCGGCGGTGGGCAGCCGTTCGCCCCGGCTTGTGAACCTGCGTGGCGTCGCACCCGCCCGGTCGGCAGTCCCGAAACACCCGAGGAACCCCCTGTGAAGCGCACGCTCTCCTCCATGGCCGCCCTGGTCCTGGCCGCTTCGGCGGTCACCGCCGCCGGCGGTACCGCCTCCGCGCACGCCCCGGCCCGGGTCCTCGGTTCCGGTCAGCACTTCTCCACGACGAAGACGCCGTACGCCCCTCAGCAGGATTGGCGCGACTACGAAGCGGTCCCCGCGTCGTTCACCCCGGTGTTCACGGAGAGCGTCTCGCGTCACGGGTCCCGTGCCATGTCCGACAGCGAGGACGGGGACGCGGTGCTCGCGGTGCTGCGGGACGCGGAGAGCAAGGGCGGGCTGACCCGCCTCGGCGCCCGGCTCGGCCCGCAGGTCGAGTCGCTGCTCGCGGCCGCCTCGTCCGTGGGTTACGGGGAGCTGTCCGGCCGCGGTGTCCAGGAGCAGCGGCAGACCGCGCAGCGCATGGAGCGGCGCCTGCCCTCCCTCTTCCGCCGCATCGTCGCCGGGCAGGAGTCCGTCGAGGTCAGGACGTCCGGGGTGAACCGGGCGACGGCCAGCGCCAACGCCTTCACCGGTGGTCTCACCTCCGCCGATCCGAAGCTGACGGATCTCGTCCGGGCGCCCGTCACCGACAAGGACCTGCTGTACTTCCACAAGCAGCCGCAGAACGCCGACTACCAGGAGTACGTGGAGAGCGACCCGGATCTGGCGGCGGTGCTCGCGAGGATCGACGGTGCTCCGGACACCGCGCGGAACGCCGAGGACGTGGTGGCCCGTCTGTTCACGTCCCGGTACGCCGCCGCCATGACCGCCGAGGGCCGGGTCGCGTTCGCGCGCTCGCTGTACGAGCTGTACGCCGCCGCGCCCGACCTGCGGGTGGAGGCCCCGGACGTGGACCTCGACGCGTTCGTGCCCGCCCGGAACGCCCAGTGGTTCTCGTACCTCGACGACGCCGAGGAGTTCTACGAGAAGGGCCCGTCGTTCAGCGGGCGGACCATCACGTACGGCATGGCGAACGTGCTGCTCGACGACCTGTTCGACCAGGTCGAGGCGAAGGCCGCGGGCACCAGCGCGAAGGGGGCCGTGCTCAGCTTCACGCACGCCGAGGAGATCATGCCGCTCGCGGTCCTGCTGGGGCTGCCCGGCTCCACGAAGTCCGCGGAGCTCGACGAGCCCTACACGTACGCGAACAACGCGTGGCGCGGGGCTCAGGTCGCGCCGATGGCCGCGAACGTGCAGTGGGACCTGTTCGCCGGACCGCAGCACGCCGGGAAGGGCGGGAAGGACGGCAAGAAGGCTTCGGGCGGGACGCGTTACCTGGTCCGGATGCTCTACAACGAGAAGGAGACGGCCTTCAAGGCGTCCTGCGAGCCGATCTCCCGGGGCTCCCACTTCTACGACCTGGACGAGCTGAAGAGCTGCTTCGGCCGGAGCTGACACCGCGGCTCCCCCGGATGCGCGGGCGTGGCCCGCGCGCGAGGATCGGACCGGAGGGCGTGTCCGGCGCGGAATGGCGCCGGACGGGCCGGAGGGGCGCGCACGCACGCCGCCCCTCCGCGCCGACCGATGCCCGTCCCGTTCGCCCCGGCGGGGCGCCTGGAGGTAGTCGATGCCGCGACCGCTGTGGACCGGTGCCATCAGCTTCGGGCTGGTGACCATCCCGATCAAGGTGGTGTCCGCGACCGAGGACCACTCCATCCCCTTCCGGCAGGTGCACCTGGAGGACATGGGCCGCGTCCGCACCCGCAAGGTGTGCGAGGTGGACGGCGAGGAGGTGCCTCAGGACGAGATCGCGAAGGGGTACGAGGTCGCCAAGGACCGCACCGTGCCGGTGACCGACGAGGAACTGGGCGGGATGCCGCTCCCGACGGCCAAGGCGATCGAGATCGTCGCGTTCGTCGACGCGGGCACCATCGACCCGGTCCGGATCGGCGATTCGTACTTCCTGGCGGCCGACGGCGAGGTGGCGAACAAGCCGTACACCTTGTTGCGGAAGGCGCTGGAGCGCTCGGAAAAGGCCGCCGTCGCCAAGTTCGCCTGGCACAACCGCGAGCGTCTGGGGCTGCTGCGGGTACGGGAAGGGGCGATCGTGCTGCACTCGATGCGGTGGCCCGACGAGATCCGCAGTCCCGGGGAGCTCGCACCCGAGGCGGTCGAGCTGGACGACGGTGAGATCGACCGGGCCGTGGAGCTCACCGAGAGCATGGCGCTCGACTCCATCGACGCGTTCCGGGACGAGTACCGCGCCGCGCTGGAGGAACTGATCGCGGCGAAGGCGGAGGGCCGGGAGCCTGCCGCGCCCGCCGGGGAGGGTGAGCGGGAGCCCGGCAAGGTGGTGGACCTGATGGCGGCCCTCAACGCCTCGGTCAAGGCCGCGCAGGAAGGCCGGGGCGAGCACGAGGGTGAGGCCACCGTCCACGAGATGCCGGCCGGCGGGCGGGGCGCGCGGAAGGGCGCTGCGAAGAAGAGCACGGCGAAGCGCACCACCGCGAAGAAGGCCACCGCAACGAAGTCCTCCACGGCGAAGACCGCGAAGAAGGCTCCCGCCCGCAAGGCGCCGGCGCGGAAGCGCAGCGCGTCCTGAGGCGCCGGACCGATGGACCTCCCCCGGATCGCCCCGATGCTCGCCACTCCCGGCCGGCTGCCGCCCGCCGCGGTGGACGAGCGCTGGGCCTACGAGGTCAAGTACGACGGGCAGCGCGCGGTGGTCTTTCTGCCCGGCGACGGGTCGGTGCTGCTGCGTTCGCGGTCCGGCGCGGACATCACCGCCGCCTACCCGGACCTCGCGCCGCTCGGCGTGGCTCTGGGGGACACGGCCGCGGTCCTGGACGGTGAGATCGTCGCGTTCGACGACTCGGGCCGGAGCGACTTCGAACGCCTGCAGTCGCGCATGGGCCTGGCGGGCACGCCGGCGAAGGCGGCGAGGATGGCCCGTACCGTCCCGGCACACCTGGTCCTCTTCGACCTGCTGTTCCTCGGCACCGAGCGGCTGACGCGGCTCCCCTACACCGAGCGCCGCACCGCCCTGGAGTCACTCGGCCTGACCGGAACGCACTGGTCGACCCCCGCGTTCATCGCGGGGCACGGCGAGCGTGCCCTGGAGGCGACCCGGGCCGCCGGGCTGGAGGGGCTGATCGCCAAGAGGCTGGACTCCGGTTACGAACCGGGGGCCCGCTCCCACGCGTGGATCAAGATCCGTCACGTCCGGACCGCGGATGTCGTCGTCGGCGGCTGGCTGCCCGGTCACGGCCGGCTGAGCGAGCTGCCGGGCGCCCTTCTGCTGGGTGAGTGGCAGGGCGGCGAGCTGCGGCACATCGGGAACGTGGGCACGGGGTGGAGCGACGTCGAACGGCGGACGCTCGCCGGACTCCTGCACGCGGCGGCGAGTGCCGACTGCCCGTTCAGCCCGCGCCCGGAGGTCCCGGGTGCGCGGTGGGTGCTGCCCCGCCTGGTCGGCGAGGTGGCCTACGCCGCCCGGACCCGCGCCGGGCTGCTGCGGCAGCCCTCCTGGCACCGGCTGCGCCCCGACCTGACCCCGGACGACCTCGCCTGAGCCGAGCCGGTGGCCCTCGCCCGGAAGGGCGGTCAGTCGGTCGTCACGGCGTCGCGGTGCGCGTGGTCCGCCGGGGCGGTGAGGTCGAGCAGGAGCATGGCGTCGTGGTCGGGGGTGCCGGGTTCGGCGGTGTAGACGCCGAGGCGCTGGCCGGGGGTGCCCTCCAGGTTCATGCTCTGGCTGCTGAGGGTGAGGACGCCGACCTTCGGGTGGTGGACGGTCTTCTGGATCTTCTTCCGTCCGATGACCTCGTAGCGTTCCCACAGCTTCGCGAAGTCGGGGCTCTTGAGGAGGAGCTCGCCGACCAGGCCGGCGAGGTCGGGGGCGTCGGGGTTGAGGCCCGCTTCGGTGCGCAGGCGGGCGACGCAGCCGCGGACCTGGATGTCCCAGTCGGGGAACAGCTCGCGGGCCACGGGGTGCAGGAAGAGGTAGCGGGCGAGGTTGCGCCGGGTGACCGGCCAGTCGTCGATGCCCGCGTACAGGGCCAGTCCGCCGGGGTTCCAGGCGAGCAGGTCCATGCTGCGGCTGACGATGTAGGCGGGGTTCGGCCGCATCGTCTCCAGCAGCAGCTTCAGGTGGGGGCGGACGGTCCGGCTGGGCGGGGGCGGCGGCTCGGGCGCGAAGCGGGACGCCCTCACGGCGAGCTCGCGCAGGTGGTGGTGTTCGTCGTCGTCGAGCTGGAGGGCGCGGGCAAGGGCGTCGACGACACCGGGACCGGGCCGGGTCTCCTTGCCCCGCTCCAGGCGGGTGTAGTAGTCGATGCTGACCCCGGCGAGGGTGGCCAGCTCCTCGCGGCGCAGGCCGGGGGTGCGGCGGACGCCGTACCCGGGGGTGAGACCGACGGACTGGGGGCTGGTCTGAGTACGGCGGGCGCGCAGGAAGCGCGCCAGCTCGTCACCGACGGTGTGCTGCTGCTCGGGTGCCATGCGTCAAGTGTCGCAACCCCGCCGCCGGGCCGGTGCGCGCGAGGGGGGCCCTGCCGTACCCCCCTCTGTCCACCCCCCGTCAGAAGCCGGTCTGCCTGCCGGACGGGTGAGTCGCCATGGTGGAGGACGTCACCGCTTCACCCGCCCTGATCAGGAGCATCTCCCCGTGTCCGTCCCCCTCGCCACACCCGCCGCACCAGTACAGGACGCCCCGTCGCGGCGACCCGGCGCCGCCTCGGCGCTGGGGGCGGCGCTGCTGGGCTTCTTCGTCATCACGCTGGACGCCCTGGTCGTCAATGTGGCGCTGCCGTCGGTCCGGAGCAGTCTGGGCGGTGACATGACCGGGTTGCAGTGGGTGGTCGACGGTTACACGCTGATGTTCGCCGCTCTCCTGCTGTCGGCGGGCTCGCTGACCGACCGGCTGGGGTCCCGCCGTACGTTCGGCGTGGGCCTGGCCGTGTTCGTGGCGGCCTCCGCCGCCTGCGGGCTGGCGCCGGACCTGGGAATGCTGGTCGCCGCGCGGCTGGTGCAGGGCGCGGGCGCCGCGGTGATCGTGCCGTCCTCCCTGGCCCTGATCCGGGAGGCGTTCCCGGATGCGGGGAGCCGGGCGAAGGCGGTCTCCGTATGGGCTCTGGGCGGTTCCGCCGGGTCGGCGGCCGGTCCGGTCGCGGGCGGCTTCCTCAGCCAGGTCGACTGGCGGCTGATCTTCTTCGTCAACCTTCCCGTCGGTCCGCTCGCCCTGGCCCTTCTGGCCCGTACGCCGCACTCGCCCCGCTCGCCGCACGCCTCGCGAGCGTCGTTCGACTGGGCGGGGCAGCTGTCGGCGGTCGTGGCGATGGGGGCGCTCACCTTCGCCGCGATCGAGGCCGGCGCCGACGGCTCCACCGCTCCGGCGGTGCTGGTCGCGTCCGTCGTGGTGGTGGCCGCCGCCGCGGTTTTCGTGATCTCCCAGGCGAGCGGCCGGCACCCCATGATCGGGACGGCCCTGCTGCGCGAGCGCACCATGGTGGTCTCGGCCGCGATCGGCTTCGCGCTCAACGTCGGCTTCTACGGAATGATCTTCCTGCTCAGTCTGTACCTCCAGCAGGCCAAGGGGATGTCGGCCCTGGCCACGGGGCTGGCGTTCGTGCCGATGACGGTGCTGACGGCGTTCGTCAGCCCGACCGCGGCGTGGTTCGCGGCCCGGTTCGGCGCCCGGATGCCGGTGATCACCGGGCAGGTGTCCATGGCGGCCGGTCTGGTCCTGCTGGCACTCGTCCCCGCCTCGGCGCCGACGTGGCTGCTGATCGCGGCGATGGTCCCGGTCGGAGCGGGCGGCTCGCTGGCCGTACCCGCCCTGACCTCCCTGCTCCTCGACCACGTGCCCGCCGGGCAGGCCGGCACGGCGAGCGGGGTACTGAACACCTCCCGGCAGGTCGGCGGGGCGCTCGCGGTGGCGGTCTTCGGTGCGCTGATCGCCGACCGCGGGCACCTGGTGGCCGGGCTGGAGACCAGCCTGCTGGTCGCCGCCGCCGCGGTCCTGCTCACCACCGCCGTCAGCTTCCTGCTCCGGCCCGCCGTACGGGCGTGACCCGGGTCGGCGTCGCGCCTGCGCGGGTGTCCGCTTCCAGCGATCCAGACTGAACCAAAAACCCGATACCCAGGACAAATCACCCCGCCTGCCCCTCGCGGCGGGCAAGGCCGCACCGGGGCGGCCATCGGCTCGAACACCGAACCCGGCCCGTCCCTCCGGTCCGGCCGGACCCGGCCGGACCACCGATACGAACCACCCCGCCGCCGAACGACTGGCGGCCTTCAGAAACAGGAGCAGCTCTCATGCGTGCAGCAGTGATGTACGGCGCCGGCGACGTCCGGGTGGAAGACCGTCCCGACCCCGAGATCCAGCAGCCCTCGGACGCCGTCGTGCGGGTCGTGCTGTCGTGCGTGTGCGGCAGCGACCTGTGGCCGTACAAGTCGATGCCCGCGACCGGGACGGGCCGCCCGATGGGGCACGAGTTCCTCGGCGTGGTCGAGGAGACCGGCTCGGACGTCTCCGGTGTCAAGGCCGGTGACCTGGTGGTCGCCCCGTTCACGTACTGCGACAACACCTGCGGCTTCTGCCGCAGGGGCCTGCACTCCTCGTGCCGAAACGGCGGCCGGTACGGCCTCGACGGTGTGGACGGCGGCCAGGGCGAGGCGGTGCGCGTCCCCCTGGCCGACGGCACGCTGGTCAAGCTCCCGGTCGGCGCGGACTCCGCGCTGCTGCCGTCGCTGCTGGCCCTGTCGGACGTCATGGGCACCGGTCACCACGGCGCGGTGACCGCCGGTGTGGGCAGCGGCGACCGGGTCCTGGTGATCGGCGACGGCGCGGTGGGTCTCTGCGCGGTCATCGCCGCCAAGCGCCTGGGCGCCGGACAGATCGTCCTCATGGGCCGCCACACCGCCCGCACCGACCTCGGCCGGGCGTTCGGCGCCACCGATGTCGTCGCCGAACGCGGCGACGAAGGCATAGCCCGCGTCCGCGACCTGACCGGCGGTCACGGTGTCGACAAGGTCATCGAGGCGGTCGGCGCCCGCCAGGCCCTCGACGCCGCGTTCGGCACGGTCGTCGACGGCGGCACCATCAGCCGTCTCGGCGTCCCGCAGTACGAGGAGGGCCCCGTCGGCCCGTCGATGATCATGCGGAACATCACCCTCACCGGAGGTGTCTCCCCGGCCCGCGCCTACATCGAGGAGCTGATGCCCGACGTCCTGGACGGTGTCATCGAGCCGGGACGCGTCTTCGACCGGTCCTTCACCCTCGACCAAACCCCCGACGCGTACCGGGCCATGACCGACCGCCGCGTCCTCAAGGCCCTCATCACCCTGTGACCCCCGGGTCACCCTTCGATCCCCCGTACGAACGACAAGGAAGACACCCATGCAGCACGTCACCCTCAACAACGGCGTCCGGATGCCGATCCTCGGCTTCGGCGTCTACCAGATCCCGGCCGACCAGACCGAGCGGGCCGTTTCGGAAGCCCTCGCGGCCGGCTACCGGCTGCTCGACACGGCGGCCGCGTACGGCAACGAGGAGGCGGTCGGCCGCGCCATCAAGGCCAGCGGTATCCCTCGCGAGGAGCTGTTCGTCACCACCAAGCTGTGGGTCCAGGACGCGCCCGCCGAGGAGAACACCCGGCGCGCCTTCGAGACCTCGCTGCGCAAGCTGGGTCTGGACCACCTCGACCTGTACCTGATGCACCAGCCCTTCGGTGACGTGTACGGCCAGTGGCGGGCCATGGAGGCGCTGAACCGCGAGGGCCTGGCCAAGGCGATCGGCGTCGCCAACTTCTACCCCGACCGGCTTCTCGACCTCACCTTCAACAACGAGATCACGCCTGCGGTCAACCAGATCGAGACCCACGTCTTCTTCCAGCGCACCGCCGACCACGGCCTCATGCGTGAGCACGGTGTCCAGCACCAGTCCTGGGGCGGCTTCGCCGAGGGAAAGAACGGCCTGTTCACCAACCCCGCCCTGAGCGCGATCGGCGAGGCGCACGGCAAGTCCGTGGCGCAGGTCGCGCTGCGCTGGCTGATCCAGCGCGGCATCGTCACCATCCCCAAGTCGGTCAACCCCGACCGGATGGCGCAGAACTTCGACGTCTTCGACTTCGAGCTGACCGACGACCAGATGGCCGCCGTCGCCGCCCTCGACACCGGCGAGACCCTCTTCTTCGACCACCACGACCCCGAGATGGTCGCCTGGCTCAGCAAGCGCCGTCTGGACGGCTGACCGGGCGGGCAGAGCCCGGCCGCGCACCGCCCCGGGGGCCTTGCCCGGGAGGGAAGGAGCATGATCAGGTGCAGCTGGTCATCACCCCGGGGCGCCGGAACCCATGAGCAGAGAAAGAGGAACAATGAAGCACATCAAGCTGGGTGACCTGGAGGTCTCCCGCATCGGTCTGGGCGCGATGGGCATGTCCCACGGCTACACCGGCGCCGGGACCGACGACGCGGAGTCCGTCCGCACCGTGCACCGCGCCCTGGATCTGGGCGTCACCTTCATCGACACCGCCGAGGTCTACGGCCCCTACGTCAACGAGGAGCTCATCGGCCGGGCTCTCAAGGGACACCGGGACCAGGTGGTGCTCGCGACGAAGTTCGGTCTGATCTCCCACACGGGCCGCGAGGGCGGGGCCGACAGCAGCCCGGCCAACGTCCGCGCCGCCGTGGAGGGTTCGCTCAAGCGCCTCGGCACCGACCACATCGACCTGTACTACCAGCACCGCGTCGACCCCGACGTCCCGATCGAGGAGACCGTCGGGGCCTTGGCCGAGCTGGTCGGCGAGGGCAAGATCCGCTACGTCGGCCTGTCCGAGGCCGGACCCGACACCATCCGTCGCGCGCACTCCGTCCACCCGGTCACCGCCCTGCAGTCCGAGTACTCGCTGTTCACCCGGGACCCGGAAGGCCGCGTGCTGCCGGTGCTGCGCGAGCTGAACATCGGTTTCGTCCCCTTCTCCCCCCTGGGACGCGGCTTCCTGACCGGCACGATCCGCTCGACCGACCAGTTCGACCCCACCGACTTCCGCGCCGACAACCCCCGGTTCGCGGAGGAGAACTTCCGGCACAACCTGCGGCTGGCCGACGAGGTCGCCGCAGTCGCCGCCGAGATCGGTGCCACCCCGGCCCAGGTCGCCCTCGCCTGGCTGCTGGCCCAGGGCGACGACATCGCCCCCATCCCCGGAACCCGACGGGTGGCCAGGGTCGAGGAGAACATCGGCGCCGACGCCGTGACGCTGACCGAAGAACAGCTGGCCCAGCTCTCCAGCCTCCCCCCGGCCGCCGGCAACACCCACAACGACGCCCAGATGCGCATGATGGAGCGCTGACCGGAACACGGAACCGGTCGCGGCGGGCGGTCGGGTCACGCGGCGAGCGCCGCGCCCTCCCCCAGGTGCGCGGCGGCCGTGCGCCAGGCCGCCGTGACCGCCCGGTGCGCTTCGGCGGTCGCGGCGGGGATGCCCTCGGGCAGCCGTACGGGGCTGCCGAAGTGGACGTGCAGGCGCGGCCGGCGGGCGGGTGCGGTGAGCAGCCCGGCGATCTGCTTCACCGCACCGCCGGAGACCACGCGGCGGGCGCCCGCCTGGCCGAGCGGTACGACCGGGGCGTCCGCGGCCAGCGCCAGACGGGCGAGCCCGCTGCGGAACTTCTCGGGTGCGGCCTCTGCGGAGTCCTTCCGCAGGGGCAGTCCGCCCTCCGCGTAGATGAGGACGTGACGGCCCGCCCGCAGGGCGGTGGCCGCCTGCTCCAGGGACTCGGCGGCCCGGACGCTGCCCCGGTGGACGGGCACGTGGCCGCCCTTGACCAGCAGGGGGCCGAGCACCGGGATGCGCCAGAGGCCGGCGGTGGCGAGGACGACCGGTTCGATGCCGTGGCGGAGCAGGGCGGCGAGCACGATCCCGGGGTCGACGAGCGAGGTGTGGTTGGCGACGATGAGCGACCCGGGAGCGGGGACCGTCTCCTCGTCGGAGGTGGTCGTCAGGTGCCCGAGGGAGGGCACGACGGCGGCGGCGATGCGGCTGAGCACGGGTTCTCCTGCGGTCGGTCGGACGGTCTGGCGGCGTCGCGTGGTGGGATCCATCGTCCGGCAGCGGATCCGTCCGCGGCCTGAGTCTCCGTACTCAACCGCGCGGAGTGCGGAGCGTCCCCGACGCGGTCCCGGCACCGGTCGGCCCCCCGCGGCGGCCGGACCTCAGCGCGAGCCCGATCAGGGCCGGCGTGTTTGGGTGGAACAGGCGGCGGACCGCCGCCGGACCGGAAACGCACGGTCCTCGCCCGCACAGCCGAGGAGTGCACCATGCGCGACAGGAATCCGCTGGAAGGGCGGCTCGCGGTCGTCACCGGAGCAGCGCGCGGAGTGGGCGCCGGGGTCGCGAGGGAACTCGCGCACCGGGGCGTACGGCTCGCCCTGCTCGGCCGCGAAGGGGAGACGCTGGAGAGAGTGGCAGGAGCCCTGGAGACGGAGGCGCACTGCTTCGAGGTGGACGTCACGGACGACGCTGCCATGGAACGCGTGGCGGGCGAGATCTCCACGCGCCTCGGCCCTCCGTCGATCGTCGTGGCGAACGCCGGGGTGGCGGAGGGCGGCCCCTTCGGTACGTCCGACCCCGTGAGCTGGCGCCGGGTCGTCGAGGTCAACCTCGTCGGCAGCGCCGTCACCGCGCGCGCGTTCCTGCCGGGGCTGCTCGCGACGCACGGCTACTTCCTCCAGATCGCCTCGACGGCCTCGTTCGGCGCGGCCCCGATGATGAGCGCCTACTGCGCCTCCAAGGCGGGCGTCGAGTCGCTCGCGCAGTCCCTGCGGGCCGAGCTCGCCCACCGCCGCGTGGGCGTCGGCATCGCGTATCTGAGCTGGGTGAGTACCGACATGATCCGTGACGCCGACCGGTACGACGTGCTGCGGGAGCTGCGTGGGCACATGCCTCCCCCGGCCCGCCGGGTCCACCCCGTGGAACAGGTCGCCGGCTGGCTGGTGCGCGGCATCGAGCGCCGCTCCCCCACGGTGTACGCGCCGCCGTGGCTGCGGCTGGCGCAGCCCGTACGCCCCTTCCTGCCGCCGCTGGTCACCTGGGTGTCCCGGCGGCAGCTGCCACGGCTGGAGGAGCGGGCCCGGTTCGAGGCCACCGGGCTGCTGGGCGCGGGCGGACAGGCTGCACGGCGGGCCGACGGGCAGGGGTGACCGGGGCAGACACCCCGCACGGACGAGCTGCCCTGAACGCCTTGCTCGCCTGCCCACGCGCTACCTGCCCCGCACGCGCGAGCCGCCCCGCACGTGCTGCACGCCCCCGGTGGCCGACGGCGCCACGGAGTGCGCCGGGGCGCGGGTGGAGAGACGGTTGATGCATGACTACCGCACTGAATCCCCCGGGAGAGACACCGCCGGCCGAAGGCTGCATCGGTGAGGCGCACCAGGAACGTGCGGACGGAGGCATGTGGGAACACCCGGCCGTCTGGGCCGCTGTCGTCCTGGTGGGCGCGGCGATCTTCGCCGCCTTCTTCCTCGCACGCATCTTCGGCTTCGGCTGAGCCTTTCCCCGCAGTCCTCGCAGCCCCCGCAGCGCGAGCGCGGCGCGATCCGCTTCCCGTACTCTCAGCGCGCTGTCGTCCGTGGCACGCGCGGGCCGCACAACACCCTGGCGTGGAGCACCGCGTCTCCCTACCGTGTT
The DNA here is from genome assembly GCF_053597235.1 of Streptomyces sp. NPDC001493. NCBI lineage: Bacteria > Bacillati > Actinomycetota > Actinomycetes > Kitasatosporales > Streptomycetaceae > Streptomyces > Streptomyces sp. NPDC001493. The sequence continues at coordinate 42,946 of NZ_JBSFHV010000014.1, forward strand.
CGAGCATGGAATGGATGACGCTGGTGGCCACGCTTCTCGGTGCGGTGATCGCCATGGGCTCGACGCTGCTGATCGAGGTCCGCAAGGACCGGCGTGAGGCGGCCGGGGAGTGGCGGCGCAGCAGGCGTGAGCTGTACGGGGCCTACCTCGGGACGCTGTCCCAGGTGCGCGGCGAGCTGCAACTCCTGATTCTCGACCGGACGGCGGCCGACGCCGACCGTCAGGTCCGTGCGCGGCAGAGCTTCGCAAAGTGCTACGAACTCCGTTATCAGCTGGAGGTTTTCGCGCCGCGCGCCGTCGTGGAGCCCGCCCTTCGCTACTTCCGGAGCGTGCGCAGGCTGCGGGACGAGGCGGGTGCCGGGGTGGTGGACGGTGACGCCCGCTGCGAGCGCGCCTTCGTCGACGTCATGGACGCGCTCGCCGAGGTACGTGACGCCATGCGGCTGGACATGGGGACGGACGCCCTCGCCACACGCTGAACTCCCGTGCCGCCGCGCCCTCATGGCTCTCCGCCCCTGTGACGCCCTCCGGCCGTGGCCGGGCGGAGGGCGTCACAGGGGCGGAGAGCGCCGGTCAGGTCAGGTCCCCGGTGGCGCCGGTCCGTCGTCGGGCGCACGGTCCTGGAGGGCCGTACCGTCCCCGAGCGCCGTACCGTCCCGGTCGGCGGCCGTCGGCGTACCCGTACCCACCGCGACGTCCGCGTCGTCGTCCGTCGCGGGGGCCGCGCCGCCCTGGAGCCGTTCGCGGTCGGAGGCGCGGACCTGGATGACGAAGAGGGCGATCAGTGCGGCGAGTACGGCGAGCACGGCCGCGACGATGAAGGCGGCGGACACACCGGACGCCAGCACCTCGTTGCCCCAGGGCGGCGGGAGTTCGCCGGTCCTGCGGAACTCCAGCTGCTGTGCCGGGGTCGCCTCCTGCATGAATTTCGGGATCTGGTCGGTGGCCTCGTTGCGGCTCGCGGTGCCGAAGACCGTGACCAGGATGGAGAGTCCGAGCGATCCGCCGACCTGCTGGGTGGCGTTCAGGATGCCTGAGGCCGCTCCCGCTTCCTTGGGGCGGACGCCCGAGACCGCCATCAGGGTCAGTGAGACGAACTGGAGTCCCATGCCGAAGCCGAAGACGAGCACCGGGCCGAGCAGGCTGCCCAGATAGGTGCTGTTCGCGTCGGTCAGGGTCAGCCAGCCGAGTCCCCCCGCCGCCAGTACCGCGCCCGTTACCATGAACGGTTTCGGCCCCCACCGGGGGAGCAGCTGGGACGCGATCCCGGCTCCGACCGCGATGATGGCGCTCACCGGGAGGAAGGCGAGCCCGGCGCGCAGTGGACTGAAGCCGAGGACGTTCTGGACGAACAGGGTCAGGAAGAAGAACATGCCGAACATCGCGGCGGACAGGGACAGCATGATGCCGTAGGTGCCCGCGCGGTTGCGGTCGCGGAACATCCACAGTGGGGTGATCGGCTGTTTCGACCGCTGCTCGTTGGCGATGAACGCGGCGAGCAGTACCACGGCGGCCGCGAAGGCGCCGAGGGTGATCGGGTCGCTCCAGCCGTCCTCCGAAGCCCGGATGAAGCCGTAGACGAGCATCACCATGCCGAGCGTGGAGGTGAGTGCGCCGAGGAGGTCGAAGTGTCCCGGGTGGCGTACGGACTCCGGGATGTAGCGGGGTGTGGCCAGTGCGATCAGCAGGCCGATCGGCACGTTGACGAAGAAGATCCACCGCCAGTCGAGCCACTCCACCAGCAGACCGCCGGCCAGCAGGCCGATCGCGCTGCCGCCCGCGGAGACGGCGGCGAAGACGCCGAACGCCCGGTTCCTTTCCGGTCCTTCACGGAAGGTGGTGGTGATCAGCGACAGCGCCGTCGGGGACGCGATGGCGCCCCCGACGCCCTGGAGCGCCCGGGCGGCGAGCAGTTGCCAGGACTCCTGGGCCAGGCCTCCGAGGAGGGAGGCGAACACGAAGAGCAGGACGCCGAAGATGAAGACTCTGCGGCGTCCGAGGATGTCTCCCAGCCGTCCCCCGAGCAGGAGCAGGCCGCCGAACGTCAGGGTGTAGGCGTTGATCACCCACGAGAGGTTCTCGGTGCTGAAGCCCAGCGAGGTCTGGATGTGCGGGAGCGCGATGTTGACGATGGTGATGTCGAGCACGACCATCAGCTGGCACGAGGTGATGACCAGGAGTGCCATGCCCTTGCCGCGGCCCTCGTTGCGGGGCGCGGCCAGATGTGCGACATGCGCGGGAGAGTCCGTCATATCAGTACTCACGTCTGCCGACGGCGGCGTCCACGGCCCGGGCGGGCCGGACGCGTTACCCGTTCGACGGTAGGCCCCGGGCCCGGGTGCCGCCATTCGGGCGCCCGGCGGCCGTCCGCCACGCCGTGCGCACGCCCTCGCACCCCCGCGTTCACCGTGACTTCACCGGAGAGACGTGCCCACACCTCCCGCTCGGGCCCCGTCCCGCCCTACGATTCCCCCGTGACGCGCGCGCCGCGCGTCACAGGGGCGGGGGGAGGCGCGATGGGCGCGGGCGGGCAGATACCGGACCGGGTGCGCGGGGCGCTGCCCCGTGGGGTGCGCCTTTATCACGTGCGGCCGGACGGCTCCGTGGTCGTCGCCGACCGCGACGGCTGCCGCCCACTGGGTCCCGGCGGCGGAATGATTCCCTTCATCGACGACGGCCAGTTCGCCCACTACCTGGTGGGGGACGCGGCGACATCCCCGGAGCGGCCGTCCAACGCGACGGTGAAGCTCGGGATGGTCGGCCCCCGCAGCGCCTTCACCCCGCACGCCCACGGCGGCGAGCACTACGTGCTGTCGCTCGGCCACGCGTCGTGCGGTCTGTACGACACCGAACGCGGCAGGACCACCGACATACCGCTGGTGCCGGGGATGCTCATCCGCATCCCCGAGATGATGCCCCACTCCTTCGCCAACCGTGGCAAGCGGCCCCTGACCATCGTCACGGCGAACACGGGGTACGGCATCGATCACGAGGACTACGCGATCACCGCCCCGGAGGCGGAGCGCCGGGCCCTCGGCGGGAGCTCCCCGCAACCGCACGGCGGGGCACTCGCCACGGCTGCCACCACCGACTTCCGGGCCCTGGCCGCCGCCCTGCGTTCCGTGGAGGAGCGCCAGCGGGTCCACGGCATCGCCCCGGCCACGGTCCGGGAACGGCTGGCGGGCCGGCTGCGCCGGGTGGCCACGGCGCTGGAGGCCCACCGGTGATCTGTCCGCACTGCGAGCACGAACTGCTCCGCAAGGAACGCCCCGGCAACAGGTGCGCGTACTGCAAACGCCTCTACGCGCTGGATCCGAAGACCAACCCCCTGCGCCTCAGCGACCTCCGGGTGCGGCGGGTGATGGCCGCGCTGTCGGCCGACGGTCACGTCGCGGTCGCCCCCGGCCAGCTGTGGTACGCCCTGTCGCGCCGTTCGCTGCGGACCAGCAACCTCGGCGCGGTGTGGAACCCGCTGCTGACGGTGGCGGGCGTCGTCCTCCTGCTCGCCGGTGTCCTGGTCCCCTTCGCACCGGCCTTCCTCACCGGAGCGGTCTTCCTGCTGGTGTCGCTGTCGGTGGTCGTGGCACGCGGTGCCGGGGTGGGGCGGGGCATCCCCCGGGTGGACCGCGACGCGTTCCGCTCGGCGGTCCTCGCCCCGTGGCTCCGGGTGTACGGCGAGCTGCCGCCCGGCCTGGTGGACGAGCCCGTGCGGGAGCGGAGCCCTTACGGTGCCCCGCTCTCCTTGGGGAAGCCCGCCCCGGGCGCCCGGGCCGCCGGGGTCCTGCTCTGCCCCGATCCGTCGGTCGTCGCGTTCCTCGCGGCGGAGGGCGTGGCCGGGCACTACGGGCTGGTGCTCGTCCGGACCCTCGACGAGGCCGTGGGCCTGGCACCGCGTGGGCCGGTGATCGTGCTGCACGACGCGGACGCGCACGGGGTGCTCCTGGTCCGGCGGACCCGCGACGCGTTTCCGCGGACCACGGTGGTCGACGCCGGTCTCCCCGTGGGCAAGGTCCACGGCCTGGCCCGGGCGGTGCCCGTACGCGACCGGTGGCGCGGGCCCGACGCGGCGGCGCGGCGTGAACTCGCCGCTCTCGGCGAGTTCGGCGAGGCGGAGCTGAAGTGGCTGGGGCGGGGCTGGGGGTTCCCGCTCGTCGGGCTGCCTCCGGCACGGCTGCTCGACGTCGTCGCGCGGTGCGCCGCCCGGGCCACCGGGCGGCCCGATCCCGCCCGCGCCGGGGCGGCCGGTCTGGGCTTCCTGACCTGGCCCTCTCCCGGTACCGGACGGGGGCCCGGCACGTGATCTGTCCGGGCTGCGAGGCGCGGATCACCCGCAAGGAACGCGTCGGCGGCAGATGTGTGCGCTGCGGGCGGCGCTACGCCCTGGACCCGTGGTCGGACGGGCCGGGGATGCACGACGTCCGCATCCGGCGTTGCGTCGAGCGGGCGACCGGCAACGCCCGGCTGAGGATCACCCTGACCCAGCTCTGGTACGCGTCCAGGTCGTCCAACCCGTTCTCGGAGGCGTCCGGGCCGCGCGGTGTCCGGGCGTGGGTGCGCTGGGCTGTCGCGCTGCCGCTCTCCGCCGCGCTGGTGGCGGGTGCCGTCGTGGCGCACGGCCCGCTGGGAACGGTCGCCGCATGGCTCGTCCCCGTGGTGCTGGTCCTGGCGGCCGCGCTGCGCCACCGCCCGGGGCGGCAGGCGTTCGCGCTGGTCCAGCCGTCGGAGAGCGCGTTCCGCGCGCTGATGCACGGCGTCTGGACGACGACGTACGGCGGGCTGCCCGGTGGTGTGGTGGACGAGAGGCGCGCGGCGGGCACCGCTGCCGCGCGGCGCGCCGCCAAGGCACGGTCGGGGCCGCCCGAGGTGTTGATCCTCTGCACGGAGCCCGTCGTCGCACGCTTCCTCAGGGAGAACGGGCTCCCGGACCGGCCGCACACCCTCCTGGTGGCGAAGGCCGCCGACCGTGTCGGCGGCACGGACGGGCCCGGACGCGTGCGCGAGGCCCTGGAGCTGCTGGCCGGTCAGCGGGCCGGTCTGCCGGTCGTGGTGCTGCACGACGCGGATGCCTCGGGCGCCGTGCTCGCACCGGCGCTCCGCGCGGCCCACCCCGGCCGGACCGTCGTGGACGCCGGTCTCCGGCCGGGGACCGCCGCCCGCAACCCGCGTGCCGTCCGCCGCTTCTCCGCCGGTTCGGGGTACGACGCCGAACTGCTGCGCACCGTGGCCGGTCTGCCCGAGCAGGAGGCCGCACGGCTGGCCGAGGGCTGGTGGTGGCCGGTCGCCGCGATGCCGCCCCCGGTCCTCGCCGAGACCGTCACCAAGGCGGTCGAGCACGCCGTGACGGCGCCCGCCCCACGGCCGGACCGCCCCGGGAACCCGCTCTCCCATGGGTTTCTCACCTGGCCCTCCCCCGCCGGGCAGGTGCCGCCCCGCAGCGCCTCCCGTACCCCCGGCCGGCACGACCAGCACGACAGGAGCACGTGATGACGTCCCGACGTCCGCCCCTCACCGGGGCGCGCGCCCTCGCGGACGGGTCCGGCGGGCCCGGCACCCGTCTGCTCGTCCGTGCGCTGGACGCCGCCCTCCACACCGCGATCGACACCGCCGCGGCACGGGCCGCCGCGCCGGGCGGTCTCCGGTTCACCGAACGGCAGTTGTACTTCGAGACCTGCCGGGTGCTCGATCCCGGCCTGACCGTACTGAGCCGGGTTCCGCGCACCGCGCGGCCGTATCTGCGGCTGTCGTCGTTCACCCGCGCGCTGGACGCCCGGGGCCGGGACAGCGTTCCGGGCCTGCTGCCGCCCCCGCCGGAGGAGGCTCCCGCCCCGCGGCGGGAGAGCGAACCCGACCTCCACGACTACGGGCTGCCCCGTCTCCTGGTCTGCCAGGACCGCGCGATCGCCCGGATGCTGCTCGCCAACCACGTCCACCTGGAGGCGGCCTGCCCGGTCCTGGCGGTGACCGACGCGCTGCCCTTCGACCCGCGGCTGACCACCGCTCTGGAGCGCGCGGGCGGGGCGACGGTGTACGTGCTCCACGACGCCAGCCCCCGGGGGATCGCGCTGCGCGGCCGGGTCAGGGCCTCCCTCGGCCCCGTCCCCGGCGTACAGGTCTCCTCCCTCGGGCTCGTACCGCGCCATGCGCAGGCCATGCGCCTGCCGGCCGGACGCGGCCCCGTCCGGAGGGAGGAACTGGCCGCGCTGCCGGACACCCTCAGGCCGCAGGAGACGGCGTGGCTAGCGCGGGGTCGTTTCGCCGAGGTCGCCGCCGTGCCGCCCGGCCGGCTGGTCCGCGCGGTGCTGCGTCTCACCCGTGGGCCCCGGGTGCCGCGGGCCTCGGTGTGGACGGGGCTGCGGGACCTGCGCGCCACGGGCTTCTTGAGCTGGCCCGATCCGACCGGAAGACCCTGAGGACAGCAGACCATGATGAGGCCCACAGAGATCGGCTACAGCGACGAGCTGCTGGCGGACGGCACGGTGCACCGCTCCTACCAGGACGGCCGGCAGGAGTGGCGGCGACGCGATCCGGCGGTGGCGGGACTGGTCCGCTGGCACGACAACGTGGGGGCGTCGGGCACCGACGAGCTCCTCGGCGACCGCATCGTCAAACGCGTCTCCAACGGCACCGCCACCTACGGCCGGGACCTCGGATACGGCCGGACCGTGTGGGGGCGCGGCGAATCCCTCACGGTCAACCGCACCTCCTTCGGCGGCCGGATGGGCCTGCTGCTCGCGGGAATCGGGGTGACGACGCTGGCCGTCACCGAGGCGCAGCTGCCGCCGCTGACCCTGAGCCCGGAGGAAGAGGAGGAGCTGCGCCGCCAGGCGCGGGACTCCGGAGGGGACGGCGGGGCGGGCGGCGACGGGGCGGGTTCCGGCGACTCGGACGGACCGGCCGACCCGGGGGACGACGACTGGGACGACGGCTGGGGCGACGGTGATGACGGCGGCTGGAGCGACGACGACTTCGGCTGACCGGCCGTAGGAACGCACGAGGAAGATCCGGCGAGGAACAGAGCGGAGAGGAGCCGTCGATGGCGCGCTTCTGTGTGAGTCTGGCCCCCACGACGGACGGGGCCCGCGCCCATGTCCGGGCGATGGGCGCGATCCCCGGCATCGGGCCGGAGGTCACCGTCCCGCGCGCGGACGCTGCCCTGCTGCGCGGCGAACCCGGCCCGGCCGAGGGCCCGTTCACCGCGTGCGGTCTCACCGCCACCGGTGAGGTCACCCTCCACAACGCGCCGGTGCTGCGGGACGCGCTGGAACGGCACGGCGCTCCCGCCCCCGCGCGCTGCCCCGACGCCGAACTGCTGCTGCGCTGCTGGGCGTCGCTCGGCGCGAAGGGGGTGGCGCTCGCCGAAGGCATGTTCGTGCTGGCGGTGCTCGACGGCGCCGACCTGGTGCTGATCCGCGACCACGTGGGCGCCCGTACGGTGTTCTACGCGCGGGCGGACGGCGCGTGGGCGGCCTCGACCTCGCTGCGTGCGCTGCGCCGGTGGCCGGCGCTGGGCACCTCACTGAATCTGGCCGCGGTCCGCTCGTTCCTGACCTTCGCGTACCTGCCGGGCGAGGAGACGCTGCTGACGGGCGTACGGGAGGTGCTGCCGGGCCGGGTGCTGCGGCTGTCACCGGACGGTTCGGCGGCCGAGACCGTCCACTGGGAGCCGGTCGAGCGGCTCGACAGGGACGCGGCCGACGGCCCGCAGGACCATGTCCTGGGCCTGCGGGCCCTGCTGGAGGACGCGGTCGCCTGCCGGCTGCCCGAGGCCGAACCGGTGGCGGTCCTGCTCTCCGGAGGCGTCGACAGTTCGCTGGTCACGGCGCTCGCGGCGAAGCTGCACAGCCGTCCGGTCCGCACGTACTCCATCAGCTTCGGTGGTGAACTCCCCAACGAGCTGGGCTACTCGGGCCTCGTCGCCGCGCACTGCGGGACCCGGCACCGGGTGTTGGACGTCTCCGGTACGACGGTCGCGGCGCGGCTCGCGGAGGCGGCGGCCCTGCTGGACAGTCCGGTGGGTGACCCGCTGACGGTGCCCAACCTGCTTCTCGCGGAGGCGGTGGCGGACGAGGGGGCGTCGGTGGTGCTCAACGGCGAGGGCGGCGACCCTGTTTTCGGCGGCCCGAAAAACCTTCCCATGCTGGTGCAGGAGATGCACCGGGAGGCCGGGGCGCCGTGGGACGAGGACCGGGCGACCGCCTATCTGCGGTCGTACCGCAAGTGCTGGACGGATCTTCCGGTGCTGCTGACCCCGCAGGCGCTGGACGCGCTGGCCGGCGCGCCCCGGCCGCAGCGCTTCGTCGAGCCGTACCTGCTGCCGGGCCCGGCGAGTCCGTACCGCATGAACAGCCTGCTCAACCAGTTGCTCCACTGCAATCTGCGGACCAAGGGCGCCCACCACATCCTGACCAAGGTGGAGCGGCTGACCTCGTCCCAGGGGGTGGAGGGCCGCGCCCCGCTCTTCGACCGGCGGGTGGTCGACCACGCCTTCGCCACTCCCCCGGTGTACAAGCTCCGGGGCACGGTGGAGAAGTGGGTCCTCAAGGAGGCGGTGCGCGACCTTCTCCCCGGCACCGTCGTGGACCGCCCGAAGAGCGGGATGCGGGTGCCGGTGCAGCAGTGGCTCACCGGTCCGCTGCGGGACCTCGGCAGCGAACTGCTGCTGGGGCGTGGGGCCCGGGAGCGCGGCCTGTTCCGTCAGGACACGATCCGCACGTGGCTGAAGGGCGAGGGCACGCTGCTGCCGCGCCAGGGGGGCAAGCTCTGGCTCGTCCTCACGCTGGAGCTCTGGCTCCGTTCGTACGACCTCTGACGGGCGGCCCGGACTCCGGGCCGCCCGAGGACACACCACCCGAACTGCCGGAGGACCCACCGATGAAGACCACCCTCACCGACCCCCGCACCGGTCTGGCGCGCGGTACGGCGCCCGTGTCGCGGGAGCCGGAGGTGGCCGGGGCGGTGTCGGCCGCCAGGGCGGCGCTGCCCGGCTGGAGCGCCCTCACTCCGCGGGAGCGGGCCGAACGCCTGGGGCTGCTCGCCACGTCGGTCGAGGCGGACGCGGCTCAGTACGCCGCGTGCGAGCGGTCGGGGACCGGCAAGCCGGATTCGGAGACGGCGGGCGAGGTCGCGCAGGTCGCCGACCTCTTCCGGTTCTACGCCACGGCGGCCCGGACCCGGTCCGTACCGGCCTCGGGCGCGCTGGTGGCCGGCCACGAGAGCTGGGTGCGGTGGGAGCCGATCGGTGTGGTCGGTGTGGTGGTGCCCTGGAACTATCCGCTGATGATGGCGGCGTGGCGGTGCGCACCCGCGCTGGCCGCAGGGAACACCGTCGTGGTCAAACCGGCCGAGACCACCCCTGACTCCCTGCTGCTGCTCGCCTCGCACGCGGCGTCGGCGCTCGGCGAAGGGGTGCTCCAGGTGGTGCCGGGCGACCGGGCGACGGGGCGGCTGCTGGTGGAGTCCGGGGTCGACATGGTCGCGTTCACCGGCAGCCCGGAGGCGGGCCGGGACGTCGCGGCCCGGGCGGGCACCCGCCGGGTCAGCCTCGAACTGGGCGGCAATGCCCCGGCGATCGTCCTCCCCGACGCCCCGCCGGAGACATGTGCGGCGCTCGCGGAGGCGGCGACGTACAACGCGGGCCAGAGCTGTGCGGCGCCCGCGCGGGTGATCACGCTGACGGAGAACTACGAGCGGGTGGTCGCGCTGCTCGGCGCGGCGATGGCGGAGCGGGTGGCGGGCCGTGACTTCGGGCCGCTGAACAACGCGGACCAGGCGGCCCGTTACGACCGGATCGTCGCCGCCTCGGCAGCGGGACGCTCGGTGACCGGCACCGTCGAGGCGGCGGCCGGCGAGGAGAAGGGCTACTGGCGTCCGGCCCGGGTACTGGCCGATCTGCCTCCGGCCGACCCCGCGATCACCGAGGAGGTCTTCGGCCCTCTGCTCACCGTCGAGCGGGCGGCCACCGTCGAAGAGGCTCTGGCCCTGGCCAACAGCGTGCCGCAGGCGCTGGCGTCCAGTGTGTGGACGACCGACCTGGAGCGGGGGATCGGCCTGGCGTCCCGGCTCGACGCGGGCGAGGCGTGGGTCAACTGCCATCTGGTGCAGACGGCCGAACTCCCGCACGGCGGGAGGGGTTCCTCGGGTCACGGCACGGACCTGAGCGTGCTCGCCCTCGACGAGTACCAGCGGCCGAAGACGGTCACGGTGCGCGTCGGGCGGCCGTGACCCCGCTCCCTCCGGGGCTTCTGCGGAGCGGGTGATCGCACGTACCGTGTGATCACTCATCCGTGCGACGAAAGCGGCCCGCATGTCCCTGTTCGACCTGCCCCTCGAAGAACTCCGCACGTACCGAAGCGCTTCGGCGGAGCCCGCCGACTTCGACGCGTTCTGGTCGAGGACGCTCGAAGAGACCCGCCGCCACCCGCTCGACGCACGTTTCGAACTCCGCGCGGACACGGGCCTGAAGACCGTGGAGGTGTACGACGCGACCTTCGCCGGCTTCGGCGGCCACCCGGTCAAGGGCTGGCTGGTGCTTCCGGCGGGCACCACCGAACCGGTCCCTGCGGTGGTGCAGTTCATCGGGTACGGCGGCGGACGCGGCCTGGCCCACACCCATCTGCTCTGGGCGTCGGCCGGGTTCGCGCACTTCGTGATGGACACCCGGGGCCAGGGCAGCGGCTGGGCCGGCGGCGACACCGCCGATCCGGTGGGCAGCGGGCCCGCGTTCCCGGGGGTCATGACCCGGGGCATCGAGGACCCGCACGGCTACTACTACCGGCGGCTGTACACCGACGCGGTCCGGGCCGTGGAGGCCGCCCGCTCCCACCCGCTCGTCGACGCGTCGCGCACCGCGGCGGCCGGCATCAGCCAGGGCGGCGGCATCACGCTCGCGGTCGCCGGTCTGGTGCCGGACCTGGTCGCCGTGGCGCCGGACGTCCCGTTCCTCTGCGACTTCCCGCGCGCCCTCACGGTGACCGACCGCAACCCCTATCGCGAGGTGGGCGATTACCTCAAGACGCACCGGGGCCGCACCGAGCGGGTCAAGGAGACGCTCGCCTACTTCGACGGGGTGCACTTCGCCGCGCGGGCCACGGCGCCGGCGCTGTTCTCCACGGCGCTGGAGGACCTCACCTGCCCGCCGTCCACGGTGTTCGCCGCGTTCAACGCGTACGCCCACAGCGACAAGTCGATAGAGGTGTACGACTTCAACGACCACGAGGGCGGCGGCCCCCACCAGGAGGCCGCGCAGCTCGCCTGGCTCCCCGGGAAGCTGACGGCCTGACCGCCGGCGGCCCGCACTCCGGACAGTGGCGGGTCAGAAGGAGACGGGGTCGCGGACGAGCGGGCAGGTCATGCAGTGGCCGCCGCCGCGTCCGCGCCCCAGCTCCGCACCGACGATGGTGATGACCTCCACGCCCGCCTTGCGCAGCAGGGTGTTCGTCTGGGTGTTGCGGTCGTAGGTGAAGACGACGCCGGGTTCCAGTGCCACGGCGTTGTTGCCGCTGTCCCACTGCTGGCGTTCGGAGGCGTACACGTCGCCGCCCGTCTCGATGACCCGCAGCGCGGGCAGTCCGAGTCCCTGGGCCACGACGTCGACGAAGGGGGTGGAGCCCTCGTCCGTGATCTCGACGCCCGGGGCCTTGTCGCTGGGGCGGAGGGAGAAGGTGTGGACCGCGTCCATGATCCTCGGATAGAGCGTCACGATGTCGCGGTCGGCGAAGGTGAAGACGGTGTCCAGGTGCATGGCGGAACGCAGCTTGGGCATGCCGGCGACGATGACGCGCTCGGCGGCTCCCTCGCGGAAGAGGGAGGCGGCGACCTGCGTGATGGCCTGGCGGGAGGTCCGCTCGCTCATGCCCATGAGGACGACGCCGTTGCCGACGGGCATGATGTCGCCGCCCTCGAAGGTGGCCTGTCCCCAGTCCTGTTCCGGGTCGCCCCACCAGACCTTCGCGCCCCGGTAGTCGGGGTGGAAGGCGTAGATGGCGGCCATCAGGAGGGTCTCGCCGTGGCGGGCGGGCCAGTACAGGGGGTTGAGGGTGACGCCGCCGTAGAGCCAGCAGGTGGTGTCCCGGGTGTACAGGGTGTTCGGCAGCGGCGGCATGAGGTATTCGCGGGCGGCGGTCGACTCGCGGGCCAGCGCCAGGTAGCCGGAGCGGAACTCGTCGGGGAGGTCCGCGGTGGCGAGCCCGCCGATCAGGTACTCGGCGAGGCGACGGGGTTCCAGCGACTCCAGGAAGGCGCGGGTGTTCTCGATGAGCCCCAGGCCGACCTCGTTGGCGGTGATCTTGCGGTCCAGCAGCCAGTCCCGGGCCGCCGGGATCGCCATGGTCTCGGCGAGCAGTTCGTGGAGTTCGACGACGTCGACGTCCGCCTGCCGCAGCTTGTTGACGAAGTCGGCGTGGTCGCGCTGGGCGTTCTCCACCCACATCACGTCGTCGAAGAGCAGGTCGTCCGCGTTGGTGGGGGTGAGCCGCCGGTGGGCCATCCCGGGTGCGCAGACCAGGACCTTGCGCAGCTTGCCGACCTCGGAGTGGACGCCGAGGGCGGGGCTCTGGGCGGTCGTGTCAGTCATGGGAAGCCTTTCGCGGTTCACCGGCGGGGCGGCCGGGGTGGGACGGGTCAGAGTTCGATCCAGCCGGCGGCCAGGGCGATCACACCCATGACGGCGCCCGCGATCGAGACGGCGCAGATGACCGCTTCGACCGGTGAGAAGAGACGGCGGTTCTGCTCCCGCCGGGCCTTGATGAACAGGAAGGTCGCCGGGGCGTAGAGGATGAAGGAGACGAGGACGAACTTCAGCCCCGCCGCGTAGAGCAGGAAGGCCGTGTAGAGGGTCGCGAGCGCGGCGACCACCAGCTCCCCCCGGGTGACGCGGCCTTCGGCACGTTCCTTTTCGGGTCTCAGCGCGATCTTGAGGGCGAAGGCGGCGGCCAGCAGGAACGGGATCAGGGTGAGCGCGCTGGTCAGGTCGAGCGCGAAGTTGAAGGCGTCGTCCGAGAACGCGGTGATGACGAGGACCAGCTGGCTCAGCGCCGTCGTCATGAGCAGGGCGGGTACGGGCACGTCGGCGGGGGTGGACCGGCCCAGGAAGCGGGGCATGTCCTCGTCCTTGGCGGCGACGAAGAGCACCTCGGCGGCCATCAGTGTCCACGCCAGGTAGGCGCCGAGGACGGAGATGATGAGCCCCACGCTGACGAAGACCTTGCCCCAGGTGCCGACCGCCGCTTCCAGGACTCCGGCCATGGAGGGCTGGCGGAGTTCGGCGATCTCGGCCATCGGCAGGATGCCGTACGAGACGATGGTGACGGAGGCGAAGACGGCGAAGACGCTGAGGAAGCCGAGGATGGTGGCCCGGCCGACGTCCTCTCGCCGCTTGGCGTGGCGGGAGTAGACGCTGGCGCCTTCGACGCCGAGGAACACGAAGACGGTGGCCAGCATGGTGCCGCGCACCTGGTTGAAGAGCGAGCCCGCGTAGTCGGCCCCGGCGAAGTTGTCGGCGAAGACGGACGTGTCGAGGTAGAAGAGGGCGAGGATCACGAAGACGAGGATCGGGACGACCTTCGCCACGGTCACGATCCGGTTGATCGCCGCCGCTTCCTTCACTCCACGCCGGATGAGGAAGAAGAACCCCCACAGCCCCACCGACGACAGCACGATGGCGAGCGCCGTGTCGCCGTCTCCGAGAGCCGGTGCGATCGCCCCGACGGTCGACATGATCAGGACCCAGTAGGTCACGTTGCCGACGCAGGCGCTGGCCCAGTAGCCGAAGGCCGAGAAGAAACCCAGATATTCGCCGAACCCGGCCTTGGCGTAGGCGTACACACCCGCGTCGAGGTCGGGTCTGCGGACCGCGAGCTTCTGGAAGACGAACGCGAGCATCAGCATGCCGATGCCGGCGACCGCCCAGGAGATCAGGGCGCCGGCGACACCGGTCTCCGCGGCGAAGCGCCGGGGCAGTGAGAAGACGCCGGCGCCGACCATGGAGCCGACGACCATCGTCGTGAGGGTGAGCAGGGTCAGTTTGGCCGCGGGCGACGACGCCTCAGCGGGGGTGCCGGTACCGGCCTCGGCGTTGGTCATGTTTCCCCTCCGCGAGGTGCCTCTTCCGGTCCGCGCGGGGACGATGCGCTCCGGTCGATCTGACACACGTTCATTGCGACGGGAATCTAGTACCGTCTGTCCGTTTTGTCATATTGCAGGCATTTCGGTCAGTGGCTGCGGTACCGGCACGCAGAAGGGGTGTCACCCGACCCTCGCGGGGTCGGGTGACACCCCTTCCGATCACTTGCCGACAGTCGTGCGGACCGTGGCCGACGAGCCCGACTCGGCCCGTCGGAGAATTGGCCGAAGGGCCGGCGGAAACCCGGCACCGCCGACCGCAAACGCTACGGACACGCCTACCAGTAGTGCCGCCTGCCGCCCACCGCACGCCCGGTGGCGCCGAGCAACAGCAACACCGCCCCGACGACCAGCAGCACGATACCGATGGTCCACAGGATCGAAAGCCCGGTGATCAGACCGATCACCAGCAGAATCACACCGAGAACGATCATGGCGCCCTCCGTCCGTCGTGGTTCCAGTATGCGCGCCACTCCCCCAACGGGCCCCCGGGGCAGGATCACCGCCGCATCCGTCGGACCAGCGGGTATGCGCCGATGGCGCCGCCCAAGATGCACCGGGCGCGGTGGCACCCAGACTGGGAACCATGGCAGAGACACGTCGTAAGCGGGCCGCTCACCCCTCGTCCGCCGTACGCAAGGGCTCCTCGGACGGTGGTCCCCAGGGAGCGGCCCGGGCTGCCTGCCAGAGCCTGGAGGGCCTGATCGCGCATCCGCTGGAGGGCGTCTCCGCCGTCCGGCGCGCCGACGACGACGGCTGGTGCGTCGTCGTCGACGTCCTTGAGGTGCCCCGCATTCCTGACACCACGAGCCTGCTCGCCTCCTACGAGGTACGGCTCGACCAGGAGGGCGAACTCGTGGAGTACCGGCGAGTACGCCGCTACCGACGGGGTTCCGCCGACGAGTGACGCGGCGGCCCCAGAACCGGAAGGACCCGCATGGCCACGACCTCCTACTCCGACGAAGTCACCTGCCCGCCGCGTTCCGGCACCCTCTACGACGTACTGGAACTCATCCTCGACCGCGGCATGGTGATCGACGTCTTCATCCGGGTGTCCCTCGTCGGGATCGAGATCCTGAAGATCGACGCCCGCATCGTCGTGGCGAGTGTGGACACGTATCTGCGGTTCGCGGAGGCGTGCAACCGGCTCGACCTGGAGCGGGATTCCGGCAGCACCACGATCCCCGAACTGCTCGGAGGGTCCGCGGCCAAGTCGATCGGCAAGCGCAAGGTGCGCAAGGCGGCGTCGACGGTCGGCGACACCGTGCGCAAGGCCGTGGGCGCGGACGACCGCGACGCCGACCCGGAGGACGAGGCGGACGAGGCGGAGGAGCCCACACGCCCCAAGAAGCGGCGGGCCCCCGAGCGCTCCGGCAGCGCACGCCGCCGCCGTCCCGTGGAGGCCTGAACCATGCCGACGCAGGGTGTGTACGTCTACGGCATCGTCCGCCACACCACGGCGGTGCCGACCGGGCTGAGCGGCGTCGGCACTCCTCCCGCACGCCTCACGGCCATCGGACGGGGAGCGGTACGCGCCGTGGTCAGCGAGGCGCCCGCCCGGCTGCGCGCCCGGCGCCGGGATCTCATGGCCCACCAGGAGTTGCTGGTCAGGCTCGCGGAGGTCGACTCCGTACTGCCCATGCGCTTCGGCATGGTGGCGACGGGCGAGCAGACCGTACTCCAGCAACTGGCCGCCACCGAGAAGGCGTGCCTGGAAGCCCTGGAGCAACTGGCCGGTCGCGTGGAGATCAACATCAAGGCGTTCCCCGCGCAGGACGCGCTCGCCGCGGTGGTCGCCGAGGAGCCACAGGTACGCCGGCTCCGCCAGGACGCCCGCCGGACGCCGGGCTACGAGGCTTCCGTACGGCTGGGTGAGGCCGTGGCGAAGGCGCTGGCACGAAGGGCGGCCGAGGCCGGGGAGCAGATCCTGGCCGAGCTCACTTCGATGGCCCACGCGGTGTCCAAGGGGCCCGAGGTGCGCGACTGCGCGCTCAATGTGTCGTTCCTGGTAGACCGGGCCCGGGAGAGCGAGTTCCGTGACTCGGCACGGCGTCTCGCCGACGCGCGCCCCGACCACGTCGACCTCAGGGTCGTGGGCCCGCTGCCCTGCTACAGCTTCGTGACCGGCGCCACCTCGCTCGCTCCGGCCCGGACGGGTGCGGCATGGGGCTGATCACCGGGATTCTCCTGCTCCCTCTCGCCCCCGTGCGCGGGGTGGTGTGGGTGGCGGACAAGGTGCACGGGGCGGCGGAGCGCGAACTGAACGACCCGACCGTCCTCAGGGCCCAGTTGGCCGCGCTCAACAACGAATTGGAGGACGGCCACATCGACCTCGAGGAGTTCGAACGTCAAGAGGAACTGCTGCTCGACCGGCTCCACGCCGAAGGCGTGGCGGCGAACCGGACGATCGAAGGTGACTGACCCATGGACGACACGGCCAAGGTGACGCTCGCTGCCGCGGTGGTGGGTGGATACGTACTCGGGCGGACGAAGAAGGGAAGGCTCGCGATCACGGTCGCGACCTACCTGGCGGGACGGCGGTTCGGCCTCGAACCGAAGCAACTCGCCGCCGAGGGAATGCGGCGGCTGAGCGATGTGCCGCAGATCGCCGAGCTGCAGGAGCAGTTGCGGGGCGAGGTACTCGAAGCCGGCCGCGAGGCGGTCTCGGCGGCCGCCAACCGAGGGATGGTCTCGCTGGCCGAGGCGATCGGCGAGCGCACGGCCCGCCTGGGTGAACGAGGCCGCCCTGCCGAGGAGATCGAAGGCGAGATCGAGGACGGGGACGAGGAGGAGTACGAGGGCGAGGAGGAGGACGAGGGGCCCTGGGAGGAAGAGCCCGAGGACGAGGAGGAGGAAGAGGGAGAAGACGAGGACGAGGACGACTACGAAGAGGAGCCCGAGGAAGAACCTGAGGACGAAGAGGAGGACGACGAAGAGCCCGAGGACGAAGAGGAGGAGCCGGAGGAGGAAGAGGAGGAGCCCGAGGAGGACGAAGAGCCCGAGGAGGAGCCCGCCCAGCGCCCCCGCTCGCGTGGTGCCGCGAAGAAGGCCCCGGCCAAGAAGGCGGCAGCGAAGAAGGCACCGGCCAAGAAGGCCGAGCCCAAGCAGTCGGCGCCCGCCAAGAAGGCGGCGAAGAAGGCTCCCCCGGCGAAGAAGGCCGCTCCCGCGAAGAAGGCTGCGAAGAAGGCGCCCGCCAAGAAGGCCGCTCCCGCCAAGAAGGCTGCCCCCGCAAAGAAGAGCGCGGCCAAGAAGGCGCCCGCCAAGAAGTCCGCGAGCAAGACGGCCGCGAAGAAGGCCCCGGCCAAGAAGAGTGCCGCGAAGAAGGCGCCCGCCAAGAAGAGCGCGGCGGCCAAGAAGACGTCGTCGTCCAAGCGGACGGCTTCCAAGCGCGCCGATCGCCGGAGGTAGCGAGCCATGGCCAGCAACGAGAAGGACGGTCCCGAGGACCAGGTGTCAGGTGTCGGGCGGCTGCGCGAGGAGCTTTCGGGCTACCTCTCCGGTCAGGTGGAGCGACTGGCCGGGAAGGCCGGGGAGAAGCTCACGGACGTCACCAGTCAGCTGACCGATGTCGCGAACGGCGGTTCCCTGCCCGCCATCGGATCGCGTGTCCTGCAAGGGGAATCACCGCTGAAGGCCTTCGTCTCCGAGAAGGCCAAGGGCGTGAAGGACAACGTCGTGGGAAAGGCGAAGGATGCCTTCGGCGTAGGCGGCGGGGACGGAGGCGGTGGAAAGGGCGGCGGGAAGAGCAAGTCGGGCGGAAAGTCGATGAACATCATCGAAGTCCTCGACGTGGGCGTGCCGTTGCGCGAGGCGTACGACCACTGGACGCAGTACGACCAGTTCAGCAGCTTCACCAAGGGCGTCCAGAGCGTCTCGATGGGCGACGAGATGGAGAGCGACTGGAAGGTGAAGATCGGCCCTTCCTCCCGCGGCTTCAAGGCCACCGTGCAGGAGCAGATTCCCGACGAACGGATCGTGTGGACGTCCGAGGGAGCCAAGGGCAGCACGCGCGGCGCCGTCAGTTTCCACGAGCTGGCACCCTCCCTGACCAGGATCGTCCTGGTCGTGGAGTACTACCCGGCGGGCTTCTTCGAGAAGACGGGCAACCTCTGGCGTGTCCAGGGGCGCCGTATCCGCCTGGACTTCAAGCACTTCCAGCGCTACGTCACCCTCAGCGCCGAGCCTCCCGAGGGCTGGCGCGGCGAGATCCGTGACGGAGAGGTCGTCGTCTCCCACGAGGACGCCGTGGCGGAAGAGGAAGAGCAGGAAGGCCAGGAGGACGAGTACGAAGGCGACGAAGAAGAGGACGGCGACTTCGAGGACGAGGACGCCGAAGACGAAGAGGGAGAGGGAGACGAAGAGGACGAGGACGAGGACGACGGCGAGTACGAAGACGAGGACGAGGACGGCGAGTACGAGGAGGAGGAGGACGACGAGAGCGACGACGTAGACGGCGAGGAGGAAGAAGAAGCGGACGAAGAAGAAGAGGAAGAGGAGGAGGCGCCTCGTCCCCGGAAGCGGAGAGGGGGCGGACGACGGTGACGGACATGACGTACCGGCAGACCGCCGACGCCATTCCCGGTCCGCAGACGACCAACCTCGCCGACATCCTGGAACGCGTCCTCGACAAGGGAATCGTCATCGCGGGAGACATCAAGATCGATCTCCTGGACATCGAACTGCTCACCATCCGGCTCCGGCTCTTCGTGGCCTCGGTGGACACGGCCAAGAAGGCCGGAATCGACTGGTGGGAGACCGATCCCGCGCTCAGTTCACGCGCGTCGCGCAGCGCCCTCCAGGAGGAGAACCGCGAACTGCGCGAACGCATCAAGGCGTTGGAATCCCCCGACGACGCCGACGGACGGAAGAAATCCAGGGAGCGCGCACGCACATGACCCGTAATCTTCAAAGCGGCTCCGGGGGCGGCGCCCTCTACGTCTTCGCCGTGTGCCGCGACCTCGATCGCGACACCCTAGGGCGGTCGTCGGGCCTCACCGGCGGGGAGCCCGTACGCGCGCTGCCGCTCGGATCACGCCTGTCGGCAGTGGTGCAGACCGTGCAGGCGGACGACTTCACCGACGAGGTGTGGCAGGAGCGGCTGGCCGACCAGGAGGAGCTGGAGCGCTACGCGCGGGCGCACCATGCCGTGGTCACCGCCGTCGCAGGTGGCGCGCCCACCGTGCCGCTCCCCATGGCCACGCTCTACCACGGTGACGACAGTGCCCGGGCGGCCCTTGCGTCGCAGGTGGCACGGTTCGACCGCGCACTCGACCGGGTCGCCCATCACGCCGAGTGGGGCGTCAAGGTATTCCTGTCCCCCTCCGCGGCGGCCCAGGCAACCACGGTTCCCGCCAGAACGGCCACCGAGCCCCCGCAGGTCCGGCCCGCCGCGGGTTCGGGGCTCGCCTACCTGAACCGGCGCCGGAACATCCAGGAGAGCCGGCAGCGCCGTCACGTCGAAGCGGGGCTCAGGGCCGACGCGGTGGACGAGGCGTTCCGCCGGGTCGCCGCGGAGGCCCGCCGGCTGCGGCTGCACTCCGCACCCTCCTCCGAGGACCGAGGCGTGCAGGTCCTCAACGCCACCTATCTGGTGGCGGAAACCCGGTCGGCCGAGTTGCACCGGCTCGCGGAGTCGCTGCGGGAGCCGGGCGACGTGGAGGTCGCGCTGTCCGGTCCCTGGGTGCCGTACTCGTTCGTGGGAGAGGTGGAGGGATGAGCCGCGAAGTGGTGCCGTGGGATTCCGCCGAGCCGCTCAGTGGCCCGATCGGGGTGCCGCTGGTCGATCTGCTCGACCGGGTGCTCGCCACCGGAGTGGTCATCAGCGGGGATCTGGTGATCGCCATCGCGGACGTTCCGCTGGTACGGCTGTCGTTGCACGCGCTGCTGTCCTCGGTCAGCGAACGCGTGCCCGCTCCCTGGGCCGACGGCGGACCGCTGTGACCGGGGCCCGGCTCGACCTCGACCGCGAGCGGATGGGCCGTGACCTGGTCACGCTCGTCCTCACCGTGGTGGAGTTGCTGCGTCAGCTCATGGAACGGCAGGCCATCCGCCGGGTCGACCAGGGCGACCTCACCGACGAACAGGCCGACGAGATCGGCGCCACCCTGATGATGCTCGACCAGCGGATGACCGAACTCTGCGAGCAGCACGGTGTGCGTCCCGAGGACCTCAACCTGGACCTGGGCCCCCTCGGATCCCTGCTGCCCCGGGACTGACGATGGACGCGTACGGCGACGGAGCGCACCGTTCACCGGAACCGCCCCGTGCCCGGGGGCCGTTGTCGGCCGCCGTACTCGCCCGTCTGCGGGGTGCGGGCGGGCTGCCGAGTCCCGGGGACGCCCGAGCGGCCGATCCGTACGGCGAGGATCTCCATCTGGCGCTGTACGCGTGCTACGAGCTGCACTACCGGGGGTTCGCGGGGGTGGACCCGGACCTGGAGTGGGACCCGGACCTGCTGGCCGTACGGAAGGGTGCCGAGGACTCCTTCCTGACCGCGCTGCGCCACGACGCCACCGGCTCCGGTTCCCTGGAGGACGTCCTGGCCGGGCTCCTGGTGGAACCGGTGCACGGCCAGGGGGTGTCGGACTTCCTCAAGGACCACGGGGAGCTGCGGCACGTCCGCGAGTACGCCGTCCAGCGGTCGCTGTACCACCTGAAGGAGGCCGACCCGCACGCCTGGGTGCTGCCGAGGCTCGGCGGGCGGGCCAAGGCGGGGATGGCGGCGATCGAGTACGACGAGTTCGGGGCCGGTCGCGCGGAGCGCGTCCACGCCCGCCTCTTCGCCGATCTGATGGCGGACCTGGGTCTGGAGACCGCCTACGGCCACTATCTGGACGAGGGTCACGCAGAGATGCTGGCCCTGGTCAACCTGATGTCGCTGTTCGGGCTGCACCGGCGCCTGCGGGGCGCCCTGGTGGGTCATTTCGCGGCGGTGGAGATCACCTCGTCGCCCGCCTCGCGCCGCCTGGCGCAGGCGATGCGGCGTACCGGGGCCGGTCCCGCCGCGGAGTTCTTCTACGAGGAGCACGTCGAGGCGGACGCCGTGCACGAGCAGGTTGTCAGGCGCGAGGTCGTCGCGGGTCTGCTGGCGGACGAGCCGGAGCTGGCGGCCGACGTCGCGTTCGGCATCACCGCCACCGGCTTCCTGGAGGACCGGCTCGGGGAACGGCTGCTGGCCGGCTGGCGCGGCCGGCCGGCCCGCTGAGGGCTGCCCTCAGCGGGCTGGCCGGGCCCGCTCACTGATGGCTGCCGGCCCGCCTTCCGCCGCTGGGAAGGCGCGCGGGAAGGTACCGAGTGGTGACCGGAGCGATTCCGCCCCAACCTGGGACAGACCGTTCATCCGTACGTCCGAGGGAGCCCCGATGGCCACTGATGTGGCATCGCCCGCACCGTTCGTCCTCACCCTGCCCGGCGTGTACGCGCCGCAGCACGACACCCGGCTGCTGATGCGGGTGCTCGAACGCGAGGCCCTTGCGCCGGGTGCGAGAGTGCTGGATCTCGGTACGGGGAGCGGGGCGCTGGCGATCCGTGCCGCCCAGCTCGGCGGGTCGGTCACGGCGGTCGACCTGTCCCGCCGGGCCGTACTGACCACCCGGGCCAACGCCCGGCTCCACCGCCACCGCATCGACGTCCGGCGCAGCGATCTGACCGCGGCCGTTCGGGGCCGTACCTACGACCTGGTGCTGTGCAATCCGCCCTACGTGCCCTCGCCGACGCCCGAGGTCCCGGGGCGCGGACGTGCGAGGGCCTGGGACGCGGGCCTGGACGGGCGGGTCGTCCTGGACCGCGTCTGTGACGGGGCGCGGGAGGCGCTGCGACCGGGAGGGGTGCTGCTGATGGTGCACTCGGCGCTCTGCGACCCGGACCTGACCGTGGAGCGCCTGGAGCGGGCGGGGCTGCCCGCGGAGGTGCGCGAGCGGGCCCGGGTTCCGCTGGGGCCGGTGCTGCGCTCGCGGCGGTCGTGGCTGCGCGACCGGGGCCTGCTCGGGCGGGGTACGCAGAGCGAGGAGCTGGTGGTCGTACGCGCTGTACGCGCCGGTCCCCCGGCTGCGGGCCACTTCGGGTGAGGTCTGCGGCTTTCGGATGAAGTCTGCGGGGGAAGCGCGCTCAGCCTCGCCCCTCGGCCCCTGCGCCCGCGCCGCCCGCGCCCGGCTCGCCCTTCACCCGGCGTCGGTGGCTGGTGTCGCACCAGGGGTGGATACGGCTCTTGCGGCACATGCACAGGGCGACCACGAACCGGTCCGACACCACCGTGGTGCCGTCCGGCAGGGTCACCTCCACGGGCCCTTCCAGCAGCAGCGGTCCGTCCTCGGTGAGCGTGACGCGACTGGGGGCACGGGGTGTGTCCGGCACGGGGACCGCCTTCCGGGGTCCGCCGGCGCGGGTCTACGGGCGTACGGCCCGGGCGGACACCTGACTCCGATGGTGGTCCCGGTCCGGACCGTGCGCACATCGAGCGCCGCGCCGGGTTTCAGACGCGCGTCGCCCCCGTCGTGGCGCCCGCCGCCGTCCCGGCGCCCGCTTCCCACTCCGCCACCCGGGCGAGCAGCAGCTCGCGGCCGATGGCGTCGGCCCGGGTCGCCTCCACGGTGCAGGCGTACGCCCCGGCCACCGCGCCGAAAAGGGCGCACCGTGCGGGTTCCTCGCCGGCCAGCCAGCCGAGCAGGAAGCCGGCGGCGAACGCGTCGCCGGCGCCGTTGGAGTCGACGACCGGTTCCGGCGGGGCGATCGCGGGGACGTGCGTCAGCTCGCCGTCGACGAGCAGATGGGCACCGGCGGCCCCGTCGGTGGCGACGGCGACGCGGGCCCTGCCGTGCTCGGCGATCCTGCGCAGGGTCGCCCCGGGGTCCGCCAGAGCGGTGGCGGAGAGGAAGACGAGGTCCGCCTGGAACGCGAAGGGCTCCTGGTACGGGTTGACGCCGTCCCAGTTGTGGAGGTCGGTGGAGAGCGTCAGACCCGCCTCGCGCAGCAGCGGGAGGGCGAAGGCGCACGGGTAGGTGATCGAGACGTGCGCGTGGCGGCTCTTCTCGGCCAGTACCCGCACGGTGGCCTCCGGCAGCCGGTCGCTCTCCGCCGCGCGGCTGTCGTCGTACAGGGAGAGCCGCCGGCCGTCCGGGCCGACGAGGTTCACCGCGCGTTTGGTGCCGAGCGGCTGCGGGACCTCGGTGAGGGGGAGGGACCGGTCGCGGTGGAACGCCCGCACCAGGTCGCCTTCGTGGTCGTCGCCGATCAGGTCGATGTGGTGGGTGCGCAGGCCGAGGGAGGCGAGCCCGAGGGCGACGAAGTCGCCGGTCTGCCCGGCGCGTGTGGTGATGCCGGGGCGGATCATGTGGCTGTCGGCGTAAGGGACCGGCAGCTCGGGCACGTACACGATGGTGTCGACGCCCGCTCCTCCCAGGACCAGTACGTCGTTCTCCTTGCTCATGGGAGTAGGACCTTTCCCCCGGGTTCGCGGCTCGTGCGGGACGGGAGCGAGTCAAGCAGCCGTCCACGGCCGCCCGCAATCCCTTGCAGAAAAGTACTGAAACCATTTCCACGTACGTTCCGGCGGCCACCCCGCGCGGGCCGGCCTCGTCTCCGCCGCATCTCCCGGCGACCCCGGTCACAGGGCCGGGAAGGCGAGGACATAGCGTGTAGGGGGGTGTAGTAAGTCAAGCCTTACCTTGACGGCACCCTGCCCGCGTTCACCCGCCCCGAGGAACGAAGGAACTACAGCCCCATGACACGCCCCGTCCGCGTCGCCATTGTCGGAGCCGGTCCCGCCGGAATCTATGCGGCCGACGCGCTGCTGAAATCCGAAGCCGCCAAGGACCCGGGTGTCTCGATCGACCTGTTCGAGCGCATGCCCGCACCCTTCGGTCTGATCCGCTACGGCGTGGCCCCCGACCACCCCCGGATCAAGGGCATCGTCACCGCGCTGCACCAGGTTCTGGACAAGCCGCAGATCCGGCTCTTCGGCAACGTCGACTACCCGAACGACATCGGTCTGGACGAGCTCCGCTCCTTCTACGACGCGGTGATCTTCTCGACCGGCGCCGAGGCCGACCGCGCGCTCGACATCCCCGGGATAGAACTCGACGGCTCCTACGGTGCCGCCGACTTCGTCTCCTGGTACGACGGTCACCCCGAGGTTCCGCGCACCTGGCCGCTGACGGCCGAGAAGGTCGCCGTGCTCGGCGTGGGCAACGTGGCCCTGGACGTGGCGCGCGTACTCGCCAAGACCGCCGACGAGCTGCTCCCCACGGAGATCCCGGCCAACGTCTACGAGGGCCTCAAGGCCAACAAGGCGCTGGAGGTGCACGTCTTCGGGCGCCGCGGTCCCGCCCAGGCGAAGTTCAGCCCCATGGAGCTGCGCGAGCTGGACCACTCGCCGAACATCGAGGTCATCGTCAACCCCGAGGACATCGACTACGACGAGGGCTCGATCGCGACCCGCCGGGGCAACAAGCAGGCCAACATGGTCGCCCAGACGCTGGAGAACTGGGCCATCCGCGATGTCGGCGACCGCCCGCACAAGCTGTTCCTGCACTTCTTCGAGTCGCCGGTCGAGGTGCTCGGCGAGGACGGTTCGGTCGTCGGTCTGCGTACCGAGCGCACGGAGCTGGACGGCACGGGCAACGTGCGCGGTACCGGCACCTTCACCGACTGGGACGTGCAGAGCGTGTACCGCGCGGTCGGCTACTACTCCGACGAGCTCCCGAAGCTCCCGTGGGACCCCGCGTCCGGCACGGTCCCGCACGCCGCCGGGCGCGTGATCTCCGGCTCGGAGCACATGCCGTCGGTGTACGTCACCGGCTGGATCAAGCGCGGTCCGATCGGTCTCATCGGCCACACCAAGGGTGACGCCAACGAGACCGTCGAGTGCCTGCTGGAGGACCGGGCCGAGGGCCGTCTGCCCGCCCCGGCGCAGCCCGAGCCCGACGCGGTCGTCGCCCACCTGGAGGGCCGCGGGGTCCGCTACACCACGTGGGAGGGCTGGCACCGCCTGGACGCGCACGAGAAGGCGCTCGGTGCCGAGCAGGGCCGTGAGCGGATCAAGGTGGTGGAGCGTTCGGCGATGCTGGACGCCTCCGGAGCCTGATCCCCGCACGGCGTACGCGTCCCCGGTCCCCGCACGCGCGGAGGCCGGGGACGCGGTCGTGCCTGCGGTGACCGCCCGCGGCCGTGCCCCGTTGTGGGCGGGCGCTCCGGGTGGCACGATCCGGGGTGACCTGGCCGGCCCGCGGAGGGAACGCACCCATGGACGACGTGAGCGGCACCTCGGCGGCTGCGGTGTTCGACGCGCTGGGCGCCCAGTACGAGCGGGCCTTCGCCGGTTCGCCGGCGCACCGGGAATCCCTGCGCGAACTGGCCGGGCATCTCGCGCCGCGCAGCCGGGTGCTGGACGTGGGCAGCGGGACCGGCCGACCGACGGCAGAGACGCTGGTGGCCGCGGGGCACGAGGTGCACGGGGTCGATGTCTCGCCCGTCATGGTGGAGCTGGCGGCCCGGCAGGTCCCCGGGGCGTCCTTCGTACACGCCGACATCCGCGAACTCCCGCTGGCGGAGGAGTCCTTCGACGCCGCCTGCGTCTACTTCTCGCTCCTCCAGATGACCCGCGGCGAACAGGCGGCGCTGCTGGCCAAGGTCGCCCGGTCCCTGCGGCCGGGCGGGCTGCTCGCCGTGGCGACGGTCCCGCTGGACGTGGAGGGCGTGGACGGCCTGTTCATGGGCCGCCCGGTGCGGGTGACCAGCTTCGACGGTCCCGCGTTCACCGCGCTGGTGACGGACGCCGGGTTCACGGTCGTCTCCGGCCGCAGCTCGCTGTTCACCCCCGCGCATCCGCGGGCGACGGCCGAGCCGCACCTCTTCCTGCTCTGCCGCCGCGCCTGACGCCCGGAGTGCGGGCTCGTGCCCCTGAAGCGACCATGGGTCGCATGGGTGACACGACCGGGGGTGCGGAAAATCCACAGGGGTCCGGCGGGACGTCGGCGAGCGCGCCGCCGAACCAGGCTCTGGCCCTCGCGGCGATGCTGTTCGCCGTGTCGATGACCTTCATCGACCAGACCATCGTGGCCATCGCCGCACCCGACATCGTCCGTGAACTGGGCCTCACCTCCTCGCAGATGCAGTGGGTGGTCAACGCCTATCTGCTGACGCTGGCGGCGTTCTTCGCGCTCGGCGGCCGGCTCTCCGACCTCTACGGCCATCGCAGGGTCATGCTCTGCGGAACGCTGATCTTCGTCATCGCCTCCGCCCTCTGCGGCGCGGTGCCCTCCGGCGACTTCGCGCAGGCCTGGCTGATCGGGTTCCGGGCGGTGCAGGGCATCGGCGCGGCGTTCATGTTCCCGGCCGCGCTCGCCGTCGTGATCGCCGTGTTCCCGGTGGAACGCCGGGGCCGGGCGCTCGCCCTCTTCTTCGGTGTCTCGGGCGCGCTCACCGCGGTCGGGCCGCTGCTGGGCGGCTGGCTGACCGGGTGGACGTGGCGGGCCATCTTCTGGGTCAACGTGCCCGTCGCGGTGATCGCGATCGTGCTGACCCTGCTGGCCCACATCCCGGACCGCTCCCGCCGCGAGCCGCTGGACGTGCCGGGCGCCGTGCTGATGGCCCTCGGCATGGGATTGACCGTGCTGGGCCTCCAGCAGTCGGCCACCTGGGGCTGGGACTCGCCCGCGACCTGGGCGTGCATCGCGGCCGGGCTGGTGGTGCTGGTCGTCTTCTGCCGCTTCGAACTCCGGGCCGCGCACCCGCTCGTCAAGCTCCAGGTCTTCCGCGACCGGGCGTTCAGCGTGGACATGGCCGTGCTCTTCTTCGCCATGCTCGCCTTCGTACCCGTGTTCTTCTTCGCGTCGGTCTACGCCCAGGTGTCGCTGAGCGCCTCCCCGAACCAGGCTACCCTCTACCTCCTGTACTTCTTCATCGGGTTCGCCCTCGCCTCGCAGTGGGGCGGTCGCATCCTCGACAAACGGGGTGCCCGCCCGGCGATCAGACTCGGCACCGCCGTCGGGGCGGTCGGCTTCGCCCTCTGGGCCGCCAACCTCACGAAGCTCTCCATGCACGACCAGTGGCTCTACGCCGCCATCGCCGGCGCGGGAATCGGCCTGCTGCTCGCCCCCGCCTCCACCGACGCGGTGAACCGCTCGATCGGAGCCTCGTACGGGGAGGTCACCGGGGTCACGCAGACCATCCGCAACTTCGCGGCGAGCATCGGCCTCGCGGTCTTCGGCACCGTACTGACGCATGTGACGGTGAGCCGGGTCGGTGAGACCCTGCGCGACGCGGGGGTACCGAGCGGCACGGCCCACGACGCGGCACAGAGCATCGCGGAGTCCGTCACCGGGAATTCGGACGCACGGCAGCCCACCGGCGACGGCCGGGCGGCCGAGATCATGCGGGACTCGATGCACGCGATCCGGGTGGACTTCGCGGAGGCCAACCAGTGGGTCTTCTACGGGATGGCCGGGGCGCTCGTGATCGCGTACATCTGCTCCCGCTTTCACCCGGGGACCCGGGTGACGACGGACGCCGCGGATGCGCCGTCACCGGCCCCGCCCACCAGCCGGAAACCGACGGGGAACCCGTGACGTCGGCGGGTCGCCCCTCCCCCACCGGCATCCCGGACCCGTCCGGCTCGTGGACGGGGCCCCTGCGATCATCGTCGGATGACCGATGACTCGCGCACACCGCCGTCCAAGACCGCGGGCGACCGTGCGTCCCTGACCGCTTTCCTCGATCACCAGCGCGCGACCCTCGCCATGAAGTGCCGGGGGCTGACCGGGGACCAGCTGAGGCGGAAGGCCGTGCCGACCTCGGGCCTGTCCCTCCTGGGCCTCGTACGCCATGCGGCCGAGGTCGAGCGGAGCTGGTTCGGGATGGTGGTGAGCGGCGAAGACCTCAAGGCCCTCTGGCCGCGGGTGGACGGCGAGTCGGCGGACTTCCACGTGGAAGACGCCGATGCGGACGAGGCGTTCGCGTTCTGGAGCGAGGCGTGCGAAGCCTCCCGTACCGCCGCGGCTGCCGTCGGCTCCCTCGACGACACCGTGGACTTCCGGGGCGAGACCATCTCGCTCCGCTACGTCCTCACTCACATGATCGAGGAGTACGCGCGCCACAACGGGCACGCCGACCTGCTGCGCGAGGCGATCGACGGGGAGGTCGGCGAGTAGGCCGGCGGGCCCACCGGAAGGCCCCGGCGCCCCACCCGTGACCAGCGGGTTCTCACCGGGGCGCGCGCCCACGATGCGGATGGGGTCTTGCGGCGGTCGAGGGCGGGCGGCTTGGCTGGTCGGATGCAGCACACGCTTGCCCTTCCTCCGCGGCTCTCCGCGCTCGACCACCGTTACCGGGGCGAACACCCCATCCGCACCCTCGGCTACCTGCTGCGCCCGGACCGGGCCCGGCTGGTGCTCGCCGTGGCGGCGTTCGTCGTCAAGCACAGCCCGATCTGGCTGCTCCCCCTGATCACCGCCAACATCATCGACGTCGTCGTCCGGCACAGCCCCGAAAGGGAGTTGTGGCTCAACGCGGGCGCGCTGCTGTTCGTCCTCGTCCTCAACTACCCCATGCATCTGCTGTACGTACGCTGCCTCAACGGGAGTGTGCGGCGGATGGGCACGTCCCTGCGGCAGGCGCTCTGCCGGCGCATGCAGCAGCTCTCCATCGGCTACCACGCGCGGACCAGCGCCGGTGTTCTGCAGGCCAAGGTGGTCCGGGACGTCGAACTGGTCGAGCACATGGTCCAGCAGAGCGCGGACATGGGGCTCGCGGGGATCGTCACCCTGATCGGCGGCCTCGCCGTGATAGCCGTCCGGGTTCCGTCGTTCCTCCCGGTGTTCCTCGTGGTCGTGCCGGCCGCCGCGTTCCTCGTCATGAAGCTGCGTACCCGACTGCGCACCCAGAACGAGTCATTCCGTCAGGAGGTCGAGCAACTCTCGGCCCGGGTAAGCGAGATGACGAGCCTGATCCCCATCACCCGGGCGCACGGCCTGGAGAAGGCCGCGCTCGGCCGGGTGGACGGTCCGCTGAGCCAGGTGCTGACGGCGGGGCTGCGACTGGACGTGCTCAACGGGCGGTTCGGCGCCATGGCCTGGATCCTGCTCAACTCGCTCGGTGTCGGCTGCCTCGCCGGTTCCGCGCTGGTCGCGTACCACGGCTGGCTGGCGATCACCGCGGGCGACGTCGTGATGCTGAGCGCCTTCTTCACCACGCTCACCGGCTCGGTGTCCACCCTGTTGAGCCTGGCGCCGGTGATCAGCCAGGGGCTGGAGTCGGTCCGCTCGGCGGGCGAGGTGCTCCAGGCGCCGGACCTGGAGATCAACGCGGGCAAGGAGCGGGTGGAGCGCGTCGAGGGGCGCATCGACTTCGAGAACGCCGGGTTCTCCTACGACGGCGCTTCCGGCGACGCGGTGAAGGAGTTCACGCTCTCCGCCCGGCCGGGCGAGACGGTCGCCCTGGTCGGCGCGTCGGGGGCGGGCAAGTCGACGGTGCTCAACCTCCTGATCGGCTTCATCCGGCCGGCCTCCGGGCGGATTCTGCTCGACGGCAGGGACATGGCCTCGCTGGACCTGCGGACGTACCGGCGGTTCCTCTCCGTCGTCCCGCAGGAATCGATCCTGTTCGAGGGAACGGTGGAGGAGAACGTCACCTACGGACTCGGCGACACCGACGAGGGCACGGTCCGCCGGGCGCTGCGCGACGCGAACGCGCTGGAGTTCGTGGAGGCCCTTCCGGACGGCATCCGCACCGTGGTCGGCGAGCGCGGGGCCCGGCTGTCGGGTGGCCAGAAGCAGCGCCTGGCCATCGCCCGCGCGCTGATCCGGGACCCGAAGGTACTGATCCTCGACGAGGCGACCTCGGCGCTGGACACCCGTTCCGAGGCGCTGGTGCAGGAGGCTCTGGCCCGGCTGGTGCGGGGCCGGACGGTCTTCGTGGTGGCCCACCGGCTGTCCACGATCAGGGCCGCCGACCGGATCGTGGCGATGGAGGGCGGCCGGATAGCGGAGATCGGCACGCACGAGGAGCTGATGCGACGCGGCGGCGTGTACGCGGGTCTGCACCCGTCCCGGGCGGCGTAGGGGTACGGGCAGGGGTCCTGGTCCGGCGCGGTGTACCCAATCAGCCGCGCGGGGCGCGCCGGGTTCGGGTGCGGTTCTCCAGCAGGCCGCGCCGGATCTCGGCGGCGGTGTGGCGGGCGTGGTCGGTGGTCGCCCGCCGTTCGGAGACGGACGGCACGAAGCGGTACGTGGGCTGCCGGCAGCGTCCGCAGGGCAGGTCGGTGGTGACGAGGTAGCCGTCCTCGCAGTCGGGATCGGGGCAGCGGCCCCGTGTCAGCAGGGCTTCCGCGATGTCCTGCGGGGTCCAGCGGCGGTTGCCGTCCTCGTCCGTCTCGTGCAGGGCGTGTGCCCAGCGGAGGTTCCAGCGGCGCTCGATCCGCTCCCGGAGCAGGAAGGCGGTCCGTCCCCGTCCGAGCTCCTGGCGGATCAGGTCGAGGATCTCGGCCGGGAGCCTGCGGCCGAGTCCCTGCATGAGCGGTTGCGGCAGGGCGTTCATCACATAGGTGAAGGGGTCCTTCCCGGCGAATCGGTGCCAGGACTCACAGGCGCAGGATCCGTCCGGCCGCTTCGGGTTGTGGCAGCGCCCGCACATGCCCCGGCAGTCGGCGCAGAGTCCTTGGTCGAGGCCGTCCAGGTGGGGCGCCGGGGCACGTCCGCACTCACGGCAGCAGGAGCTGCAGGGTCCGCAGAGCCGCTCCCCGGCCACGTGCGTGGACCAGGTCCGCGTCTGGCACCGGCAGCACAGGGCACTGTTGCAGTACTCGTGGTGCGCGGCGCCGGAGTGACGGCCGGAGGGCGGGAAGGACATGACGGAGTGCTCCAGACGCGCGACGGGGAGCGGCACGGTGGCGCTCCGGGTCGCCGGAAATCGGACGGGGACCTGGAGACGACGTTACCGCCCGCCGCGGGTGAACGCGGCGGGCGGTCGTGTGCTGTCCGCATTCCGACGGGTCGGCGGGAGGGACCGGGAGCCCTGCGCGGCGGGCGGAGCTCAGGGTCTCAGCCCGCTCACGATCTCGGCGGTGGAGGCGATGCCGTCGTGGATCGTGGGTGCCATCCGCGTGCCGGCGATGAGGAAGCCGAGCAGGGCGCAGACGATGGCGTGCGAGATTTTCAGGCCACCGTTCCGCATGAAGATGATCGCGATGATCAACAGGAACACCACGAGTGAGATGGAAATGACCATGCCCCGCCTCCTCCGCCGCGCCCGGTGTGCGGCATGTCGCGGCCAGTGTGGCGGAGGGCGAGCGCCGTTCGGCGGACTGGCGTGTCCGCCGAACGGGTGTTGACTGACGGTGACGACATCGCCCGGAAAGGTGATGGCGACGGGTCGGCGTCCCGTTGACGGGGCGGGCGGAACGTCTCCTCCCGCCCCGTCCCGCCGCCGTCAGGGGGCCGGCAGCTCGACCAGGTCGGCGACGGCCTCGCGGTGGCGGCCGGCCGTTCCGTATGCGAGGGAGTCGGCCTTCGCGCGCTTCAGGTACAGATGGGCCGGGTGTTCCCAGGTCATGCCGATCCCGGCGTGGAGCTGGACGCACTCCTCGGCCGCGTGCACCGCCACGCCGGAGCAGTACGCCTGGGCGACGGCGACCGCGAGGGGTGCGTCGGCGGCGGCGGTGGCCAGTGCGTCGGCGGCGTTGCGGGCGGCGGCGCGGGCCGAGACGACCTGGAGCCAGAGTTCGGCCATGCGGTGCTTGAGCGCCTGGAAGGAGCCGACCGGCCGGTTGAACTGGTGGCGTTCGCGCGTGTACCGGACGGTCTCGGCGAGGCACCATTCGGCGACGCCGAGCTGTTCGGAGGCGAGCAGACCGGCGCCGGTCAGCAGCCCGTGCCGTACGGCCGCGGCGCCGGTGTCCGGCCCGGCGAGCAGCGTGGCGGCGGCCCCGTCCAGGGTGATTCCGGCGAGGGGCCGGGTGAGGTCGAGAGGGACGAGCGGCTCCAGGACCACGGCGGCCCCCTGCTGGGCCGCGCGCTCGACCGCGTACAGCCCGGTGGCGGCGGGCACCAGCAGCACGTCGGCGAGGGCCGCGTCGGCGACGCCCCGTACGCTGCCGGTCAGCGCGCCGCAGTCGGCGGTCACGTCGGCGGTGTGGTCCGCGCCGGGCGCGGCGGCGAACGGTACGGCGAGGGCGGCGGTGCGCCGCCCCGACGCGAGGTCGCCGAGCAGCTCGGCCGCGGGCCCGCTCTCGGGGCCAAGAGCGAGCAGGACGGCGGTCGCGACGACCGCGCTGGTCAGGTACGGGGACGGGGTGACGGCCCGGCCGAGCTCCTCCAGGACGACGGCGGCCTCCCGGTGGGTGGCGCCGAGGCCGCCGAGCTTCTCGGGGACCAGCAGTCCGGCGGCACCGATGTCCGCGGCGAGGGTGCTCCAGAGGTGCTGGTCGTACGGCGTGTCGGACTCGGTGCGGGCGATCACGGACGGCGCGCCGGACCGGTCGGCGAGCAGGGCGCGGACGGCCGACCTGAGGTCCTCCTCCGCCTCCGAGTAGAGGAGGTCGGGGGTGGCGGCGGGCTGGCTCGGGGCGGTCATCGGGAGAGGTCCTTCCAGGCGACGTCCTTGTCGGTGCGCGGTTCGGCGGGCAGGCCGAGAACGCGTTCGGCGACGATGTTCAGCAGCACCTCGCTGGTGCCGCCCTCGATCGAGTTGCCCTTGGAGCGCAGGTAGCGGTAGCCGGCGTCCCGGCCGGTGAAGTCCACCAGCTCGGGGCGGCGCATCGTCCAGTCGCCGTAGAGCAGTCCCTCGTCGGCGAGGAGTTCGACTTCCAGCCCGCTGATCTCCTGGTTGAGCCGCGCGAAGGCGAGCTTCATGCCGGAGCCCTCGGGTCCCGGCTGGCCGGCGACGAGCTGCTGGCGCAGCCGTTCCCCGGTGAGCCGGGCGACCTCGGCCTCCACCCAGAGGGTGAGCAGCCGTTGGTGCAGGTCGGGGGTGCGCAGTTCGGGGCGCTCGCGCCAGGTGCGCGACACGGGGCCGATCATCCCGCCCTCGCGGGGAATGCGCATTCCGCCGATGGAGACGCGCTCGTTCATGAGGGTGGTCTGGGCGACCTTCCAGCCCTCCCCGACGGGTCCGAGGCGCCTGCTGTCGGGGATGCGCACACCGGTGAGGAAGACCTCGTTGAACTCGGCCTCACCGGTGATCTGCCGCAGTGGGCGCACGTCGACGCCCGGGTCGGTCATGTCGCAGATGAAGTAGCTGATGCCCCGGTGCTTGGGCAGGTCGGGGTCGGTACGGGCGATGAGGATGGCCCAGCGGGCGAGGTGGGCGCTGGACGTCCAGACCTTCTGCCCGTCGACGGTCCAGGTGTCGCCGTCGCGGACCGCTCGGGTGGAGAGGGCGGCCAGGTCGGAGCCGGCGCCGGGTTCGCTGAAGAGCTGGCACCACACCTCCTCGCCGATCCACAGCGGGCGCAGGAACCGCTGCTTCTGCTCGTCGGTGCCGAAGCCGAGGATGGTGGGGGCGGCCATGCCGAGGCCGATGCCGATCCGGCGGGGGTCGTTGTCGGGGGCGCCGGCGGCGGCGAGTTCGGCGTCGACGACCGGCTGGAGGGAGCGGGGGGCGTCGAGGCCGCCCAGGCCGGCCGGGTAGTGGACCCAGGCGAGGCCCGCGTCGAAGCGGGCGCCCAGGAATTCGGTGCGGCCGGTGGTGGCCGGGGGGTGTGCGGCGAGCAGCTCGCGGGTGCGGCGGAGCAGTTCGGCGGCGTCGACGGTGGTGGTCATCGGGTGCCTCCGGTCGGCAGGACGACGACGCGTCCGGTGGTGGTGCCGTTCGCGACCCGCTGGACGGCGTCGGCGGCGGCGGACATCGGGACACGCTCGCTGACCAGCGGCTTCACGAGCCCCTGGTCGGCGAGCTTGGTCAGTTCGTCGTGGCAGGCGCGGACGGCGGCCGGGTCCTTGGTGTTGTAGAGGCCCCAGTGGAGTCCGAGGACGGAGTAGTTCTTGACGAGGACGTGGTTGAGCGCCGGAGTGGGGATGGTGCCTCCGGCGAATCCGACGACGACGATCCGGCCCTCGAAGGCGATGCACTTGACCGACTTGGCGTAGGCGTCGCCGCCGACCGGGTCGTAGACGACGTCCGCGCCGCGCCCGCCGGTGGCCTCCTTGACCGCGGCGACGATGTCCTCGGTGCGCCGGTCGATGACCAGGTCGCAGCCGAGTCCGCGGGCGACGGCAGCCTTCTCGGGGCCTCCGGCGACGCCGATGACGGTGGCGCCCGCGGCCTTGCCGAGCTGGACGGCGGCGCTGCCCACTCCCCCGGCGGCGGCGTGCACGAGCAGGGTCTCGCCGGGCTGGATACCGGCCCGGCGGTGCAGGCCGAACCAGCCGGTCTGGTAGCCGATGTGCAGGGCGGCGGCCTCCGCGTCGTCCAGCGCGTCGGGGGCGGGCAGCAGCGCCGCCTCGTCCACCACGACGTACTCCGCGAGGCCGCCGTGGGGGAGCGCGGGGGTGGCGAGCACCCGGCGTCCGTCCTCGGTCTCGCCGCAGATCTCGACCCCGGGGGTGAAGGGCAGCGGGGGCCTGACCTGGTACTGGCCCCGGCAGAGCAGCGCGTCGGGGAAGTTGATGTTCGCCGCACGCACGGCGAGGAGTGCCTGGCCCTCGCCGGGGACCGGGCGGTCCGTCTCGTCGAGGGTCATCACCTCGCTCGGTTCGCCGTTCCGGTGCACTCGCCATGCCTGCATGAAGGCCTCCACAACCCTGTCGGCGTAACTCCTGCTCCGGCGCATACTAAGCGGTCGCTTGCCCCTCTGGGAACACTCTGCGGACCCCGGAAACGCACGTGCGGAGGCGCCCGGGTGAGCCGCGGCGGCGGGTGTCAGTCGGACTTGGGCCGGGCGATGACGTGCATCCGTTCCCCCTGCGGCCCGAAGAGGCTGAGAAACTCCACCGTCTCCTCCCCGGCAGGCCCGAACCAGTGGGGCAGCCGGGTGTCGAACTCCGCGGCTTCGCCGGGACCCATCACCAGGTCGTGGTCGGCGAGGCGCAGTCGCAGCCGCCCGGAGAGGACGTACAGCCATTCGTAGCCCTCGTGGGTGCGCAGGTCGGGGCATTCGCCCGTACCGCCCTGCTGGACGAGCTTGTACGCCTGGAGTCCGCCGGGCCGGGCGGTGAGCGGGAACATGGTCCGGCCGTGGCGGACGACCGGCTCGGCCCGGACCCGCGGGTCGCCCACGGGCGGCGCGCCGATCAGGTCGTCGAGCGGGACCTCGTGGGCGCGGGCGATGGGCAGCAGCAGCTCCAGGCTGGGGCGACGGCCGCCGGACTCCAGCCGGGAGAGGGTGCTGACGGAGATGCCGGTGGCCGCCGAGAGGGCGGCGAGGGTCACCTCGCGTTCCTTGCGCAGGCGGCGCAGCCGGGGGCCCACCCCGGAGATCACCGCGTCCAGCTCGGGGTCGCCCTGCGCCTGTTCCTTCATGCCGACCAGTGTGCGGAATCGGCAACGGCGTTCGTCAACCGCGCACCGTGTCCGGGTCCGGCGGGCCGGGCCGAGGAGGCGCGACGAGGCGCTGGCGCCGACGAGAGGCGCCCGGGAGCGTCAGGCCAGGGAGAGGAAGAGCTTCTCCAGGCGGGCCCGCATCCGCTCCCGGTCCTCCGGTTCCGCCGTACCCTCGGCCAGGCAGTGCTGGAGCCCGGTCGCGATGATCGCGAAGCCGGCCCGGTCCAGCGCGCGCGAGACGGCGGCCATCTGTGTGATGACGTCCTCGCAGTCGCGGCCCTCCTCGATCATCCGGATCACCGCGCCGAGCTGTCCCTGCGCGCGTCGCAGGCGGTTGAGCACGGCCTTCAGCTCGTCGGCCGCCATGTCGAGTTCCACACACTCTCCTCCGAATACCCCCAGGGGTATTTTATCCTCGCCGGGGCAGGCGGAACCCGTCCCACTTGCTCTTGACCGAAAGGACACCCTGCTCGTGACCAGCCCGGCATCCCTCTCCCCCGCCCAGGCCGCATCCCGCCTGGACGAGTTCACCGTCATCGACGTCCGGGGTCCCGGCGAATACGCCTCGGGACACGTACCCGGCGCGTACAACGTCCCGCTCGACCGCATGGCCGAAGCGCTCCCGGCGCTGAAGTCCGCAGCCGCCCGTGGTTCCTTGCTCGTGGTCTGCGCCTCGGGCGTCCGCTCCACCCGCGCGGCCGAGATACTCGCCGACGCCGACATAGCGTCCACGACCCTGACCGGCGGCACCTCCGCCTGGGAAGGCGCCGGGCACGAGCTGGACCGTCCGGCCGGAGCGAAGGCCGTCTGGCCCATGGAGCGCCAGGTCCGCCTCGCGGCGGGCTCCCTCGTGGTGGCGGGCCTGCTCGTCGGCCGCCGCTTCCCCGCGGCCCGCTGGCTGTCGGCCGGAATCGGTTCGGGCCTCGTCTTCTCCGCGGTCAGCAACACCTGCGGCATGGCGGCGGCGCTCTCCAAGCTGCCGCACAACCGCGCCCCGCAGACCGCCCCCGAACTGAACGAGACGCTGGAAGCCCTCCAGAGCTGAGCCCTGCGCGTCCGCGCGGCACCGACCGGTCCGCGCGGACGGGGGAGGCGGGGAACCGACGGGGGACGGGGCCGAGCGCCCGCTGCCTGCGGTTTCCGTACAAAGGCCGAGCGGTGGCGGGTGACGGCCGCAGTGACACTTCTCAAGTCCTAGGCCGGGCCTACGCCTCAGGTCCGTTACGCTGCCGCGGCATCCCGCCTACCGTCCTCGCCATGGACACGACGGGAATTCTGGACGAGGCGCTCGAACGACTTCACCATTCCGGCCCCGAGCGCCTCGGGCGGCTGAGCAATCACGCCCCGATGGCCGTCGAGGCCCTCGCCGCGCACGGACAGGCGCCGGCGGTGCACCGCTGGCTCGATCTGTACGCACCCAAGCTGGAGGAGTTCCCGCCCGGCGTCGAACCGGTCACGGCCGACAACTGGCGTCTCGCGCTCGGCGACGCGCACCGGGCTGCCGACTGGATCGACCACTTCGGGCGCGAGCTCGGCGAACGTCCCTGGCGGGAGGTGCTCGCCCAGTGGTGGCCGCGTCTGCTGCCCGGCATCTACGGCGGCTCGACGCATCCGGTGATCCGGGTGGGCCATGCCGTACGCACCCTGCTCGCGGCCGGGACGACCGAACCCCGTCTGGCCGAGCTCGCCCACGGCCTCGGCTACTGGGCCGCGCGCCACCGGCCCGTCGCGGATCTCGCCCCGCTGTCCGGCGCCGACAGCGCGGCCGCCGCACTGGACACGGTGGATCCGATCGACGTGCGGGACGGCGGCTTCCCCGCCCGGCTCGGCCACATCCGGGCCCTGCCGGTGTGGGCGGCAGGCGTCACGGAACCGAGCGACGCGTACGGCCGCCTCACCGAACTGGTTCGGGCCGCCACACACCGGTACGCCACCCACGGCCACGGTGACGAAACGATGCTGGTGCACGCCGCCACGGCTCCCAACGCCGTCCTGCGCACCCTGCCCGCGCTCCCGGAAAGCCTGTGGCTGCCGAGCCTGCGGGCGGCCTGGACGGCCTCCGCGGCGGTGACCGCGATGTACGCGCCCGACGAGCCGGTCGCGTACACCCCGCCGGGCACCTTCACTCCGGAAGAGGTCTTCGAACGGGCCCTGGCGCACGGCGACGAACACGTCATCAAGCTGACGGACACGGCCCTCGACGTCGGTGACGAACCGGCCCTCGCGGCGGCGCTGCGCTCCATCGAACTGAGCGCCCCGCTGGTGTGAAGCGCGTCCGCACCTGGCCCGCGGGCGGGGAGGCGAGGCCGCGCGCTCGCCCCTCTCCGCTCGCGACGTCGGTCAGGGACGCTCCAATCGGCCACGCCTCCGTATCCGCCCGCTCCCGATCCGGCCCGATCCGAACGGCGGGCCCCATGCCCGCTCAGACGTCGTCGCGGACCATGGCCAGCAGCCGGTCCAGCACGCGCGGTCCGCCCGCGCGCAGGCCGTCGTGCTCGAACTCGTTGGTCACCCAGGTCCGCAGCCCGCGGATGCCCGCCGCGGTGACGAGTGCGTGGGCCGTGTCCACGTACATGTCGTCGTGGTAGACGGCCGCCGCCACCGGGACCCGGTTGGCGGCGAGCCGCTCCTTGTCGTACAGCTCCGGCCAGTCGGTACGCGCGGCCAGCAGCTCGGCGGTCTCGCGCAGCGGGCGCAGCGCCGGATCCGTCTCGAAGTGCCACGGGTGGATGCTCTCGCCGGTGAAGAGCAACGGACCGTCCGAGGCGAGTGCCGCCCCGGCGTCGAACTGGGGGAACTCGGCACGGACACGTTCGGCCGACCAGTCGGTGGGCCGCTCGCCCCGGCCGTAGATCGCCTCGTGCATCAGGGCGTAGAGCGGGTGCCCGGCGAAGGAGTTCGTCGTACGGACGGCTTCCTGGAAGGTGTCGGAGAGCGCGGGGCCGTCGGGCGTGGGGACGAAGGCGTTCTCCAGCAGGTAGTGGAGCTGGTGGCTCCCCTGGCCGCCGCCGAGCAGGATGCCGAGCGACTGGAAGCCCTCGGGCGTCAGGAGGTGACCGGCGGACTCGACCCGGTGCGACGCGAGGTGTGCGGCGATCTCGCGGGCCCGCGCGACGTCCTGCGGGTAGCGGGCGTAGTGGGCGGCGACCTTCCGCTCGATGCGCGGGTACGCGGCCCGGTAGACCTCGTCCGCGTGGGCGTCGAGCGACGGGAGTCCGCCGGTGATCAGTACGGCGGCCAGGCCTTCCGGGGCCGCCGACAGATAGCGGACGGCACAGAACCCGCCGAAGGACTGGCCGAGAACCGTCCAGGGGCGCCCGCCGGTCAGCTGCGCGCGGATCAGTTCGCAGTCCCGCACGATGTTGTCGGACCGGAAGTGGCCCAGATACGCGGCCTGTTCGGCGGGGCCGCCGCGCATCGGCAGGGTCTGCCGGTTCGCCGGGGTCGAGAGACCGGTACCCCGCTGGTCGAGGAGGAGGACGCGGAAGTCTTCGAGGGCCCGGCCGAGCCACGCCTCCGTACCGACGAAGCGCCGCGCGCCGAACCCCGGGCCGCCTTCCAGGTACACCAGCCAGGGAAGGTCCTCGCCGGCCTTCGACGGCGCGACCGCCTCCCGGCCGAAGACCTCGATGCGCTCGCCCGCGGGGTCGGCGTGGTCGAGGGGGACGGTGAACCTGCGGTCCGTGAAGACGACGCCGGGGTGGCGGAAACTGCTCACAGCACTGCTCCTGAATCAGTCGGATTCCGGACAGTTCAGCACACGGACCCGACGTGGCTCGTTCCGCCCCGGGTCGGTGGCGACGGCTGGTGGCCCCGGAGGCCGGCGCATGGGGGCGGAGGGCTCCTCCGGGCGCGGGTACGCGCTGCCGTCACGGGTGCGGCACGGCGGCGGGCGGCACAGCGCTCCCGTCGGCCGCGCAACGCGTTCCCACACCGCTCACCAGCGGCGACACGCCGCACCGAGCCACGTCCCGGTACCGGCGGGCCCTCCGTCGGCTCTCTTGACCACTCCGGGCAGGGCACCTAGATTTTGGACAGAAAGCGCTTGCTACACCGAGCAGTGCACGCCCTCCCGTCGAGCCCGGGGCCCGGCCCCGCCATGCCCACTCCCCGCCACACCCGGGCCCGTACCGTCCGCACCGTCCCGACGGACACCCCAGCCCGCACCGTCCGTACCGTCCCAATGGACACTTCCACCCCACGAACACCACTGGCCCCACGGACCCCCTTACGGAGACCACCGCATGACCGCGAAGCCCGCCCTCGTCCACCGGCACGGCGAGGACGTCCGTGTCTCCGTCGCCTCCTCCGGGGTGGAGCTGCTGCGGTACGTCTACCGGGCCGAGGCCGCCTGGGAGGCACCGAAGCCCTACATCCACCCGCTGCGCACCCTCGCGGGACGGACCGTCACCGACTACCGCCCGAACGACCACCGCTGGCACAAAGGTCTGTCGATGACCGCCTCGCACCTGTCGGGGCAGAATCTCTGGGGCGGCAACTCCTACGTGCACGGCGAGGGTTACCAGCCGCTGCCGGAGCGGGTCGGTTCGATGGCGCACGCCGGGTTCGACGAGATCTCGGCGCGGGAGGACGGGGTCACCCTCACGGAGCGGCTGACCTGGCATCCGTACACCGGCGAGCACTGGGCCGACGAGGTACGGCGGGTGGAGGTGCACGACATCGACCCGGCGGGCGGGAGCTGGGCCCTGACGTGGTCCAGCGCGGTGACCAACCGGCGGGCGGAGCCGCTGCGGTTCGGCAGCCCGGCCACGCACGGGCGCACGGGCGCCGGGTACACCGGCCTGTTCTGGCGGGGCCCCCGGGCATTCCGGGGCGGCCGGGTGTTCTCCGCCGAGGGCGAGGGTCCGGAGCTGAAGGGGCAGCAGTCCGACTGGCTCGCGTACACCGGGGAGCACGACGGCTTCGACGGGCACGCCACGGTCGTCATGGCCCACGCGCCCGAGAACGACCACACCGGTGAGCGCGGAACGCATCCGGCGCACTGGTTCGTGCGCAACGACTCCTACGCGGGCATGGCCCCGTCGTTCGCGTTCCACGAGGAGCTGGTGCTCGATCCCGGCCGGACCCTGGAGCGGCGCTACCGGGTGCTGATCGCGGACGGCGCCTGGGAGCGGGACCGGATCGGGGCCGTTCTGGGCGGGATGGCCTGGTAGGCCGCTCACCACCGGGCGCCGGGCGGCCCGCGCCCGGTGGTGGCCCCCGGCACGGGCCGCGCTGCGTCCGTACGGAGGCACCTGGAACCGGGGGTGCTGCGAACGCGATCTTCGGGGCAGTTTGTAGGAATGTCTGGAGTTTCCGCACCCGTACTCGAACTTGTCCGGCGTACCACCGAACCGGCGACCGTGCAGGCCCTGCGTTCCACGGCCGCGGCCGTCATCGCCTTCTCCGTGGCCCAGGCGACGCTGCCTCAGCCGGCGCCTCTGACCGCTCCGCTGACGGCGCTGCTGGTCGTGCAGGTCACCCTCTACGCGACCCTGACCACCGGCATCCGCAGAGTCAACTCGGTGGTCGTCGGCGTCCTCATCGCGATCGGGTTCAGCGCGCTGGTGGGTCTGAACTGGTGGAGTCTCGGACTGACGATCTTCACCGCCCTGATGATCGGCCGGGTCGTGCGGGTCAACGAGTTCGTGCCCGAGGTGGCGATCAGCGCGATGCTCGTCCTGGGCGTTTCCCAGGTCGCCGACACCGCGTGGGACCGGATCCTGGAGACCCTGATCGGCGCCGGGGTCGGGCTGCTGTTCAACCTCCTTTTCGCGCCACCGGTGTGGGTACAGACGGCGGGCGCCTCCATCGAGGGGCTGGCCACCCGGATGGGCTCGATGCTGCGCGCCATGGGCCAGGAGATCGGTGGCCACATCCCCGTACCGGAGGCCGCCGCCCGGCTGCACGAGGCCCGCCGCCTCGACCACGACATCGTTGAGGTGGACGCCTCGCTGCGGCAGGCCGAGGAGAGCCTCATGCTCAACCCGCGGGTGCGCCAGGGGCTACTGAACCGGGTCGTGCTCCGTACCGGTCTGGACACGCTGGAGATCTGCGCGGTCGTGCTGCGCGTACTCACCCGCACCCTGACGGATCTGGCCAAGCAGCGCACCGAGGAGAAGATGTTCCCCGACGACGTGGGCGAGGGGCTGACCGAACTCTTCGAACGGATGGCCGAGGCCATCGAGGCGTTCGCGCGGCTGATCACCACGCCGCTCGCGACCGGCGGCGAGCAGGCCGAGGACCGTCTCGCCGAGGCGCTGGCGCGGGGCCGGGAGACGCGCGACCGGATCGCCGATCTGCTGCTGGAGGACGTGCAGGAGCACCCCCGGCAGTGGCAGTTGCACGGCGCCCTGCTGGCCGAGGTGGACCGGGTGCTCGACGAGCTCGACATCGACAAGCGTACGGAGCGGCTCGGCGAGGAACTCGACCGCCGGTCGGCCGAGCTGCACGAGCGCCACCCCCGGCTGCGCCGGCTGAGCCGGAGGCTGAGCGGCAACGGCGTGCGGCGGCGGCGGTTGAGGAGTCCCGAGGCCGGCTGACAGGGCCGTCGAGGCCGGTTCCGACTCCCCGTCGAGGCCCGTTCCGCCCCCCGGCGAGGCCGGTTCCGGCTTCTGCACCGGGCCGGCCCGACAGTCCGGGGGCCCCTTCGTATCGGTTCGCGCGCAACCCATTGACCGCCGATTCCGGTTGACGTACCGTCACCGGCGTTCGCATACAAGAACTCGGTTCAGAAGAACGAACGCCGTTCCTCACGCTTTCCCGGCCGAGCGCTTGCCTTTACCACCGCACCAACACTTCCTGGTGCCTGCGGAGGACGCCGCAGGCGGTGAAAGGACCCTCGAATGCGCACGGAGAATCAGCATGCCAGAAGGCGGGGCGGCAGGGCAGCCGCCTCGTTCCTCGCGGTCGCCGCACTGATAGCGGCGACGCTCACCGCCCTCTTCGCCACCGGCTCGGCCTCGGCCGCACCCGCAGCCGGCTCGTACACCCTGAAGAACGCCGGCAGCGGACTGTGTCTGGAAGTCCCGGGCGCCAGTACATCCGCCGGTACCCAGCTCACCCAGAACACCTGCGCGGGCAGCGCGGCGCAGACCTGGAAGCTCGCGGCTTCCAGCAGCGGTTACACCCTGATCGCCTCGCACAGCGGCAAGTGCGCCGGTGTGAAGGACGCTTCCACCAGCGCGGGCAAGGCCGTGGAGCAGCAGACGTGCAGCGGCGCGGCGACCCAGGTGTGGACCCTCACGCAGGTGAGCGGTAACGACTACCAGGTCGTCAACAGCAACGGCGGCAAGTGCCTCAACACCAAGGACTCCGCCACCGCCGCGGGCACCCTGGTCCAGCAGAACTCCTGCGACTCGGTGACCAGCAAGCGCTGGACGTTCACCGCGGCCGGGTCGACCACGACCCCGACCGACCCGCCCACCACCACTCCTCCCACGACCACGCCGCCCAGCTCCGGGTCGAAGCCTTCCTGGCCGACCGCCAACGGAAGCCAGGCCGTCTCGGCCAGCATCCAGGTGTCCGGCACCTACGACGGCAGCCTGAAGCGCTTCTACGGAACCGGCGACCTCGGCAGCGACAGCCAGGACGAGGACCAGCCGGCGATGTTCGAACTGGCCGCCGGCGCCACCCTGCAGAACGTCATCCTCGGCTCCCCCGCCGCCGACGGCGTCCACTGCGCCGGTGCCTGCACGCTCAAGAACGTCTGGTGGGAGGACGTGGGCGAGGACGCGGCGACCTTCCGCGGCAGCTCCTCCTCGCAGGTCGCCACGGTCGACGGCGGCGGTGCGCGGCTGGCGGACGACAAGGTCTTCCAGCACAACGGTGCCGGCACGGTCGTCATCAAGAACTTCCAGGTCGACGACTTCGGCAAGCTGTACCGCTCCTGCGGCAACTGCTCGACGCAGTACGGCCGCCACGTCGAGATCTCGAACGTCTGGATCACGGCACCGGGCACGTCCGTGGTGGGCATCAACACCAACTACGGCGACACCGCCAAGATCTCGGGCGTCACGATCTACGACGACGCGGACCGCGACATCGACATCTGCAAGAAGTACAAGGGAACGACGAGCGGCGAGCCGTCCGAGACCGGTTCGGGCGCCGATGGCACCAACTGCATCTACAGCTCGTCCGACATCACCTACGTGGACTGAGGCGCGGCCGGCGGACGCCGGAGCACGGCACGAGCACAGCACGACGGAGGCACAGCACGACGGAGGGGCAGCGGGCACCACGCGCTGCCCCTCCGGGCTGTTCGCGGATGCCCGCCGAAGTTCTACGGGGCCGCCGGCCGGACCCCCCGGCCGTCCGCCTTCATCAGGCGGTCCACCGTGTCCGGATCGAGCGCCGGGTTCGCGCAGGCAGCATGGGCCAGCTCCTCGTCGTCGAGGAGTTCCGCCAGCCGGGACCGCGGAAGATTCGGGTGGCGCGCCGCCGCGACCCTCACGGCGGGGTCCGGATCGCGGGAGAGCCGCTCCACGACCACCGGTTCGGTTCCCGGGTCGCGTACGGCCAAGGCCCGGACCGCAGGGTCCTCGTGGCCGGCGAAGGCAGCCAGTCCGTCGGTCGGGAAGTTCGGCCGGGTGGTGAGGTGGCCGCGCTCGGCGCCGGCGTACTCCAGGAAGCTGCGCAACAGAAGCGGCGCGGGCGCGTCCGGATGGTTCTGGGCCAGCAGGACGCGCACACCGAGGTCCTCGTCATCGGCCAGTCGGGCGACGAGGTCCGGTGGCAGCAGGTGATTCCCGGCTGCTTTCCGGCGCAGCAGTGGGTGGCTGGAGAGTGCGTTCCGGCGGGTGGTCTCGGGGTCCAGGGGTGCTCCGAACAGAAACTGCCGACGGAAATCATGGTCCGGGGGGATCTCGTAGTCGATGCGGGCGCGTTCCTCCTCGCTCAGTCCGGGATGGACGGACACCGCCAGCCGGACGTCCGGGTCGCAGTCCGTGGCGAGCGTCTGCCGCTCGACAGGTCCGAGGTCCGGGCGGTGAGCGACGCTCACGCGTACGGCCGGGTCCGGATCGGCGACGAGTACGTG
Source organism: Streptomyces sp. NPDC001493 (assembly GCF_053597235.1). Lineage (NCBI taxonomy): Bacteria > Bacillati > Actinomycetota > Actinomycetes > Kitasatosporales > Streptomycetaceae > Streptomyces > Streptomyces sp. NPDC001493. The sequence goes on from NZ_JBSFHV010000014.1 coordinate 87,569, forward strand.
GCGCTCGGCGGGCTGGAGGTCTGCACGGCACGCGATCCGGCACCGTACCTCCGGGTCCGGATCGGCGGCCAGGAAAGCCACGGCATCGGGAGGGAGCGTGGGGTTGGCGGCGATCATCACCTTGTCCTGCACGGCGGTTGCGAGGACGCTGTCCACCACGGACCTGCTCAGGGCTCTGTTGAGCAGCATGTCGGTGCGAGCGTGACAAGGCCGGTCGGGGAGTGCACTCTCCACCCACGCCGGGTCCTCCAGGCGGGCCCATCCGCGCGCCCGCTCCCGGACGTCCTCGTCGGGGTCCGCCAGCAGTGCCGCCCGCAGGCCGGCAGAGAGCGACGACCACCTGCCGACCCCCCAGGAACGGACCTTCGCGATCGGATGCGTGGGCATGGACTCGCGCAGAGCGACGGAGATTTGCTTCTCGAACGCAAGGTTCAGGAACTCGCCGTCGTACGAGCAGATCATGTGGATGACCGCTGCGTCGGGCAGGGGGCGAGGCCGTTCGAGGATGGCCGTCGGCGGGCCTCCGGCCAGGTGGGCTTGGACGAACCAGTCGGGATCATGCAGAAGGCGGGCCCGCTGCGCCGTATCGACATGGGGGTTACGGGCGAAGAAGCTGCGGGTGTAGCGGTCGGGGTGCTCGATCACGGCATCGACGACGGCGTCAGGCAGGTCCCGGTCCCGGCACAGCACCATCCGTGCCGCCAGGGGAGCGTCGGCGAGCAACCGGAGCAGCGTGCTCACCGGCACGGACGGGTTGAGCGCCAGACCGGCGAGTCGGCGGGCGGGAAGATCGGCGTTCGCCCAGATGTCCTCAGGTGTAGGCACGTTCGATTCCCCCAGGCGTCGATCAGCGTCGCGAAACTCCCGCGCCCCGCGACCCTATCCGCCCCGTGGGGCCGCGAGCCCGACAGCGCGTGAACACGGACACCCTTCCCACGGGCGGCAACGGTTCGCGCGATCCGGCTCGACACGGCGCTGCGGTCTTCCAAAGACACGGATGACAATGAAAATGATTGTCGATAACGTGATCCCTCCGGGTACCCGCCTCCGAGCGCGGGGTTCTGCCGTCGCGCCCGGACGCCCCGCACCGCGAAGGAGACACGATGACCCCCCTGACGTGCGCGAGCTCGGCCGGGTCGGCCATGACCGGCCCAGGGGCCGACGTGGGCTCGTACCCCGAACTCGTCGAGCTGGTCGCCGCCGGGGCGTTCGGCCCCCGCCCCGAAACCCTGCGGATCTCCTCGGCGTTCACCACCCACCAGGCCGTACGTCACGACGGACGGCACACCGGCTACCGCAACGAAGTGCTGAGCCTCCGGCTGGCCGGGGCCGTGGGTTCGTGCGCGGTGGAGCCGGGCTCGCTGCCCGGCGACGTCGTGGCGGAGTGCGCCGGGGCCGATGCCGGGCGCCTGCTCGGGCACCGGCTGCTGCCGGTACGGGTGGCCGCGCTGGACGCCTACCTGATACACGTCCGTCCGCACGGGCCCGCGTCCGGGGCGGTGGAACTCCCTCTGCCGGGAGGAAGTTCACTGCTCAGGTCACGGGCGCGGGCCCGGGCCGTCGTGGGGTTGCTGCGACTTCCACCGGGGAGCGCGGTGTTGGTGGTGGGGGTCGTCAACTCGCTTCTGGAGGCCCTGCGTTCGCGCGGATTGACCTACGTCCCGTGCGACTTCAAGGGCGGCACGACGGAGTGGGGCGAGCCCGTGACGACGGACGCGACCGCGGCCCTGGACCACTGCGACGCCGTACTCGCCTCCGGGATGACCCTGGGCAACGGTACGTTCGAGGAGCTGCGCATCCGCGCCGCACGGCAGGGAAAGCCGCTGGTGATGTTCGCCCAGACCGGCAGCGCGGCCCTGCCCAGGCTCCTCGGGGCGGGCGTCACTGCGGTGTGTGCCGAGCCGTACCCGTTCTTCTGGCTCGACGGCGGACCGGGTTCCCTGCACCTCTACGGCGGGCACGCCGGAGGCACTCCGTGACCACGGCCGTCCATGCCCCGGTGGAGAACCGCGCTCTGCTCGACCTCGTGGGGCGGACCCCGCTGGCGCGCATCACCACCGATCTCGCCGGACCGCACCCGGGATTCTGGGCGAAGCTCGAAGGGCTCGGCGCCGGAGGGATGAAGGCGCGCCCCGCGGTCTCGATGCTGCTGGGCGCCCGCGAGCGCGGCGAACTGCCGCCCGGGGCACCGGTGGTGGAGTCGACCTCCGGCACGCTCGGGATCGGGCTGGCCTTCGCCGGACAGGCCCTGGGACACCCGGTGACCTTGGTGGTGGATGCCGAACTCGAACCCTCCATGCGTCAGTTGCTGCACGCCTATGGAGCCCGGCTGGAGTTCGTGGACCGTCCCGCACGCCAGGGAGGCTGGCAGACGGCCCGGCTGGTGCGGCTCCGCGAACTGCTGGCGCGGACACCGGGGGCGTACTGGCCCGATCAGTACGGAAACCCCGACAACGTGGCCGGTTACGCCTCGCTCGCGGCCGAACTCGCGGCCCGGCTCGACCGGATCGACATCCTCGTGTGCAGTGTCGGCACGGGGGGCCACAGCGCGGGCGTCGCCGGACCGCTCCGCCTGCGCCGGCCCGGCCTGCGGCTCATCGGGGTGGACGCGGCGGGGTCGACGATCTTCGGCCCGCCGGCCCGCCCGCGCCTGATGCGCGGCCTGGGCAGCAGCATCCGCCCGCGCAATGTCTCCTACGAGGCGTTCGACGAGGTCCACTGGATCGGTCCGGCCGAAGCCGTGCACGCCTGCCGCCGGCTCGCCTCGGGGAACTTCGTCAGCGGCGGCTGGAGCACCGGGGCCGTCGCCCTCGTGTCCGCCTGGGCGGCCCGCACCCACCCGGACGCGGTCGTCGTCACCGTCTTCCCCGACGGGCCCGAACGGTATCTCGGGACCGTGTACGACGACGGCTTCACCGCCGCCCACGGCCTCGGCGAACCGGTCGGCCACCCGGTGGACGTCCCTTGTCCGTCCATGGCGTCGGCGGCGGAGGGATGGATCCGCTGCCGGACCGTCGGCGAACCGCGGGCCCCGCGTGCGGCACCGGAGCCGAGACCGATCCCGGAGCCCGATTCGGCGTCCGCCATCCGGGGCATGTTCCGCCCTCTGCGTACCTGATCGAGACCGGTGCCCCGATCCGCCTGTCACTGGCCGATCCGCTCCACCACCGAGTGGTCCCTCTCCTCGTCCCCCTCGCACAACCGCGCGTACTGCGCGGCGCGCACGACGAGGGTGGACCTCAACTCGCGTGCCGCGCGCGGGAAGGAGCCGCTGCGGGGACGCTGGACGACGACCAGGACCCTCGTGGCGTCGTCGGACAGCGGCCGGGAGACCAGAACCCCGGCTCGCTCCAACGGGTCGCCGCGGACGCTGAAGTCGGGCAGGACGGTGACACCGAGGCCCTCGGCGACCATCAGTTTGCCGAGCTCCGCACCGTCCGTCGCGTAACTGAACGACGGACCGTTCCCCTCCCCCAGCAGCCGGTGCGTGTAGCGGTGCATGACATAGCCGGGGCGCATGCCGATCAGCGGTTCGGTGAGCAGGTCCTCCGGGGTCACCACCTCGCGGCAGGCGAGCGGGCTGTCGGGCCGCATGCAGACCACGGGCCGACCGCGCAGCAGTTCGGTGGTCTCCATGTCCGGTGGAGTGTCGTCCCCCAGCAGGTAGTTGACGAGACCGAGGTCGAACGCCCCTTCGCGCAGCCCTCGGTGGATGTCCTCCTGCTGGGTCCCGATCACTTCGACCTGCGTCGCCGGATGGGTGGACCGGAAGTCGCGCATCGCGGGCATGAGCAGGGGAACCGTCGCCGCGTTCACCGTACCGATCCGCACGGTGCGGCTGCTGTGGTGCTGGTCGTGGGCGGCCCGGCGCAGCCGGTCCACCGACTCCAGTACGTCGACGATGTGCGGGAGGAGTTCCCGTCCCTGTTCGCTGATCCGCGCTCCGGAGCGGCGGCGGTCCAGCAGATCGACACCGAGCTCGCGCTCCAGGTTGCGCACCGTCTCGCTCAACGCGGGCTGGGAGAGGTGGAGTTCGACGGCGGCACGGCGCAGCGATCCGGTTCTCGTCACCGCCGCGATGCACTCCAGCTGTTCGATGCGCATGGCTCGTCCTCCGGGAGGGGCACCCCGGCGGAGGGCGGCAACCGCCGCTTCCGGAGGGGAAGGTGAGAGGGAAACCCTATCAACCGTTCGCCGATACCGACTCCCACCGAGGGCCCGGCTGCCGGTACGCTCCTTGACGGGAACGGACAGCGGGCGGCCGGGAAGGCCGCGCGGATCGCGTTCCCCGGTGGCGCGGCTTCCCCGTTCGGCGGGTGGAGCGGGGCCCGGCCGGACAGCTCCACCCCCTCTCAGCGGATCGGTGACCATGGACAAGCGAGTGGACCTCACGCGGCGGCGCCATGTCGACCTCGCGCGTGTCTCCAGCGCCGTCTGTCGCCCCTGCCACGGTTGTCGTCCCGGCCACGGCCGCTGACCACTTCGCCGTAGCGAGTCCCGGAGGGCTTCTCCCGCCCGTTCCGTCTCCTCGGGCGCACTCCGCCCGTACGTCCCGGCAGCGCCTCGGCGCGGCGGTGCGGACCGGAGGCGTGCGGGGCCGGAGCACGTCTGTCGCGGTCACGCGCGGCGTCCGGTGGCGGCCTCGTCGGCGGGGAGGTTCCGGTCGCCCAGTGTGCGCCGGGACACCTCGTCGGCCTCACCGTGGACATGCCGTAGGTGCACAGGTTTCCCGATCGCCGCGGCACGGGAACTTTGCCCGCCGTGGTCCGCGTGCCGCCTTGTCGCCGCGCTCCTGACGACGCCTCGTCTCCGTTGCGGCGCCCGCCCTCCGAGCCCGACGCCACCCCCGCCCTCTGTCTGCTTTCCTTGCCCGGCCGCCCACCGTGCCGGTGCCGACCTCTGGAGTTCCGATGGCCGTCATCCTGTCCGTGTCCGGCAGTCCTTCCGCAACCTCCCGCACCTCCCGGCTGCTGCGCCATCTCGACGCCCGCCTGGAGGCGGACCGGCACGAGGTCATTCCGCTCGATGTCCGCGACATACCCGCTCAGGCCCTGCTGGGGGCTGATCCGAACCACCCGGCCATCGCCCGCGTGGCGACGCTGGTGGAGCGGGCGGACGGCCTGGTCATCGGTACGCCCGTCTACAAGGCCGCCTACTCGGGGGTCCTCAAGGCACTGCTGGACCTGCTCCCGCAGTACGCGCTGGCCGGGAAGACCGTGCTGCCGCTGGCCACCGGCGGGTCGGCCGCGCACGTCCTCGCCGTCGACTACGCCCTGCGCCCGGTGCTCAACTCCATGGGCGCCGGCCACATCACCCAGGGGTGGTTCGTCCTCGACAAGGAGGTCGTCGTCTCTCCGGACGGCCAGGTCACGGTGGCCGCCTCGGCCGCCCCGGCGCTGTACGGCGTCGTCGGCCAGTTCTCCGCCGCGCTCTCCCGAGCCGTCCCGCGCCCCTCCTTGTACGCCGCCGGGTGACCGCGCCGGGGATCGGGGCCCGGCGCCCCAGCCGCGCCTCGCTGCCCGTGCCCTCGCTCCCCGCGCCCTCCCCGCCCGAGCCCTTCGCTCCCGCGCCGCCGACCGCGCGTCCGCGCCCGACCTCCGGAGTACCGATGACCGTTTCCGCCGCCCCTCCCCCCGTCTCCGCCGACGGCCCGTCCGACGGCCCGTCCGCCGGTGGCCCGTCCGCCGCCCATGTGGTCCGCGACGACGCGGAGGCGCTCGCCCTCGCGTCCGAACTGGCCGCGGAGTTCCGCCCGGGCGCTGCCGCGCGGGACGCGGAGCGCCGTCTGCCGCACGCCGAACTCGACCGTCTCTCCGCCTCCGGTCTCCTCGGCATCACGGTGCCCCGGGCGTACGGCGGCGCCGGGGTGCGCCACACCACCTTGGCCCGGATCGTACGGACCCTCGCCTCGGCCGATGCCAGCCTCGGGCAGATCCCGCAGAACCACTTCGTGTACATCAACGTGCTGCGCGCCCGGGGCAGCGAGGAGCAGCGCCGGTTCTTCTTCGGCGAGGTGCTGGCGGGCCGCCGTTTCGGCAACGCCCAGTCCGAGGCGGGGACGAAGCACGTCCAGGACATCCGGACGCGGCTCACGGCCGACGGGGACGGCGGCTTCCTGCTGACCGGGGAGAAGCACTACTCGACCGGAGCTCTCTACGCGCACTGGATCCCCGTGCTGGCCAGGGGTGACGACGAGGAGCTGTGGGTGGCCTACGTGCCGCGTTCCGCGGGCGGCGTCACCGTGGTGGACGACTGGGACGGAATGGGACAGCGCACGACCGCGAGCGGGACGGTCCGGCTCGACGGCGTCCGTGTTCCGGCCGACCGGGTGGTTCCGCACCATCTCACCTTCCGTGGACCGCAGTTGCACGGTGCGGTCGCCCAGTTGCTGCACGCCGCCATCGATGCGGGCATCGCGGCGGGCGCCCTGGAGGAGGCCGCCGCCTTCGTCCGTACCAAGAGCCGGCCCTGGTTCGAGAGCGGGGTGGAGAAGGCGTCCGAGGACCCCCTCCTCATCCAGCGGTTCGGTGAACTGGAGCTGCGCGTAAGGTCGTCCGACGCTCTGCTGGCCGAGGCGGCGCGTGCGGTCGACCGGGCGGAGGCCGATCTCACCGACGACTCCGCGGCCGAGGCCTCCCTCGCGGTCGCGGCGGCGAAGGTCGTCGCCGCGGAGGCGGCGGTCGAGACCGGCTCGGCACTCTTCGAGGTGGCGGGCACCCGAGCGGCGCTCGACTCGCTGAATCTGCACCGGCACTGGCGTGACGCCCGGACCCACACCCTGCACGACCCGACGCGCTGGAAGGTGCAGCACCTGGGCCGTTGGGCGCTCAACGGCACCCGCCCGCCCCGCCACGGGCTCCTCTGACCGGCGCCCGTTCCCCGTCTCCGCCGAATCCCCACTCCGCCGAATCCGGCTCCCCGCACCGAAAGGGCTCTCCCCCATGTCTCTCACGTTCCACTGGTTCCTTCCCACCAACGGCGACAGCCGGCACGTCGTGGGAGGCGGTCACGGCACGCCGGTCACGGCGGCGGGCGGCGACCGCCTGCCGAGCGTCCCCTACCTCACGCAGATCGCACTCGCGGCCGAGCAGCTCGGCTTCGTCGGTGCGCTCACACCGACGGGCGCCTGGTGCGAGGACGCCTGGCTCACCACGGCGTTGATCAGCCAGCACACCGAGCGGCTGAAGTTCCTGGTGGCCTTCCGGCCCGGATCGGTTTCGCCGACCCTCGCGGCGCAGATGGCGTCCACCTACCAGCGGCTCACCGGCAACCGGCTGTTGCTGAACATCGTCACCGGCGGTGAGAGCCACGAGCAGCGCGCCTACGGCGACTTCCTGGACAAGGAGGGCCGGTACGCGCGCACCGGCGAATTCCTGCACATCGTGCGGGAGTTGTGGAAGGGCGGGGCCGTCGACCACGCGGGCGAGCACCTGCGGGTGGAGGACGCCAAGCTGGCGCGGGTGCCCGACCCCGTCCCCGAGATCTACTTCGGCGGTTCGTCCCCCGCCGCCGGTGTGGTCGCGGCCCGGCACAGTGACGTCTACCTCACCTGGGGCGAGCCGCCCGCGGCCGTCGCCGAGAAGATCGCCTGGATCAGGAAGCTCGCCGCCGAGGAAGGGCGGACCGTACGTTTCGGCATCCGGCTGCACGTGATCACCCGGGACACCTCCGAGCAGGCGTGGGCCGAGGCCGGACGGCTGCTGGACGGCTTCGACGAGCAGACCATCCGGTCCGTGCAGGAGGGCCTCGCGCGCAGCGAGTCGGAGGGGCAGCACCGGATGCTCGCGCTGCACGGCGGCGGCCGCGACGGGCTGGAGATCCATCCCGGTCTGTGGGCGGGCATCGGGCTGGTGCGCGGGGGTGCGGGTACGGCCATGGTCGGTTCGCACGAGGAGGTCGCCGACCTGATCGCCGAGTACCAGGCCCTGGGCATCGAGGAGTTCGTGCTGTCCGGATACCCGCACCTGGAGGAGGCGTACTGGTTCGGGGAGGGCGTCCTGCCGGTCCTGGCGCGGCGCGGGCTGTGGAAGCACCCGTTCGCGAGCGCCGCCGCACCCTCGGCCATCGTCCCGTTCGCGGGGCGGCAGTGAGCCGGGCCGGTTCCGCACCGGAGGTGGCCGGGCCGGAGGTGGCCGGGCCGGAAGCGGCAGGGCCGGAAGCGGCAGGGCCGGAGGTGGCAGCACCGGAGGTGCGGTCCGGTGCGGGTGCCGCCGCGGTCTCCCTGCGGGGTGTCGGGCGGGACTTCGGGCAGGGGCGGCGGGCCCGGAGCGTGCTGGCCGGAATCGACCTGGATCTGGCGGCGGGCGAGACGGTCGCGGTGCTGGGGCCGTCCGGGTCCGGCAAGTCGACGCTGCTGAGGCTGATCGGCGGGCTGGACGTACCCACGTCGGGCCGGGTGCTGGTCGACGGGCGGCCCGTCGTCGCGGGCGATCCGCGTACGGCGGTGGTGTTCCAGGACCCGCGCCTGATGCGCTGGCGCACCCTGTCGTCCAACGTCGCCTTCGGCCTGCCGAGGGGCACCGACCGGGCCGAGGGCCGGGCCACCGTCGCCCGGCGGCTCACCGAGGTGGGCCTGGACGGGTACGGCGGACACCGCCCCGGTCAGGTCTCCGGCGGCATGGCTCAGCGGGCCGCCCTCGCCCGCGCCCTGGCGCGGGAGCCGGGTGTGCTGCTGCTCGACGAACCTTTCGCGGCGCTCGACGCGCTCACCCGGATGCGGATGCAGGACCTGCTGGACACGATGCAGCGCGCGGCGGGCACCACGGTGCTGATGGTCACGCACGACGTGGACGAGGCGCTGCAACTCGCGGACCGGATCGTGCTGCTGGGGTCGGGTCCCGCCGCCACGATCGCCGCCACGATCGACGTACCCGTCGCCCGCCCCCGGCCGCGTGGCCATCCGGAGCTGGCACCGCTGAGAGCCGATCTGCTGCGCCGGCTCGGTGTCGGCGCCCCCGCCCGTCCCCACCAGCCCTGAGAGACCTGCCATGAGAGACACCCCCGTGAGGACCGCCGTGAGAAACCCTGGGAAAGCCACCGCCGTGAGTGCGGGCGTCATGAGGCCGCTGCGCGCCGTCGCGCTCCTCGCCGGTCTGCTGCTGACCGCCACCGCCTGTGTGTCGGGCGAGTCCGCGGACGGCTCCGCCGCGGCCGGCACCAAGGCCGCGGGCGCGTCCGTGACGGTCCGGCTGGACTGGGCGTACTACAACCCGGAGAGCCTCGTCCTGCGGGAGAAGGGCTGGCTCGGCACGACGCTCTCCGCCCAGGGCGCCGCCGTCACCTGGACCCAGTCGCTCGGCAGCAACAAGGCCAACGAGAACCTCCGCGCGGGGGCGATCGACTTCGGTTCGACGGCCGGCACCCCCGCGCTGCTGGCCCGCGCCAATGGGACCGAACTGCGCACGGTCGATGTGTACAGCCGGCCGGAGTGGTCCTCGCTCGTCGTCGCGAAGGGCTCGGCGATCCGGTCGGTGAAGGAGCTGAAGGGCCGGAAGGTGGCTGTCACGAAGGGCACGGATCCCTACTTCTTCCTGCTCCAGGCGCTGGAGAGCGCCGGTCTCGACGCCGGTGACGTCACGGTCGTCAACCTCCAGCACGCGGACGGCCGGACGGCGCTGGAGCGGGGTGACGTGGACGCGTGGGCGGGGCTCGACCCGTACCTCTCGCAGAGTCAGATCGACAGCGGCTCCCGGCTGATCTACCGGAACCTCGCCTTCAACTCGTACGGCTTCCTCAACGTCTCCGAGACGTTCGAGCAGAAGCACCCGGAGCTGGTCCAGACGGTCGTGGACGGTTACGAGAAGGCCCGGGCCTGGATCATCGCCCACCCCGAGGAGGCGGTGCGTCTGCTGGCCAAGGAGTCCAAGGTGAGCGAGGCGGTCGCCCGGCAGCAGCTGACCGAGCGCACCGAGCTCGACATCTCCCCCGTCCCCGGAAGTCAGCAGCGTGCGGTCCTCGACCGGATCGCGCCGGTCCTCGTGGAGGAGAACCTGGTGCCCGACCGCAAGGCCGTCGACGGTGCGCTGGACTCGCTCTTCCTGCCCGGGTACGCGCGGAAGGCGGACCCGTCGTGAGCGCCGGCACCGCTCGGACGGCCGTCCGGACCACGAAGACGCCGGAGAGCCCGTCGGTGACCGGAGAGCCCGCGGGCGGCGCCGACGGCAGGGGCGGTGAGCGGCTCGCCGCCGTCGGCAGGGCGGCCGGACGCGTGGCGGTGGGGCTGCTGGTCCCGGTGGCGCTCCTCGTCGCCTGGCAGACGGCGGCGCGGTCGGGGGCGTACTCGCCGAGTCAGCTGCCCGAGCCACTGGCCGTGGCCCGCGCCGCCCGGGTGCTCTGGGAGCGGGGCGAGCTCCTCCACCACGTGGCGATCAGCGTGCAGCGGGTCCTGCTGGGCTTCTCCGCCGGGGCCGGGGCCGGACTCGTGCTGGGGGGCCTGGTCGGGCTCTCGGTCACGGTGCGCCGGCTGCTGGGCCCGACCATCCAGGCACTCCGTGCGGTGCCGTCGCTGGCGTGGGTTCCGCTGCTGCTGCTCTGGCTCGGTATCGGTGAGACACCGAAGATCACGCTGGTGGCGGTCGGTGCCTTCTTCCCCGTCTACACAACGGTGGCCTCGGCGCTCGACCACGCCGATCCCGGTCTCCGCGAACTCGGCCACGCCTACGGCCGCCGGGGTCCCGCGCTGCTCGCCCAGGTGCTGATCCCCGCGGCGGCGCCTTCGGTGCTTTCGGGGCTGCGGCTGGGGCTCGCCCAGGGGTGGCTCTTCCTGGTCGCGGCCGAGCTCATCGCCTCCTCGATGGGTCTCGGGTTCCTCCTGATCGACAGTCAGAACACCGGGCGGACCGACATCCTGCTGCTGGCGATCGTGCTGCTGGCCCTGCTCGGCAAGGCGACGGACGCGGTCCTCGGGGCGGTGGAGAGGGCGGTGGCCAGGAGGTGGACGTGAGCGCACGTTCCGGCGTCGCACGCAGGGAGGTGCTCCGGTCACCGTGGTCGACATATGACCGGACATGAAGCCCGTGTTACAGGATCACGAAATGAACGCCGCCCGTCGCGGCGTCCGGCACCGGTCCGGACGCCGCGACCAGCCACCCCTCTGATGATGTTTCCGCTGGTCAAGGCGGTGTAAGCGGGTCAACTCAGGCCGGTGGGGCCGACTCCTTACACCTGTTCACACGACTTCGGATCATATTGACGCCTTCTCCCTCGCATGGGTTAACTGACGCCGGACCGGCCCGGTGATTCCCCGGCGGTCCGGCGGCCACGATCCCGTGGACCGCCCGTTCCACCGAGCGTGTCCCAGCGGCTCGCTCACTGCGGCAGAGAGACCAGGATGACCAGCATGGAGAGCGCACCGGAGAGGACGGCAGGCGTCCGCCGCCTCCGCTCCGCCGCGCCGTCCGCCACGCTGTCGCTCTCCTCCTCGCGTACGCCGTCGCACGAGTGCGGTGCCTGCCGCTCGTGTACCTGCGGGCTGCCGGCCTGCGCACCGCACTGCGGCTGCTGACCGGCCGGACCACGTCCGCCCCGCCCGTCTCGCGTTCCCCCGCACCCCTGCCCGGACTCCGGCCGGGGTTCCCGACCCGGCCCGACCGCGTACCGCGCGCCGCCCGGCCACCCTTTGACCGCTGGAGCACCCATGCCCGAGACGTCCGCGCCCCCGGAAGATCCGGTCACCGCCGGCTCTCCCTCCGCCCCGCCCGGCGAGCCCCCGGCCCCGAAGGCCGCCGCCCGCGCCGCCTCGGCACACGATCCGCGGCTGGCGGCCGAGCGGGTGCTGCCGCTCCGCCACCCGTGGCGGTGGGTACTCACCGCGGTGGTCGTCGTCCTGGTGGCCCAGTTCGCCCACGGGCTGGTGAGCAACCCGTTCTACCAGTGGAGCAGGTTCTCGTACTGGTTCTTCCGCCCGGTGGTGCTCGACGGTCTGCTGATCACGCTCGAAGTCGCCGCCCTCAGCGCGGTGTTCGGCCTGATCGGCGGAGTGATCCTCGCGTTGGGACGGCTGTCGCCCAATCCGGTGCTGCGGTCGGTCTCCTGGGTCTACATCTGGCTGCTGCGCTCGGTCCCGCTGATCGTCGTGCTCCTGTTCCTCTACAACTTCAGCGCGCTGTACCAGACATTGAGTCTCGGGGTTCCGTTCGGGCCGGCCTTCTTCGAGTTCGACGAGTCCCGGCTCGCCACCGACATGACCGTCGCCGTGGTCGGCCTCAGCCTCAACGAAGCCGCGTACGCGGCCGAGGTGGTCAGGTCCGGTGTGCTCTCGGTGGACCAGGGCCAGCACGAGGCGGCCTCGGCGCTCGGGCTGCCGCGCGGATACCAGTTCCGCCGCATCGTCTTCCCCCAGGCGCTCCGGGTGATCGTGCCTTCCTACGTCAACCAGCTCATCGGCCTGGTCAAGGGCACCTCGCTGGTCTTCTACGTCTCGCTGCTCGATCTGTTCGGCACCGTCCAGAGCCTCGGTTCCACCTACTCCGGGGACATCGTCCCGCTGCTGCTGGTGGCGACCCTCTGGTACGTCATCCTCACCAGCGTCATCTCGGTGATCCAGTTCTACGTGGAGCGCCACTACTCGCGAGGTGCGCTGCGCACCGTACCCCCGACACCGTTGCAGAAGCTCCGGGCCGGTGTCCGCACCGCCCGCTCCAGGATCGCGATCGGATCGAGCATATGAGCGTCATCGCCCCGCAGAGCACGAAGAGCCCCGTCCGCGCGGAGCCGGTGGCGGTGGAGATCCACCAGGCCCACAAGTGGTTCGGTGAGCACCAGGTCCTGCGCGGTATCGATCTGACGGTCGAGCCGGGATCGGTGACGGTGATTCTCGGGCCCTCCGGGTCCGGCAAGTCGACGCTGTTGCGTGCGGTGAACCACCTGGAGAAGCTGGACATCGGCCATGTGACGGTCGGCGGCGAGCCGATCGGGGTACGGCACCACCGCGGCCGGCTGAAGGAACTGCCCGAGCGCACCATCCGGGCGCAGCGCAGCCGGATCGGTTTCGTCTTCCAGAACTTCAACCTGTTCCCGAACCTCACGGTGCTGGAGAACGTGGCCGCCGCGCCCACCGCCATCGGCCTCGCCGACCGCGACGGCGCCCGCGAGCTGGCCCGTGCCCTGCTCGACCGGGTGGGGCTGGCGGACAAGGCGGACAGCTATCCCCGTCAGCTGTCCGGGGGCCAGCAGCAGCGGGTCGCCATCGCCAGGGCGCTCGCCCTGGAACCCGGAGTGATCCTCTTCGACGAGCCGACCTCGGCGCTCGACCCGGAACTGGTCGGCGAAGTCCTGTCCGTCATCAAGGAGTTGGCGACCGGGGGCACGACGCTGATCGTGGTGACCCACGAGATCGGGTTCGCCCGCGAGGTCGCCGACCAGGTCGTCTTCCTGGACCAGGGCGTGATCGTCGAGCAGGGGAAGCCCTCCGACGTGCTGGACAACCCGCGCGAGGCCCGCACCAGGGAGTTCCTCGGCAAGGTCCTCTGACTCACCGCACCCGCACCTGATAGCCAGTCAGCCACCTGTCGGAGCCAGCCTGTTCGGCCTGGCTCTCCTCCCCCACACGTCCTCTCACCTGTGCTCCATCACCCTCAAGGAACCGACATGTCCCGCCGCAGATCCCGCCTGTCCACCCTCGCCACCGCCGGCACCGTCCTGGCCCTCGCCGCCGGGCTCAGCGCCTGCGGTGACAGCGACACCGAGGACTCCGCCGGCGCTTCGTCCGCCGCCAAGGGATCGGTCGTCATCGGCGCCGCCTCGAACGGGGCCGCCAAGGAGATCACGCTGGACGTCCCCGAGGTCGCCTCGATCCGCGCCCAGCTGCCCAAGTCCGTCACCGAGGACGGGAAGTTCACCATCGGCCTGGGCATGCTCCCCGCCGGATCCCCGCCGCTCGGCTACGTCGGCGACGACCAGAAGACGGTCACCGGCTCCGAGCCCGACCTCGCCCGCCTGGTCGCCGCCGTCTTCGGCCTGAAGGCCGAGCCGAAGAACGCGACCTGGGAGAACCTGTTCGTGGGACTCGACAGCGGGCGCACCGAGGCCGGCTTCTCCAACATCACGGACACCGAGGAGCGCAAGAAGAAGTACGAGTTCGCCTGCTACCGCCAGGACAACCTCGGGTTCGAGGTGAGCAAGGAAGCGGCCTGGGACTTCGGCGGCGACTACAAGAACCTGGCGGGCAAGACCATCGCGGTGGGCTCCGGCACCAACCAGGAGAAGATCCTGCTGGAGTGGCGGGACAAGCTGAAGGCCGAAGGCAAGAAGCTCGACGTCAAGTACTTCGCGGACAACAACAGCGCCTATCTGGCGCTGAACGCCAAGAAGATCGACGGGTACTTCGGCCCGAACCCGGCCATCGCCTACCACATCACCCAGTCCGCGAGCACTCCGCAGGCCACCACCAGCGGCGGTACGTACTCGGGTGCCGGGGCTTCGCTCCAGGGGCTCATCTGCGCCACGGCGAAGAAGGACAGCGGGCTCGCGAAGCCGCTCGCGGACGCCATCAACTACCTGATCGAGCACGGCCAGTACGCGAAGTGGCTGGAGGCGTGGAACCTCAAGGACGAGGCCGTGCAGAAGGCGGAGGTCAACCCGCCGGGCCTGCCGATCACCAACTCCTGATCCACCGGGACCGCACCCCGGCCCGGCCGGGGTGCGGTCGCACGCACGACAGCAGAGAGGAAGACCCGTCATGGCACCCAGCGTGGTGATCGTCGGCGGCGGAGTCATGGGCGCCGCGGCGGCCTGGCGGCTGGCGGCACGCGGCCACCGGGTCACCGTGCTGGAGCGGTTCGGGCCAGGCCACGACCGGGGAAGTTCGCACGGCAGTTCTCGTATCTTCCGCCTGACGTACGCCGATCCCTGGTACGTCGGGCTCGCCCTGCGGGCGCTGCCGCTGTGGCGGCGGCTGGAGGAGGAGTCCGGCCGGCCGGTGCTGAAGGTCACCGGGGCGGTCGACCACGGGTCGCCCCGGGCCGTCGGGGAGCTCGCCGCCACGCTGGCGGCGGCGGGCCGTCCGGGACTGGTGCTCAGCCCGGCGGAAGCGGCCGAGCGCTGGCCCGGGCTGCGCGCCGACACGACCGTGCTGCACCACGCGGAGGGCGGGCGGCTGCACGCCGACGCCGCCGTGGCGGCGCTGCTCGCGGCGGCGTCGGACCTCGGCGCGGACGTCCGGCACGGGGTGCCGGTGCGCGGCCTGCGCCCGACGGGGAGCGGGGTCGCCGTCGAGACCGACCGGGGCGGCCCTGTCGTCGCGGACGCGGCCGTGGTCGCGGTCGGCGGCTGGTCGCCGTCCGTGCTGCCCGGCCTGGTGGACGGGCTGCCGCCGCTGCGGGTCACCCAGGAGCAGCCGCTGCACTTCGCGGTGGACGGTGCGCTGGAGTGGCCGGCCTTCGTGCACCATCCCGGCGCCGGGTTCGACGAGCCGGGAGGAGTGTACGGACTCGGCAGCGCGGACGGCGTCAAGGTCGGGTTCCACGCGGTCGGGCCGGTCGTCGACCCCGACGACCGGGACCGCACCCCCGATCCGGTGGCGGTCGAGCGGCTGGAAGCGTACGTACGTGCCTGGCTGCCCGGTCTGGACCCGGCCGTTCCCGAGCCGGTCACCTGTCTCTACACGTCCACCCCCGACCACGACTTCGTGGTCGACCGGCGGGGCCCGGTGACGGTGCTCGCCGGCTTCTCGGGTCATGGGTTCAAGTTCGCCCCCGCCATCGGCGAGCTGGCGGCGGACCTGGTCGAGGGCCGGCCGGGGGCCCGGCGCTTCGCCCTCGGGCGCCCTCTGCCCGCCACCGCCGGCTGACCCGGCCCGCCCCGCCCACCGTGCCGGAAAACGGCACGGTCCCACCGAAGGAAGAACGGCCTCACATGTCCACCGATGTCCAGCCACCGCACTCCCTCCCCAGGACCGACCCCGTTTCCTCCCTGCCCACGCGGTCCGAACCGCACGTGCTGGACAACGCCGCCTGGGCGGCCCTGACCGGAGCGCACCGCCGCTTCGCGGAGATCGTCGGCTCCGCCGCCCGCTACCAGACCGACGTCGCTCCCTTCGTGGCGCTGAGCGACTCCTCGGACCCGCGTGCCTGGGACGATCTGGCGGCGCTGCTCGGGCCCGGCGCGCGGACGGCGGTGACCGGGATCCGCAGCGTGCCGGACCACTGGGAGACCGTGGAGGAGGCGGGGGGTGTGCAGCTCGTCGCGGACACCCTGGTCACGCGCTCCGATCCGGAAGCCGTCCGGCTGACCACGGCCGACGTCCCCGAGATGCTGGACCTGGTGGGGCGGAACAGGCCGGGGCCGTTCCTCCCGCGCACCATCGAGCTGGGCGCGTACTGGGGGATCCGGCGCGGCGGAAAGCTGGTGGCGATGGCCGGGGAGCGGCTGCGGCCCCCGGGCCACACCGAGATCAGCGCGGTCTGCACGGACGCCGAGCACCGCGGCGAGGGCCTCGCCACCCGGCTGGTCCGCCATGTGGCCGACGGCATCCGGGACCGGGGGGACATTCCGTTCCTGCACGCGGCGGCCACCAACGAGAACGCCATCCGCCTCTATCTCTCGATGGGCTTCGCCCTGCGCCGGCGCAATCTCTTCGCCGTCGTCCGCGTCCCCGGCGGTGACCCCGCTGGGAACAGCTGACCCCGGAGCGGACCGGCCGCGTCTCCCCGTACTCCACAGCCGATCAGGAAAGGCACTTCCCCGCCATGTCGCAGTCCCCCTCCTCACCCCCGGAACCCCTCCATCTCGCCGTGGCCCTCGACGGCACGGGCTGGCACCCCGCGTCCTGGCGCGAGCCGGGGGCCCGCGCCTCCGAGCTCTTCTCCGCCGGCTACTGGCTGGACGCCGTGCGGGAGGCGGAGCTCGGCCTTCTCGACTTCGTCACCTTCGAGGACGCGCTGTCCCTCCAGTCCACCGACCCGGCCGCCGACGACCGGCGCACCGACCAGGTGCGCGGCCGTCTCGACGCGGTGCTGATCGCCTCCCGGGTGGCGCCGCTGACCCGGAACGTCGGGCTGGTGCCGAGCGTGGTGGCCACCCACACCGAGCCGTTCCACCTGGCGAAGGCCATCGCGACGCTGGACTTCGTGAGCGGTGGCCGTGCCGGGGTCCGGGTCAAGGTCTCCGCCTCGCCGCACGAGGCTGCCCACTTCGGCCGCCGGGACCTGCCGCCGTTCCGTCCGCAGGACTATCTGCTGCCCGAGACGCAGGTGCTGGTGCGCGAGCTGTTCGCCGAGGCCGCCGACTACGTCGAGGTGCTCCGCAGGCTCTGGGACAGCTGGGAGGACGACGCGGAGATACGCGACGCCGCCACCGGCCGGTTCATCGACCGCGAGAAGCTGCACTACATCGATTTCGAGTCCAAGTACTTCAGCGTCAAGGGCCCCTCGATCACCCCGCGTTCGCCGCAGGGGCAGCCGCTGGTGACCTCGCTGGCCCACGCGAGCCTTCCGTACGAGCTGGTGGCCGGGTCCACCGACGTCGGTTACGTCACCCCGCACGACGCCGCCGATGCGCGGGCGGCGACCGAGGAGATCCGGGCCGCCCAGGAGGCGGCCGGACGGGGCGGGGAGACCGTCCACGTCTTCGGGGATCTGGTGGTCTTCCTGGACGAGACGGCCGGCAGGGCGGAGGAACGCCGCCGCCGCCTCGACGACGTGGCGGGCGCTCCGCTGACGAGCGACGCCGAAATCTTCACCGGCACCCCCGCCGAGCTCGCCGATCTGCTGCTGGACTGGCAGCGGGCGGGCCTGAGCGGGTTCCGGCTCCGCCCGGCGGTCGCGGCCCACGACCTGCCGGCCATCAGCCGGGGGCTGGTGCCCGAGCTCCAGAGCCGTGACGCGTTCCGCCGCGCGTACGAAGCCGACTCGCTGCGCGGCCTCCTCGGCCTCTCGCGTCCCGCCAACCGTTACGCCCGGGTCCGGGCCGGAGGACAGTCATGAGCGACAACCTGAAGCAGATCCACCTCGCGGCCCACTTCCCCGGGGTCAACAACACCACGGTCTGGTCCGACCCCGAGGCCGGCAGCCAGATCGACTTCGCCTCGTTCAGCCACTTCGCGCGCACCGCGGAGCGGGCCAAGTTCGACTTCCTGTTCCTGGCCGAGGGGCTGCGGCTGCGCGAGCAGGGCGGTGCGATCTACGACCTGGACGTGGTGGGCCGCCCGGATACCTTCGGCATCCTCGCCGCGCTTGCGGCGGTCACCGAACGGATCGGCCTGGCCGGGACGATCAACTCCACTTTCAACGAACCGTACGAGGTGGCACGGCAGTTCGCCTCCCTGGACCACCTCTCGGCGGGCCGTGCGGCATGGAACGTCGTCACCTCCTGGGACGCGTTCACCGGCGAGAACTTCCGCCGCGGCGGCTTCCTCGCGGAGGAGGACCGCTACACCCGCGCCGAGCAGTTCCTGCGGACCGCCTGGGAGCTGTTCGACTCCTGGGCCGAGGACGAGGTCCTCGCGGACGCGGAGAGCGGGCAGTTCCTGCGCAGCGCGGACGCCGGTACGTTCGCCCACCGCGACCAGCACTTCGACATAGCGGGCCGCTTCGACGTGCCGCGCTCCCCGCAGGGGCGCCCGGTGATCTTCCAGGCCGGCGACTCCGACCAGGGCCGGGAGTTCGCGGCGGCCACCGCGGACGCCATCTTCAGCCGGCATTCCTCCCCGGAGCCGGGGCGCGCCTTCTACAGGGACGTCAAGGGCCGGCTCGCCCGCCACGGGCGCGAGCGGGAGGACCTGTTGATCCTGCCCGCGGCCACCTTCGTCCTGGGCGACACGGACGCCGAGGCGGAGGAGCGTGCGCACGAGGTGCGGCGCAGTCAGGTCAGCGGCCAGACCGCGATCAAGTTCCTGGAGCACGTGTGGAACCGGGACCTGTCCGGTTACGACCCGGACGGGCCGCTGCCCGACGTCGACCCCGACACCGGTGAGCACACGGTGACCCGGGGCCGGGCGAGTGTGCGGATGGTCCGCGATCCGCTGGCGACCGCGGCCGAGTGGCGGCAGCGGGCTAAGGCGGAGGGCCTGTCCATCCGGGATCTGGTGATCGAGACCAGTGCCCGGCAGACCTTCATCGGCTCGCCCTCGACGGTCGCGCGGGCCATCAACGACTCGGTGCAGAGCGAGGTGTCCGACGGCTTCATCCTCGCCCCGCACCTGGTGCCCGGCGGCCTGGACGAGTTCGCCGACACGGTGGTACCGCTCCTCCAGGAGCAGGGCGTGTTCCGTACGGAGTACGAGGGGACGACGCTCCGCGACCACCTCGGGCTGCGTACGCCGAAGGGCTGATCACCGCGGTGGGGCCCGAGAGGCGGCGAAACGCCCTCGGGCCCCGCGGATTCCGCGTTGCCCCGGCCGCCGCGATGTGATCGGCTGTGCGCGAAGAGGCAGTTGGGGTCCCTGGGGAGGGGCCGGGGCGAAGAGCCCTGTGGACGCTGCCGGGGGGAACACGGTGGACAGGGCCGGAACAACCGTACGTACGTGCCCGCGGTGCGGATCGGACATCGAGACGGACGACCGGTTCGTCACCTGGTGCGAGCGGTGCGACTGGAACGTCGACCCGAACCCGCCGGAGGAGAGGCTCGGGCGCCTGGAGCGCCGCCGGAAGGAGCTGACGGAGCGGCACGGACAGTCCCTGCTCGCCGAGATGACGGGCGGCGCGACCCCGGACCCGCACCGCAGCGCCTCCGCGGTGGCGGCGTTCGCCTTGGCCCTCACGGTGCACGCCTTCACTCTGGCGCTGGTGGTCGGCGGGGTCTGCCTCCTGGTGAGGGGCTGGGCAACCCCGTTGATGGCGCTGGGTGTTCTGCTGCTCGCGGTGGCGGCGACCCTGCTGCCGCGCTACCGCCGACTGCCCGACGGTGATCCCGTGCTCCGTCGCGCGCAGGCGCCCGAACTGTTCGCGACCATCGACGAGGTGGGCGCGGCCACGGGCACCCGGGGCGTGGACGTGGTCGTCCTCAACACCGGGTTCAACGCGAGCGTGACGGCCTACGGCCTGCGGGGCGGACGCCTGCTCACGATCGGTCTGCCGCTCTGGGAGATCCTCCCTCCTCAGGAACGCCTCGCCCTGCTGGGCCACGAGCTCGGCCACTTCGGCAACGGCGACACCCGGCGCGGGGTGGTTCTGGGAAGCGCGCTGAGAGCCCTCTCCGCTCTGTACTACTACACCGAACCGGTGCACCGTCCGGACATGATCGAGATGGTGTCCAACGCGCTGACCATGCTTCCCCGGGTGGTGTTGAGGGGGGTCCTGGGCACACTGGACCGGCTGACGCTGCGCGCGTCCCAGAGGGCCGAGTACCTCGCGGACAGGATGGCCGCCCACGTCGGTTCCTCCGCGGCCGCCGTACAGCTGACGGACCGTCTTCTGGTGCTGGAGTCGGCGGAGCGCGCTCTGCGCCGTGAGGTCGACGCCCGCCAGGCCGCCCGCCGCGGCGCCTCCGCCCCACAGCAGCCGTGGGCAGGCCTGTGGGAGAGTCTCGCGGCATACGTGGAGTCGATACCGTCGCCCGAGTACGAGCGCCTGCGGCGGGTGAGCGTCGTCCGGGGCCACAGCACCGACACGACCCACCCGCCGACCCATCTGCGCCGGGCTTGTCTGCAGTCGGGCGGCCCCACCGGGGCGGCGGTGCTCACCGACGAAGCCCGCGAGCAGCGGATCGACGCCGAACTGGCCGAGCCCCGAGTCGCGCTGGCCCGAAGGGTGTTTACCCACGGGATCGCCGAATGAGGGGCGGGCGACGGTCGCGCGCCGTCGCCCGTCGGCCGGTCCCTCCCTCTCAGTCCAGCGCGCTCCTGGTCTGCCAGTCGGTCCAGGACACGTTCCACGCGCCGTAGCCGTTGCCTTCCGCGATCACGCCCTTGGTGTCCGCGCCGGTGATCTCGAAGGGGTCTCCCACCTGGGTCTTCGCGTAGAGTTCGGCGGCGTTCGCGTCGCTCATGCCCACGCAGCCCGAGCTGTGGTTCGCGACGCCGAAGTACGCGGCGTTCCACGGCGCGGCGTGGGCGTACATGCCCGACCAGGTGAGCCGCATCGACGAGTCGACCATCTTGTCGTAGGCGTCGCCCAGGCCGACCGTCTCGGAGCGCATGTTGATGGTGCCCTCCTTCGCCATCAGTACGGCGGTACCGCGCCAGGACGCCTTGTCTCCGCCGGGGGTGCCTCCGGAGACGGGTATGTCCATGACGGTGCTGCCGTCCCGGACGAGCGCGAGCCGGTGGCGGTCGAGGTCGACCTTGACCACCTGCGCTCGGCCGACGGTGAAGGACATGGCGTAGTCGCGTACGAAGAACCCGCCACCGGGCCCCGAGTCGGTGCCGTTGAGACCGGCGTCCAGGGTGATCCTGGTGCCGGGCTTCCAGTACTCCTTCGGCCGCCAGTCGACGCGGTCCTTGCCGGAGTAGTCGCGCAGCCAGCCCCAGGAGCCCTCGGTGTGGTTCGAGGTGGTGACCTTGAGGGCCTTCTCCACGGCTGCCTTGTTCTTCACCGGGTTGTCGAAGACGACCGACAGTGGCTGCGCGATGCCGACGGTGACGTTCTTGCCCGGGGCGAGGGTGAGTTTGTTGACCAGGTCCGCCTTCGCCGTGGTGAACTCCTCGGTGTCCGTGCCGCCCCGGGTGTCCGTCGCCGTCACGCGGTATCCGGTGCCGGGGGCGGCGGGGCGGTCGGAGGTCCAGGTGCGGCCGTCCGCGGATATCCGGCCGTCGAGGGTTCCGCCGGAGTCGTCGGCGACCTCGACGGCGCGCAGGGTGCCGTCGGCGAGGGTCACCGTGACGGGTGCGCCGGCGGGAGCTCCGTCGCCCCGGAGACCGACCGACACGTCGGTGCGCTCCGTGCGGTGCGTGCCGCCCCCGGCGGAGGGGCCGCTGGCCGGTCCGGAGGCCGAGGCGCTGCCGGAGCAGGCGGTCAGGGTGGCGCCCAGGACCGCTGTCCCGGCCACCAGGGTGAACCGGGCCCTGCGGCCTGGCCGGTCGGCGCCGTCCCCGCGCGGGTTCGGTGGAGTCGTCGCGGCGGCCTTACGGGCGGGGGTGTCTCGGTGGAGTGGCATGACGGGACCATAGGACCCGCACACCAGGGCAAAAAGGGTGAACGCCCTCCGTGACAGGGACCGGAGCGGAACGGTCATCGTCCGGTCACATGGACCGCGCGGCTCCGTCACGGGCCGTCGCCACCATCCGTCTGCGGACCGGCCGAGCGGTCGGCCCGGCAGAACGGGGAGACGGGGATGTCAGCACTGCAGGTGGCCGGTGGCCACGAGGGACAGAGGGGCCTGCGGACGGGCCGGATCACCGCCGAAGCCCATCGGGCGTGGTTGTCGGCCCACCCCGGCGCGAGCTTCCTCCAGTACCCGTCGTGGGCCGGAGTGAAGGACGGCTGGCGGTCGGAGACCGTCGGCTGGCACCACGACGACGGGAGTCCGGCGGGCAGCGCGCTGATCCTCTACCGGCAGTTCCCCGGGACCCGGAAGTACTTCGCCTACGTGCCGGAGGGCCCGGTGGCGGACTGGGCGGACCCGGAGATCGACCGCTGGCTGGATCCGCTCATGGCGCATCTGCGGAAGGCGGGCGCCTTCGCCGTGCGGATCGGGCCCTCCCCCGACTACCGCCGCTGGGACGCCGCACGGCTCAAGGCGGCGACGGGACCGGGCCGGAGGATCGGTGACGTGCTCGCCGACGAGGTGGACCCGCTCGGCACGGCGGTCGCCGAACGGCTGCGCGCGCGGGGATGGCGGCGGTGCGGCGGGGACGGCGGCTCCGGGGGCGACGCGGACGCGCAGCCCCGCCACGTCTTCAGGGTGCCGCTCGCCGGTCGCACGCAGGACCAGCTCTGGTCGGGCCTCAATCAGGAGTGGCGCCGCAACATCCGCAGGGCGCGGAAGGCCGGTGTGCGCGTCGTCGCCGGAGACGCCGGACAACTCCCCGCATTCCACCGGCTGTTGCAAATCACCGAGGAGCGGGACAGTTTCCGGCTCGGCCGCTCCCTCGCGTACTACCAGCGCCAGTACGCCGTGCTCAACGCGGAGAGCCCGGGGCGGATGCGGCTTCTCCTCGCCGTCCACGACGGGGAGATACTCGCCGCGCACACCATGATCAGCGCTCCTGGCCGGGTGTGGTACCAGACAGGCGCGTCCGCCGACCACCGCCGGGAGGTGCGCCCGAGCAACGCGCTCCAGTGGCGGATGATGGTGGAGGCCCTCGACCGGGGCGCCGCGGTCTACGACATGCGCGGGGTACCCTCCACCCTCGACCCCGAGGACCGTGCCTTCGGCCTGCTGCGCTGGAAGCTGGGCACCGGCGGACAGGTGGTCGAGACCCTCGGCGAATGGGAGACATCGGTGGGCGGCGCGGCCAACAACACTCTGTACCGGGCGTTCCACGCCTATCTGGCGCACCGGTGACCCCGGGGGAGGCGACCGGACAGGTCGCGGCGGACGGGCCGGCGGACACCGAAGGGTCCGGTGCGGAGCCGGAGCGGGGCACGCGGAGGAAGGCCGGGTCGGCGCTGCGCAGCGGGGCCGTGATGGCGGCCGGCTCGGTGGTCTCCCGGGCCACCGGGTTCATACGCTCGGCGGTCGTCGTCGCCGCGCTCGGGACCGGTCTGCGGGCCGACGGCTACACGGTCGCCAACACCGTGCCCAACATCCTCTACATCCTGCTCATCGGTGGCGCGCTCAACGCCGTGTTCGTGCCCGAACTCGTGCGGGCGGCCCGGGAACACGCGGACGAGGGCGTCGCGTACACCCAGCGGCTCCTCACCGTCTGCACGGCGGGCCTGGTCGTGCTCACCGCCGTCGCCGTCGTCGGGGCTCCGCAGATCGTCGCCGCCTACACCGACTACTCGGGCGAGCAGGCGGAACTCACGATCACCCTCGCGCGTTGCTGCCTGCCCCAGATCCTCTTCTACGGGCTCTTCACCCTCCTGGGCCAAGTGCTCAACGCTCGGGGCAGGTTCGGCGCCATGATGTGGGCGCCGGTACTCAACAACCTTGTGGTGATCGCCGTCTTCGGGCTGTATCTCGGCTTCGCGGCCGGCGCGGGCGGCGATCCGGGCGCGGCACAGACGCGATGGCTCGGCTGGGGCACCACCGCCGGGATCGTCGTGCAGACGCTGGCCCTGATACCGGTGCTGCGGGCGGCCGGGTTCCGCTGGCGGCCGCGGTTCGACTGGCGTGGCAGTGGACTCACCCGGCCGTTGCGGGCGGCCGGGTGGCTGGTGATGCTGGTCCTGACGAACCAGGCCGCGTACTGGCTGGTGACCCGGCTCTCCACCCTCACCGGCGAACACGCGGTGGATCAGGGGGTGTCGGGGGGTGCCGGCTACACCGCGTACAGCAACGCCTATCTGCTCTGGGTGGTGCCGCAGGGGATCGTGACCGTTTCGCTGGTCACCGCCCTGATGCCGCGGATGAGCAGGGCCGCGGCGGAGAGAGACCTCGCAGGGGTGCGCCGGGATCTCTCGTACGCGCTGCGCACCTCGGCAGCGGTGGTGGTTCCGGCGGCCTTCGCCCTGTTCGCGCTGGCCCCTTGGGTGATGGGTTCGGTCTTCGGGTACGGCCGTACGAGCGGCGCCGACGTGACCGTGATGGCGGGGATGCTGAGGGCCTTCGCACCGGGTCTGATCGCCTTCTCCGGGCAGTACGTGCTCTCCCGGGGGTTCTACGCCCTCGGCGACACCCGTATGCCGTTCCTGCTCAATCTGGTGATCGCCGGGCTCAACGCGGGCCTCTCCGGAACCGCTTATCTGGTGCTGCCGGCGCGCTGGGCGGTCACCGGCATGGCCGGGGCGTACACCCTGGCCCTCTTCGCGGGCTTCGCCGTCACCGGACACGTCCTGCACCGAAGGCTGACCGGACCGGCCTCACGCCCCCGAGCGCTCTGGCGATCACCGGTGTTGTGGGCACACCTGCGGCTGATCGCGGCCTGCCTGCCCGCCTCGGCGCTGGCCTTCACCGCGGCCCGGGCGTGCGCCGGAGCCGGCGATCCGGTGGCCGCCCTGGCCGGAACGGCGGTCCTGTCATCGGTGATCGCCCTGCTGGCCCGCCCGCTGCGCCTGCGGGAGACCGGCGCGCTGCTCTCCTCCGCGCGGGCCCGGCTGCGCGGGTAGGAAAGGGTCCGCAGGAGGCGGGGCGGACGTCCTCCCCGCGGAAACCTCGTACACCCACAGCACTTCGGCCCTCCGCACGCGTCCGCGACACGCTTCGGGCCGGCCTCGACCATGATCGTTGGGATACTCGCACCATGCCACGTGTGCTCTTGATCGAAGACGACCCCTCCGTACGCGAAGGGGTCGAACTGGGGCTCCGCCGCCGGGGACACGAACTCCTGGCCGCCGGGACCGGGGAGGCCGGGCTGGAGGCGCTCGCCTCCTTCCGTCCCGATCTGGTGCTCCTCGACCTGATGCTTCCCGGCATCAACGGCGTGCAGGTCTGCCGGCGCATCCGCGAATCGAGCCAGTTGCCGATCATCATGCTCACGGCGCGTGGTGACGATTTCGACGTCGTCGTCGGACTGGAGGCGGGAGCGGACGACTACATCGTCAAACCCGCCCGCACCGAGGTCATCGAGGCGCGCATCCGGGCCGTCCTGCGCCGGCTCGGCGCACCGGCGGGCCCCGGCGGCACCGAGTTCCACGGCGATCTGGCCGTGGACCGGGCCGGTCTCACCGTCACCAGGGCAGGCGAACGGGTGCTGCTCGCCCCCTCGGAGCTCAAGCTGCTGCTCCATCTGTCGGCCTCGCCGGAGCAGGTGTTCAGCAGACAGCAACTCCTCGAATACGTCTGGGAACACAGCTTCTACGGTGACGCGCGGCTGGTCGACGCCTGCGTGCGCAGGCTGCGCCAGAAGATAGGGGACGAGGCCCGCAGCCCCCGGTACATCCAGACCGTGCGCGGCTTCGGCTATCGTTTCGGGCCGCTCTCGTGAGACTGCTGAGTCCCCATCTCGGCCTGCGCACCCGCCTGGTCGCCGCGTTCCTGCTGGTGGCCGCGATCAGCGCGGCCGCGACCGCGGCCCTCACCTATCGGGAGGCGCGCTCGGCGGTGCTGGAGCAGGCCCAGGACACGGCGGTCGGGCAGTTCCGCGACCGGGTGGCGGCGCTCGATCCGGCGCTCCCGCTGAACGCCCAGCGGCTGCGCTCACTCTGCGAGACCCTCGCCAGGGAGGGCAAGCCGCACACCTGGATCGTCTTCGCCGAGTACGCGGACCTGCGGGTCTCCTCCTCCGACCGGCCCACCTCGCAGATCCTCACCGACGGGCTGCGCGAGGCCGCCCGGGAGAACGCGCACGCCTCGTTCCAGCGGGTGGTCCGCGACGACCGCGCGTGGCTGACCATAGGCATGCCCGTCATGTTCGACACGGGCGACGGTCGCCACCGCACCGGGCTCGTGATGTACGCGGTGATGCCGCTGGCGCCGGAGGAGGCCAACATCGCGGCCATGGTCACGGCCGCCCGCAACGGTGCCCTGCCCGCCCTCCTCGTGGCGGTGGTCCCGGCGCTGCTTGCGGCCCGCAGCGTGGTACGCCCCGTACGCGATCTGCGCCGGGCGGCCGCGGGCATCGGGCGGGGCGAACTCGGCACCCGTATCGTCGTGCAGGGATCCGACGAACTCGCGCAACTGGCAAGGACTTTCAACGAGTCCGCCACCCAGCTCCAGAGCTCGGTCACCGAGCTCCGGCAGGCCGAGGAGCGGGCCCGGCGCTTCGCGTCCGACGTCTCCCACGAGCTGCGCACCCCGCTCGCGGGGATGCTGGCCGTCACCGAGATCCTGGATGAGGAGGCCGCGCAGCTGAACGCGGACACCGCGGCGGCGGTCCGGCTGATCAGCACGGAGACCGGCAAACTCGCCACCCTGGTCGATGACTTGATGGAGATCTCACGCTTCGACGCAGGTGCGGCGGACCTGCACACCGACGAGCTGGACGTCGCCGAGGCCGTCCGCAAGACCTTGCAGGTACGACGTTGGGAGGATCGCGTCGCCACCGAACTCCCGGATGGCATGCGGGCGGTGCTGGATCCTCGCCGCTTCGACGTGATCGTCGCCAACCTCGTGGGCAACGCCCTTCGGCACGGCGGGGAACCGGTCACCGTGCGATTGCGTCCGGAAGAACGGGACGGCACGCCGTTGCTGGTGCTGGAGGTGGCGGACGGCGGTGCGGGCATCGCGCCCGAGGTCCTTCCCCACATCTTCGACCGGTTCTACAAGGCCGACGCGGCTCGGACCCGGTCCAGGGGCAGTGGTCTGGGCCTGGCCATCACGCGGGAGAACGTACGGTTGCACGGCGGCACCGTCGAAGGCGCCAACGGGCCCGACGGGGGTGCCGTGTTCACCGTGGAACTGCCGAGGGGGGCGCGATGAGGGGTCCGCTGGGGGCCTTGGCCGTATCCGCGGCCCTCGCCGCCCTGGCCACGGGATGCGGCATCCGCCCCACCGACGTGGTCGAGGTCGGCGATCCGGCGACCGTCCGGCTCGCCCCGGCAGGCTCCCCGGTGACCGTGCTGTACTTCATCGGCCCGGCTTCCCCGCCCACGGTACTGCCGGTGACGCGGCGGGTGGCCGTCGTGGGCGGGCAGGTGAGCCGCCCCGGCCCGGACAAGACGCTGGCGATGCTCTTCGGCGGACCGACCGAGGCGGAGAAGGATGCGGGCATGTGGTCCGAACTTCCGGACGGAGCTGAAGCGTTGAGCGTGAACGTCGATGGACCGAAGGTCCGGATACGACTCGGCTTCTCCGTCACCAAGATCTCCACCCTCGCCCGCCTTCAGCTCGCCTGCACGGCGGCGCACCTGGGCGACGCGGAATCCGGCGGCGCCCAGGGCGGCTCCCAGGTGACGATCCGGGGCTCCGACGGGCCCCTCGAACCGTCGATCTGCCCCGTGTGACCCGCACCGGAGGAAGGAACCCGGCACAATTCCCGCCATGAAGATCACCGCGCGCGAACTGAACCGGGCGACCCTGGACCGCCAACTGCTGCTGCGACGGGAGCCCTTGGGTGCCGCGAACGGGGTACGCCGGGTGCTCGCCCTCCAGGCGCAGCAGCCCGCCTCACCGTACGTCGCACTGTGGAACCGGCTCACGGACTTCGATCCGGCGGAGCTGGACGCCGCGTTCGACGAAGGCAGTGTGGTGAAGGCGACGCTGATGCGGATCACCCTCCACGCCGTCCACACCGAGGACTACCGGGTCCTGCGCGAGGCGATGCAGCAGACGTTCTACGCCTCCCGGCTCGGGTTCCGCTTCGCGGCGGCGGGTCTCACCCCGCAGGACGCCGGCCGGCTGGTGCCGGACCTGCTGAAGTTCGCGGAACGGGGTCGCACGAAGGCCGAGTTGGAATCGTGGCTTGAAGAGCGAGTGGGTGCGGAGAAGAAGGACGGGGCGTTGTGGGGGCTGCGGGCGTACGCTCCCCTGCTGCACGTACCGGCAGGCGGGCCGTGGTCGTTCGGCGCCAGGGCGTCGTACGTGGCGGCGCCGTCCCGCCCGACGGTGGCGGGACCGGAACACGTGCCGGATGCCATGCGCCATCTCGTGCTGCGCTTCCTGAAGGCGTTCGGGCCCGCGTCGGTGGCGGACGTGGCGCAGTTCGCCATGGTGCGGCGGGGGCCGGTGCGCGAGGCGCTGCGGGCTCTCGACGGTGTCGTCGAGCAGCTCGAAGGGCCGGAGGGGACGGTGGTGTTCGACGTCGTCGGGGCTGGCCGTCCGGAGGCCGGAGTCCCGGCACCGCCCCGGCTGATGGCGATGTGGGACAGCGTTCTGCTGGCGTACGCCGACCGCAGCCGGGTGATCCCCGAGGAGTACCGGCGCGAGGTGATCCGTATCAACGGTGACGTGCTGCCGACGGTGCTGGTCGACGGTTACGTCGCGGGGGTGTGGCGTCCGGTCGACGGCGGTGTCGAGGTGACGGCTTTCCGCGATCTGACTCCGGCCGCCTGGGAGGGGCTCGCCGAGGAGGCCCGCTCCCTGAGCACCCTGCTGGCGGACCGCGACCCCCTGGCCTACAGCCGCTACCGCCACTGGTGGACCAAGCTGTCCGGATCGCAGGTTCGGGTCCTGGCTCCCCGGTGAACCGCCGCGGCCCCGCCCGCGCTACCCCGGGTGGGGCGGTCCGGGGCGGGGCGATCCGGCGGGTCAGCCCGTCAGCAGGGCGGCCGCCTGTTCCGGGAGGACCGCGAGCTCCGCGACGACGGCCCGGTGGTCCGTCCCCGGCAGGGTGCGTTCGCGGACGGAGACCCCCGCGAGCCCGGAGCCGTGCAGCACGTGGTCCAGCTGGACGAGGGGAGGCGCGATCCCCGCGCCGACGGGCCAGGTCGGCGCCCAGCCCTCGCCGAGTTCGGCGTGGGTGTCGGTGAGTCCGGCGGCCAGCAGGGAGCGCATCGGGGCGTGGTCCAGGGTGGCGTTGAAGTCACCGAGGAACACGGCGTCGGGTCCGTCGTCCTGTGCCAGAACGGCGAGGGAGTACATGTCCCTGCTCCACCGCCCGGGATTCCCGAGCGGGTAGTAGGTGTGGACGGCGACGAGCCGCACGGTGCGTCCGCCGACGGTGACCCCGGCGGTGGTCTGCGGCCACACGGTGTCGATGTCCGTGGTGTCCGCACCGGTCAGCGGGGTGCGGGAGTAGATCGAGGAGTCGTACTCGGGGTGCAGCGCGTGGTACGGCAGCAGGGCACCGAGGCCCGCCCGGTCGAGCGCGTCGAGCCCTCGCGCCGGTGTCTGCTCCACGGCGAGTACGTCGATCCGCTCGGCTCGGACCATCTCCACCACCGCCGCCAGGTCGACCGCCCCCTCGTCGGTGTTGAGGGTCGCCACCCGCAAGCGGGCGGCCGACGGCGGGACGGCGACGGAGTCGGAGACGAACCTCGGCGCCACCAGCCAGACTTGGGCCACGATCAGGAGCAGCGCCACGGCCGCCACGGCCCAGGACCGCAACGCGCGAACGGTGGTCGTGAGGACCAGCACCAGCAGCGCCAGGACGGCCGTGTGGGGGAACAACACCATCGGGACGGCGAGGTACGTACCCGCGTCCCGTCCCGTCAGCCGTACGGCGAGCAACGCGGCGGGTACGGCGAGCACGAGCCCGCAGGCCGCGAGCGCCCAGAGCCGCCCGCGCCCCGCGCGCCGCCCGCCACGCCCACCGGGGCGGCGCGAACCGGCCGCGCTCGCGGAGCCCGTACGGCCGGCGCCCAGCGCCGTACCGCCTCTCACGAGCTCTGCTCCGAGGTGTCCAGCACGCGCCGGAGCAGCGTGGTGAGGGTCTCCCGTTCGTCCGGGGTGAGGCCGGCGAGGAAAGCGTCCTGGGACGCCTCGGCGACGAGCCGCACCCGGCGCTGGAGGTCCGCCCCTTCCCCGGTCAGCGCGACGAGCTGACGGCGGCGGTCGGCCCGGTCCCGCTCGCGGCGCACCAGCCCGCGCTCCTCGACGGCGTCGAGGTAGCCCCCCAGATGACTGCGCTGGAATCCGAGCCGTTCCGCCAGCACGTGCTGGGGCAGCGGGCCGAAGTCGGCGAGCGCCGTGAGGGTGGCGAAGTGCGGGAGCCGCAGGCCGTGTTGGCCCACCGCATCCACCAGCGCCTCATGCCCGAGGCGTGCCACGTGACTGGCGAGATAGGAGGGCAGCGCGAGGAGGCCGGGCGGCCGGGACAGGGGTGCCGCGCTCTTCTCCGGGGAGTCCCCACCGGTCCCGCACGCGGGTTGTTCGCTCATGTGTCCACGATACAGGGGCAGTTGCTGGACGTAAGAATGACATCATGTAATGATTCCTCGGTGATATTAACTCGCCTGCCCGGCCTCAGCCCCGCCCCGCTCCCGGCACCTCCGGTCCGCCCGGTCCGCCCGGTCCGCCCGGTCCGCCCGGGGGAGGCTCGATGAGCGACATCCCCGCCCCGGCGTCCGAGGCTCCCGCCTACGCCCCGCCCCACGGCACTGCGGCGCCCTTCGCGGCCCTGCTCCTCGCCGTGCTCTCCTTCTCGCTGATGCAGACGATGGTCGTGCCGGTACTCCCTGAACTCCAGCGGGAGTTCGGGGCCTCCACGACGTCCGTGTCCTGGGTTCTCAGCTCCTTCCTGCTCACCGCCTCCGTCGCCACCGCGCTGCTGGGCCGGGTGGGAGACATGTTCGGCAAACGCCGTGTGCTCGTCGCCAGCCTCGCGGTCTTCGCCGTCGGTACGCTGCTGGCCGCGCTCTCCGGCTCGCTCGCTCTGCTGATCGTGGCCCGGGCCGTCCAGGGCGTCGGATCGGCCGCCTTCCCGCTCGCGTTCGGCATCGTCCGCGACCAGTTCCCGCGCGAGCGGGTGCCCGTCGCGATCGGTCTGATCTCGTCCACCTTCGGTATCGGCTTCGGCGTCGGGCTCGTCGTCCCGGGCCCCATCGTCGACGCACTGGACTGGCACTGGATCTTCTGGACCGGACTGGTCGTCGTCGTGGCGGGCGTCGCGGGCGTCGTGGCGTTCGTCCGGGAGTCCCCGGTCCGCTCCCCCGGCCGCATCGACTGGTCCGGAGTCGTCCTTCTGAGCGCCGGGATCGTGGCCCTGCTGACCGCCATCAGCCAGGGCAGGTCCTGGGGGTGGGCGTCGGGCCGGATCGTCGGCCTGTTCGTCGCCGCGATCGCGCTCCTCGCGGTGTTCGCGTACGTCGAATCGAGGGTGCGCGAGCCGCTGATCGACCTCGAACTGCTGCGCCGGCCGGCGGTGCTGACCAGCCATCTCACGGCTCTCGTCATCGGGTTCGGGATGTACGGGGCCTTCACCCTGGTTCCGATGCTCGCCCAGACCCCCTCCTCGGCCGGGTACGGTTTCGGCGCCTCCGTCACCGGGTCGGGGCTGTTCATGGTGCCGATGGCGGCGACCATGCTGATCGCCGGCCCGCTCGCCGGACGGATCGGTGCGGCCGCGGGGTGGAAGCTGCCGCTGGTGCTGGCCTGCCTCGTCGGCATGGCGGGCTTCGTCGTCTACGCGACCGCCCATGCCGACGCGGCGGCGATGTACGCGGGTTCGGCGGTGCTCGGCGTCGGCGTCGGCTTCGCCTTCGCGGCGCTCGCCAACCTCGTCGTCAGCGCGGTCGACCGCGGCCGGACCGGGGAGGCGACCGGCATCAACACCATCATGCGCACCATCGGCGGGTCGCTCGGGGCGCAGATCGCCGCGTCCCTGGTGGCCTCCCATGCGGTGCCCGGCAGCCGACTGCCCGCAGAGTCCGGCTACACGACCGCGTTCGTGATGTCGGCGATCGCACTGGCGGTGGCCGCGGTCGCGGCGCTCTCCGGTCCGGGGAGACTGCGGCGCGGCGCCGCCGGTGGAAAGCCCGCCGCCGGGGAAGCGTCCCCCGCGGGGGAAGTGTCCGGCACCTGACGCGACCGCAGTCCCCGCACCCACCCGGCCGTGTCCGGCCGGACCGACCATCGCAACGGAGTCTTCCCATGCCCGACTACGGACACGACCTGCTCTTCGGCACCATCCTGGTGCCGGTGTCCGAACACCCCGAGGACGCGGTCGAGCTGGCCCGGACGGCCGACCTGGCCGGGCTGGATCTGGTCAGCGTCCCGGACCACCCCTACCGCCCGGACCTGCTCGACGCCTGGGCGACGCTCGCGGTCATCGCCGCCTCCACCGCCAGGGTGCGGGTCTTCCCCAATGTCGCCAACCTGCCGCTGCGTCCTCCCGCGATGCTGGCCCGCACCGCCGCCGCCCTGGACCTCCTCACCGGCGGCCGGGTCGAACTGGGGCTGGGCGCGGGGGCCTACTGGGAGTCCGTCGCCGCCGACGGCGGCCCCCGCCGCACCCCGGGGGAAGCGCTCCGGGCCACCCGGGAGGCGATCGAGGTGATCCGGGCGCTCTGGACACCGGGCAGACGGGTCCACCTCGAAGGCACCCACTACGGACTCGACGGCGCCGCCTCCGGCCCCGCACCCGCGCACCCGATGGACATCTGGGTCGGGGCGATCGGCCCCCGGATGCTGGATCTGGTGGGTACGGCGGCGGACGGGTGGCTGCCGAGCGTCCCCCATGTCCCCCCGGCCCGGCTCGCGGCGGGTCACCGCGCCGTCGACGAGGCGGCGGAGCGGGCGGGCCGCGATCCGGGAGCGGTGCGCCGCCTCTACAACCTCTCCCCGGGCCGGGACGGCTTCCCGGCGGGACCGCCCGGGTCCTGGCCCGAGCAGCTGGCCGCGCTGACCCTCGAACACGGAACGAGCGCCTTCCTCCTGCCCGTACGGGAGCGGGGGCTGATCGAGAGGTTCGCCGCCGAGGTGGCGCCCGCGACCCGGGAGCTGGTGGCCGCCGCGCGTTCCGGCCCGGCAGGGGCACCCGACCCCGGGCGGGAGGCCGCATCCGCCCAGAGCCGTACGGGCGCGGAGGCGGGGACGCCGCGGGATTCCGGCACCCGGCTCTCGGTCCGGGCCACCGCACCCCCCGGGGAACGGCGGTCCGCCGAGCGCCCGTGGGACGAGACGACCCGCCCCTCGGCGCCGCCCGCCGGCCCGGACCGGCGGTACGCGGCCGGTGGGCCGGAGGCGGCGCGGAACCTCGTCGCCGCGCACGACCAGCTCCGCGCGGATCTCGACCGGCTGAGGCAGGCCGTGCGCGACGTGCGGGACGAGGCGAGGGACCCGGGAGAGGTCCGCTCCGAGATCCAAAGGCTGAGTCTGCGTCAGAACGTGTGGACGCTCGGGGCGTTCTGCGCCTCGTACTGCCGGGTGACCGCCCTGCACCACACGCGCGAGGACCAGGACCTCTTCCCCCACCTGCGGCGCGCCGATCCCCGCCTGGGACCGGTGCTGGACCGGCTGGCCGAGGAACACCACGTCATCCAGGGGGTGATCGACCGCCTCGACCGCGAACTGGTCGCCCATGCGGGGGGACAGACCGACGGGAAGGAGCTGGAGGCCGTGGTGGACCTGCTCACGGATGCCCTCCTCTCCCATCTCGCCTACGAGGAAGCCGAACTGATCGAGCCGATGGCGAGGTTCGGCACCGGCTGGTGACCTCCACGACCGGCGGGCGGGATCGGGCGGGGGCACGGGCCGACACGCGGTCCTGCCAGCCCCGCGCCCTCACGGGCCGGGCAGGACCGCACCCGGTCAGCCGGCGACCGTGGGGAGCGGCGGCAGGTCCAGGTGCTCGCGCAGGGTGGTGCCCCGGTACTCGCTGCGGTAGACCCCCCGTTCCTGGAGTTCCGGGACGAGCTTGTCGACGATGTCCGTGACGGAGGCCGGAAGCAGGTGCGGCAGGAGGTTGAAGCCGTCCGCCACCCCCTCGCGCACGTACCGGCTCCACTCGTCGGCGATCGACGCGGGGGTGCCGACGAAGGACGGGTGTCCCGGTGACACCTCGGTCACCAACTCGCGTATGGACAGGCCGCGTTCGGCGGCGATCTCGCGCCACTTGCGAATGGTCGCGAGCTTGCCGCTGCGCTGCTCGACGGCGAGGGTTCCCCGGGAGGGGTCGAGCTCCTGGTCGCTCGGTTCGATGTCGGGCAGCGGGCCGTCGGGGTCGTAGCCGGACAGGTCGGTGCCCCAGTACTGCTCCAGGAAGGCGATCGAGCGGGGGCCGTTGATCTGTTCGCCGCGTACCCAGCGGGCCTTCTCCTCCGCGTCGGCCGGGGTGTCACCGATGACGACGTTGGCGCCGGGCAGGATGCGCAGCGAGTCGGGGGTACGGCCGTGGCGGGCCAGCCGGTCGCGGAGGTCGGCGGCGTAGGCGGTGGCCTTGCCGAACTCGGTGTTGGCGGAGAACACCACGTCGGCGTGGCGGGCGGCGAGTTCACGGCCGCCGGGTGAGTCACCGGCCTGGAAGAGGACCGGCCGGCCCTGGCGGCTGCCCGGGACGGTGGCGGTGGCCCGGAACCTCACGAGGTCGGTGGCGCGCTCGACCGGTCCGATGACGCCGGGCGCCGCCCACTGCGCGGCGCTCCCGTCCCGTGCGATCGCGTCCGGCGCCCAGGACGCCCAGAGCTCCTTGGCCGCCTCGACGAACTGCCCGGCGCGCTCGTAGCGGCGTTCGTGCTCCAGCCAGCCGCCGTGCCGGAAGTTGGCTCCGGTCCAGGCGTTGTCGGTGGTGACGATGTTCCAGCCGGCGCGGCCCTCGGAGAGCAGGTCGAGACCGGCCAGGCGGCGGGCCAGATCGGCCGGGTAGTTGTACGTGGTGTTCTGGGTGGCCACCAGTCCGATGCGGGTCGTGACGGCGGCGAGCGCGGAGAGCTGGGTGATCGCGTCGGGCCGGCCGGCCACGTCCAGGTCGAAGACGCGGCCCCTGTTCTCCCGTACGCGCAGCCCCTCCCCCAGGAAGAACGCGTCGAACAGGCCGCGTTCGAGGATCTGCGCGATCTCGACGAAGGTCTCGATCGCGGTGTGCGAGGGGGCGTCGGGGTCGGACCAGATCAGCTGGGGTCCGACTCCGGTGTAGAACACGCCGAGGTGGAGCTGGGGTCGGGGGTTTCGTTCGGTCATGTCGGTCACCTCAGGCGTTCGTGGCCGCCGGGGCGGCGGCGAACCGGTTGGCGGGGCGGGGAAGGCCGAGCGTGTCGCGCAGGGTGTCGCCGGCGCGCGGTACGGGCCCCTCGCCGGTCCCCGCCAGGGCCGGCAGCACCCGCCCGGTCAGGACCGGAAGGTCGACGGCGAGCACGGCCGGATGCAGCCTGACCCCGTCGACCAGCCCGGCCAGTTCGCGCAGCAGAGCGACCAGGGACTCGGGCGAGCCGACGTGGCGCAGCCGCCCGGTCTCCGGCCAGGGGGCGGCCTCCTCCAGGGCGGCGAGCCGGTCGGCCGCCGGGACGTCGGCGTCGAGGACCACCTCCACCTCGGCGAACACCAACGGCGCTCCGGCCTCCTTGGCCGCGGTGGCGCGTTCCGCGAGCTCGGGGAGGCCGGGCCGGCCGACGAGGACGACGTCGGCGCGGGCGTCCGCGTCCAGCTCGTCCGGGACCACCACGACGAGTCCGCCCTGCGGGGGGCGCGGGGTGATCAGGGGGCCCTTGACCGAGAAGGAGGGGCCCTCGAAGTCGATGGGGTGCACCCGGTCCGCGTCGAGGAAGCGCCCGGTGGCCAGGTCCTTGATGACCGCGTCGTCCTCCCAGGAGTCCCACAGCGACCGGGCGGTGTCGATGACGTCGGCGGTCTCGCGGGCCAGCTCGGCGGCGGAACGTACCGGCTCGCCGACGGTGGCGGCGGCGTCCGCGCCGTTCGCCGCGCCGACGACCCAGGCGCCCCGGCCGTGCGAGGCATGGTCCAGGCTGGCGAGCTGGGTGGCGAGGTGGAACGGTTCCGTGGTGGTGACGTGCAGGGTGGGCGCGAGGCCGATCCGGTCGGTCAGCGGCGAGACGTACGCGGCCCGGGTCCCGGCCTCCACCCGGCCGGCCGGTCCGCCCGGGGCGCCGGGCGGCAGCGGCGAGTCCGCGAAGGTGACGAGGGCGAAGCCGGCGTCCTCGGCCGCGGTCACCACGTCCCGCAGGGCCCGCGGGCCGAGGACCGCGCCCGGCGGGCGTCCCGAGTACCGCCAGGACGCGGGGTGGGCGCCGTCGCCGTCCGCTTCCAGGGCGAGGTGCAGGCCGAGGGGCCCGGTGTCGTGATCAGTCATGAGGATTGTCTCCGGTCGAAGGTGTTCCGGGAACGCACGGGTCGGCGTGCGCCGACGAGAGGGACGGCGCCGGCTCCCGGGGCGGGAAGGTGGTTCGGGTACGGGCGCGGAGGGAAGCCACCGCCGGACCGGCCGCCACCCACACCCGGGAGGCCGGGCCGGGGGCGGTGGTGCCGCGCCGCCGGGAGAGCAGGAGCGCCACCGCGAGAGCGGAGAACACGGCGACCGTGGCTCCCGAGGCGAGCCCCCACCGCACCCCCGCGTACTGGGAGACCCAGCCGATCGTGGGGCCGCCGAGCGGGGCGCCGCCCATCGAGACGACGGTGTAGATGGCCATCACCCGGCCGCGCATGGCGTCGGTGACCTCCGACTGGACGAAGGCGCTGACCGCGGTGTTGAGGGTCATCAGGGCGAAGCCGGTGGGCAGCAGCAGGATCAGGAAGGTGGTGTAGGAGGGCATGAGCGCGGCCACCGCCTCGCTCACACCGAACAGGACGGCGCCGACGACCACGGTCCGCACCCGGGGCGCCGCGCGGCGGGTCGCGGCGAGCGTCCCGGCGACGGTGCCCACGGACAGTGCGGTCGACATGAAGCCGAGGCCGCTGGAGCCGACGTCGAAGACCCGCCCGGCGAACAGGGTGAGGGTCGTGGGGAAGTTCACCGCGAAGGTGGCCACCAGGCCGAAGAGGGCCAGCACCCCGGCGAGTTCGGGCCGGGCGGCGACGTACCGCAGGCCCTCGGCGCCCGCGCCCGCCCATCGCGCGCGCTTCACGGGCCCCTGCTCGCTCACGGGCCCCGGCCCACTCGACGCTCCGGCCCCGGAAGTGCCGGGCGTGGGTGTGGTGCGGGGGCGGATCGTCAGCAGGCCCAGGGTCACGGCCACAAAGGAGACGGCGTTCACCGCGAACACCCCGCCCGGGCCGATGAGTCCGATCAGCACTCCGGCGATCGCGGGTCCGATCAGCCGCGCGGCGTTGAGCGACAGGATGTTGAGCCCGGCCGCGTTCGGTATCAGCGAGGGGCCGACCAGCTCCGTGACGAAGGAGAGCCGTGCGGGGTTCTCCACGGTGAACACGCAGCCGAGGCCGAACGACAGCAGGTAGACCGACCAGAGAGGCGCGTGACCGGTCAGCACGGCGACCGTGAGGAGTACCGCCTGGACCGCGTACAGGGACTGCGCCCACAGCAGGAGGGTGCGACGGTCGTACCGGTCGGCGAGCACCCCTCCCCACAGACCGAACAGCAGGACCGGGGCGAACTGGAGACCGGCCGCCCAGCCGACCGCCGTTCCGCTGT
This sequence comes from Streptomyces sp. NPDC001493, assembly GCF_053597235.1. Taxonomy (NCBI): domain Bacteria; kingdom Bacillati; phylum Actinomycetota; class Actinomycetes; order Kitasatosporales; family Streptomycetaceae; genus Streptomyces; species Streptomyces sp. NPDC001493. The sequence goes on from NZ_JBSFHV010000014.1 coordinate 125,403, forward strand.
GCGTGAGGTCGAAGACGAACCAGTCCAGGGCCACACCCTGCATCGCGGAGCCGATGTTGGAGACCAGGCCGGTACTCCAGTAGATCCGGTAGTCGCGGACACGCAGCGCGGTGAACACCCCTGTTCGTGCGGTGTTCTTGAGCACCATGATCCTCTCGTTCGGGGCGCGCGGGAAGCCGGGCGCGGCGGTCGCGCTCTCGCGTGATCACGCATGGATGTGACGGAGCGTCATGAAAGTGGGGAAGTCGCGCAGGAGCGCCGGCGGACGCGGAGGGAGTTCAGCCCTCGGCCCGGGACCTCACGCCCGTCGGACGGACGAGGAGCGGACGCGCGTCGCGCGCAAGCGCCATGGGCGGGGGCGGAGTGCGCGCGCTCAGTTGTGCGGGGCGGGGTCCGTACACAGCGCGCTGCTCACCCTGAGCAGATCGACGTGGCGCCGGACGACGCGGCACGCGAACGACCCGCCGTGGTGCGGAAGACGGCTGCCGTGATCGCTGAAGAGTCGCGCCCGCACGCCGGTCACCTCGCACTCTTCGGGTCGGTCGGCGGTCCGGTCCGGCCGCCGATACGCAGGATCACCACGTGGGCACGCTGGTGATCTCCCTGCAGGCTAACCCCTGGTGACTCGCCGGACAATGCCGCCCCGGAGCGCCGCACCGGTTCGCGGAATCCGTTCATACGCCGTTCGCAGAATCCGGGAATGAAGCACGCGCCGGGAGGAGTTGCGCTCTGGAGAACCGCACAGCCGCCCCGCGGGCCCTGCCCGCCGCACAGCACGAGGGAGCGCACATGACCGTCCCGCAGACCGACCCGGAGACGTTCGCCAAGGAGTGGGAACTGTGGCACCGCGAGAAGGAGGAACAGCTCGCCGGACCCCACGGGTTCCTCGCGATCACGAGCCTGCGCTGGCTGAGCGCCGAACCGGAGCGCTTCGAGGACGCTCCGGGCGCCTGGTCCACCTCGGCCGAGGGAGTGGTGGTGGAGCTGGCCGACGGCGAGGAACTGACCATCGACGGCGTTACGGTGACGGGCCGTCACTCCTTCGGGGTCATCGCTGAACGCGACAGCCTGTACCCGGCGTACGGCGATGCGGTGATCGAGGTCGCCAAGCGCGGCGGGCACGACATCGTGCGCCCCCGACACCCCGAGAACGCCCTGCGCACCGCGTTCACCGGCACCCCCGCCTACGCCCCTGCCGAGCAGTGGGTCCGCACCGGCACGTTCATCCCCTTCGAGGAGCCGCGTCCGGTGACGGTCGGTGCGGCGGTCGAGGGTCTGGAGCACGTCTACGACTCCCCCGGCCAGGTCGAGTTCGAGCTGGGCGGCGAGACGCACCGGCTCACGACGTTCAACGGCAAGCGTCCCGGCGCGCTGATGGCGCTGTTCACGGACCGCACCTCCGGTGTGACGACCTATGCGGCGAACCGCTCCCTCCAGATCGGGGCTCCCGACGAACAGGGCGCCGTCCGCATCGATTTCAACCGCGCCGCCAACCTTCCCTGCGCCTACACCGACCTGGCGACCTGCCCGCTGCCGCCCAAGGAGAACCGTCTCCCGGTCGCGGTCGAGGCCGGCGAGCGCATTCCCCTGGAACGCGGCGGACCGGCCGCCTGATGTCCCGCCCGACCCGCCGAGGTCTCCTTCTCGTCGCGGCGTCCGAGCTGGTACGTTCGGGGGCGTCGCCGACGGGTGACGCCCCCGTGTGCGAAGGGACCGCGCCACTCATGCCGTACCAGCGGAGCTCCACCGGGGCCGAGCCCCGGAGCCGCGTCGCCGGTACGCATCGCACGGCATCTCCCGGCCGGCACCCCGGCTCCCGGACGCACGCCGGGCCGCAGACCCGGCCGCAGACCCGAGCGCACGCCGGGCCGCGCAGCGAACCGCACGCCCGGCTGCACATAGTCCTGCGCCGCTCGTCCAGCGCCCTCTGTCCGGGCTGACCTGCTCGTCGGCCCGTCCCTTCCCCCGGCCCGGCGTTCCCGCCCGGCTCCCCCGCGTCACGGTCCGTGTCCGCGTACCGCGCTCCCGTACGGAGCGTGCGCACCGCTGTCCCGGCCTGTCGACGCGCGGCCCGTCCCCGGCCGTTCACCGCCCAGGCCCTCGCGCGCCCGGCACGGCGCGGGAAGCCCGGCGCGGCGTCCGTCCGCCGTCCGCGCCTTCCCGGATCATCCGGTGGCATCAGCTTCAGCAGACGCAAGGAGCACCGCACATGGACGTTCACGCCTCACTGGCCGACGCGGTCGGCAACACTCCGCTGGTACGCCTCAACCGCGTCACCGGCACGGCTCTCGCACCGGTCTACGCGAAACTGGAGTACGTCAATCCCGGCGGGAGCGTGAAGGACCGCATCGCGCTCTCCATGGTCGAAGCGGCGGAGAAGCAGGGGCTGTTGGCGCCCGGCGGGACCATCGTCGAGGGCACGTCGGGCAATACCGGGGTCGGCCTGGCCATGGTCGCCGCACAGCGGGGCTACCGGTGCGTGTTCGCGATCCCGGACAAGAGCAGCGCGGAGAAGGTCGCGGTACTGCGCGCGTACGGCGCCGAGGTCGTCGTCTGCCCGGGCAACGTACCGCGCGAGCATCCCGAGCACGTGCATGCCACGGCCGTCCGCATCGCTGCCGAGACTCCGGGCGGCTGGCTCGCCAACCAGTACGACAACCCGGCGAATCCGCAGGCCCATTACCGCACGACCGGACCGGAGATCTGGCGGCAGACGGAGGGCCGGATCACCCATCTGGTGTCCGGGGTCGGCACCGGCGGCACCATCACGGGGACCGGCGAGTACCTCAAGGAGGTCAGTGGCGGGCGAGTGACGGTCGTGGGCGCCGACCCCGAGGCATCGGTCTACTCGGGCGGCGACGGCGGCCCGTACCACGTGGAGAGCATCGGCTACTTCCGTCACCCGGAGACGGTGGACGACAGCTGGCCCGAGTCCTTCCACCCCTCGGTGGTCGACCGCTACGAGCGGATCAGCGACCGGGACTCGCTGCTGACCGCCCGGCGTCTGGCGCGTGAGGAGGGGCTGCTGGTCGGCGGTTCCGCCGGTACGGCGGTGGCCGGCGCACTGCGGGTGGCGGCCGGTCTGGGCCCGGACGACCTGGTCGTGGTGCTGCTGCCGGACTCCGGCCGCAACTACCTCTCCAAGGTCTTCGACGACGACTGGCTGCGGCAGCTCGGGCTGCCGGAGGACGACGGCGTGTCCGCCGACGCGCGTACGGTCCCGTCGCAGGGCTGAGCCGCGCCTCCCCCGGGTTCACCGGCATCACCGGCATCACCGGGGGGGGAACGCCGGTGGGGGCCGGGACCGTCGTGTTCGACGGTCCCGGCCCCCACCGGTACCTCTGTCAGGCGTACGTCTCGAACTCGGCGATCTTCGGGGTTCCGCTGGAGCTGGTGATCTCGAAGGTGACCTTGCGCAGTGAGGTCGTGGCGAACGAGATGGTGCCCGCGCCGCTGCCGGACTTCAGGACCGCGCCGGTGTCACCGTTGAGGACCCGCCACGAGCCGATGCTGGAACCGGACGCCTCTCGGATGTTGACCGAGGAGACCGAGGTCGCGGCGTCCCACTTGACCGAGACGGAGCCCGTCGAGCCGGAGGGCGACCAGTAGGTGCTCAGGTTGCCGTCCTTGACGTTGCCGTAGCTGGTTCCGCTGGCCTTGCTGGAGCCGTCGGCGCCCCCGGAGAGGCTGAGGTTGGTGCCACTGGGCTGCGTCGGTCCGGTGGTCGGCGACGGCGTGGCCGTGGTGGGGCTCGGCGTGGGCGTGGTGGGGTTGCCGGTGGGGGTGGTCGGCGTGCAGTTGCCGTCCGAGACCTGGAGGCCCTTGTTGGCGCCTGCCGTCTGGGTCACGATGTTCGGCACGCAGCTGGCGGCGTCGAGGCTGTAGGAGTACGGGATGCTGACCGTGGTGTTCGACGTGGGGTTGGGCCCGGCCGGGTTGTTGTCGGAGGCGTGGGCGGACCAGGTCACGTTGTCGAAGGTGTTGCCGCTCACCTGCCAGTAGCCGGCCGCGTCGGTGTAGAAGGTGCCCAGGACGTCCTTGGAGTCCTTGAAGTAGTTGTTGTCGACCTTGGCCTTGGCCCCGGCGCGGGAGTTGATGCCCGACTCGTTGAGGTTGACGTAGTAGTTGTTGTAGATGTGCGCGATGCCGCCACGCAGCAACGGGGTACGGGAGTCGAGGTTCTGGTACAGGTTGTGGTGGAAGGTGATGAAGCCGTTGGAGAGTTCGGTCTCGCTGGACCCGATGAGGCCGCCTCGCCCGGAGTTGCGCAGGATGCTGTAGGACAGCGTCACGTACTGCGTGTTGTCCTTCATGTCGAAGAGGCCGTCGAACCCTTCGGCCTCGCCGCCCGATGCCTCCAGGGTGGAGTGGTCGACCCAGATGTTGCGGACGTCGCTCTCCATGCCGATGGCGTCGCCGCCGTTGGAGGTGGGCGAGCCGGACTTCTTGACGTTCTTGACCGTCACGTTCTGGATGATGATGTTGCTGGACTCGCGTATGTGGATGCCCAGTTGATCGAAGACCGCGCCGCTTCCGACACCGACGAGCGTGACGTTGCTGATCTGCTTGAGCTCGATCACACCGGCCGCGGTGTTGCAGCTGTCGCCCGACACCTTGGCGGTGTTGGCGTGGTTGATCGTCCCCTCCACCTGGATGGTGATCGGGGTGCTGCTGGTGGCGCGACCACACAGGGCCTGGTGGATCTCGGTACCGGTCGTCGCTTTCACGACCTGCCCGCCGGCCCCGCCGGTGGTACCGCCGTTCTGGGTCGCGTAGCCGGTGACGCCGCCGGTCGCGGCCGATGCCGAGGGCATCGACACGATGACGCCGGTCGCCGCCGCCAGGGCCGCCGTGGCCACTGCCGCGGAGAGTCGCAGTGCGACTGCTTTCCTCATGCTCGTCTCTCCCTGTTCGTCTTCGAATACGGGGTTGAGCAATGGCATGTTCATGCCATTCATGAAGTCGTACCGAGCCCGCCGATACACACCGGTTACGTTCCGACCACCCCTGGCGCGGGCTCGTTCGCGCCGGTCGGATCGAGTCGGCCGTTCTGCCGCGACCCACAAGCCTGCACTGTCGGCGGCGCCGGCCACGGGGTCTCCGTGTCCGCACCACCGCCCACTCCCGCCGGTCGCGCCGCACCGGGGGCGGGAACACCGCCCGGTGGACCACCGCCGGGAAATCCGGCGGCGTGACCGGCCATCCGCTACAGGAAGCCGTCGCCTTCCACACCGTGACGGACGGCGTGACGAGCGTGGATCATGGCGTACACCCTTCACTCCGTGGCGCGGCGACGTCCTGGATGCGGCACCGTTCCGGATCGGTGGCGGCTCGCCGGTGAAGTCGCCTGCGGATGAGACGACTTCACGTTCACCGGTGCGGGGCCCTGGAGGGGGAAAGCGCTTTCTGAACGTGAGGATAGGGCGGCCGTCGCGAGGCTGGCAAGGTTCTGGACGCGTACGGAATGAGCGCCACCGCGACCGGCGACCGCAGCCGGCCCGCCCGGCGGGACCGCGCGAGATCGTCCCGAACCTCGAACCGGGTTCACACCCCTGAACGCGCGCACGGTCGCGACCGATCTCCCCCGGGAGGACGAAGAACGGCATAGCCGCAGCTCAAAACGGTGCCCGGAACGCTCCGCCCGCAGGGATGCACACCGCACCCGGCGGCCGGAACCAGAGCCTCCGCACCGCCCGCTGGACGCATGGGAGCGCCCTCGAAACCAGTCACCCGACGATCCCGGCCTCCCGGGAAAATTTCCCTCGGCACGCACGAGGGAAGCGCCGATCACCGCCCGGAACGCCGGGCGCGGGGCGTGCGATCCGCCCGACCGCCCCGGCTCATGGAAAGCGCGCACCCCGCGAACGGCCCGCTCGCGCCGCCGTCGTCGACGGCCTCACCGGACCCGGCCGGCACCGTCACCGCCTCCGGTGCCGACGGGCTCACACGCACGCACACGACGTCGGTCCCGGGAGCCCGACCGCTCCCGGGACCGACGTGGTGGCTACGGCGTCAGAACGCCGAGGTGTACGCGGCGAAGAACGGCGCCTTCACCGGAGCCCCGCCGGGGCCGAAGCAGTTGACGGGGAGCTGTACGGTCCCGCTCGACCGGACCCAGGGGGCGTACAGGCCGCAGTACCCGGGCCCGCTGCCGTAGGCGGTGGCGTGCGCGGTGTCGGAGGGGACGGCGACCGACGGGAGGGTGACGACGAAGGGCGCTCCCGAGCCGCCGAGGGTGTTGGTGGCGCCGGTGGAGTTGTAGTTGGTGAGCGCGGGCAGCGAACCGTTGTACCAGAGGTAGCCGAACGACTTCGGCGGGAAGGCCGGCCCGTGGACCGCCCGCAGGTAGGAGTAGCTCAGCGTCCACTTGGCGTCGTACGGGGCGTCCGACGCGTCGTAGCAGGCGACCACCGCCGTCTGTCCGGTGGCGCCCGGCGCCCAGTCGGACACCTTGCAGTGCGCCCCCTGCTGCGGGTCGACCGCGGTGACCTGGAAGTCGCCCGCGTAGCTGGACAGTCCGAGTCCGGGGAGCCACGCCTTCCAGATGCCGGTCGAGCCCTTGCTCACCGTGTTCACGGCGGAGGTGGAGTTGTACTGGGTGAGTACCGTGCCGCTGGTGTCGGAGTAGATGTAGCCGTACGACCCGCTCGGCGTGGCGGGAGATCCGCTGCTGGCGGTGTACAGGACGGTGAAGGTGGAGTTGTCGGGTGCGCCGCTCGGTAGATAGCAGTTCACGAACACGTCCTCGCCGCTGCCCACCTGCTTCCAGGCGGCGATCTGGCACCAGTGGGCGGCGCTGTTGACCGCGGTGGCGTGGGCGATCCCGCCCGCGCCTCCGATCAGCGGGAAGTGCGCCACGTACGAGCCGAGGCCGAGCTGGTCGACCTTGACGGGGTTGGCCGACGGGGTGGTCCAGCTGCCCCACTGGCGGGTGGGGTCGGGGACGTAGCCGGAGGGCGGCGTCGGGTTGTCCAGGTAGGCGAACCCCCAGCGGTCGGGGACGGCGGCCTGTGCGGTTCCGGCGGTGGGAAGGGCTGCCGCCAGCAGGGCGGCCAGCATCCCCATGATGAGCAGGACGGCTCGAACGCGTCTGTTCGTCGGTGCTGCGGTGCGGACGTGCATGGGCGTACCCCCTGTGGGTGAGGTCGGTGCTGCCTGCGCGGTCCGTGCTGTGGCTCGGGTCGGGCGTACGCCGGCGCGTCGCCGCGAACGCGGCATGGTTCCGCACCCGCCGGCGAGCGGACGGGGCGTCACCCGTTCGGAGCCCGGCGCTCAAGGTGCCAGAAGAACGGTCCGCCGCAGCCTTGCCGCGTCAGCCGTTCCGGGCATCCCCGCATCCGCCCCGGTGGCCCCGGGAGCCCCTCCCCCACCGCGGTCCACCGCGTGCGCCGCCCTTTCCGGCCGATCGCCGCCGGTCTCCCGTCGCTCGTCTCTCCTCCCGTCCCACCACGCTCTCCGGGCACCGCCGCCCGCCGTGGCCGGAACGCGCGCGCGAGCCATGAATCAGCCTCCGCGGGGGCCAAGTTGGCCAAATGCCGGTAAAAACGCGGTCGAGTGGTCCAGTCCACTGCGCATCTCCCACCAGCGAAAAGATCGACCCGTGGGGAATTGGTCCACTCCCGGCTTGGTCCAGACCATTGACGTGCATCTGCCACCGCCGATTCCATGCACCATGCCGCTACCGGAAGGCCGTCGGCGGCTCTTGCCCCTCCTCACAGCTGGGACACCCATGAGACTCACGCGCTCGCTCCGCACGGTCGTCACCGCCACGGTCACGGCAGTGGCCGCCGCCGGCCTCACGCTGATCGGGGGGCCCGCCCAGGCGGCGACGCCTCTCCCCTCCCACGTCTTCGCCCCGTTCTTCGAGACGTGGACCGGCGACAGCCCCGCCGCCCTGGCGGCGCAGTCGGGCACCAAGCACCTCACCATGGCGTTCCTGCAGACCGCCACGCCCGGTTCGTGTACGCCGTACTGGAGCGGCGACACCGGGATGCCGATCGCCGCGTCCTCCTTCGGCAGCGACATCAAGACCATTCAGGCCAACGGCGGTGACGTCATCCCGTCGTTCGGCGGGTACGCGGCCGACACCACGGGTACCGAGATCGCGGAGAGCTGCACCGACGTCAACCAGATCGCGGCGGCCTACGAGAAGGTCATCACCACGTACGACGTGACCCGCCTCGACATGGACGTCGAGGTCGACTCGCTGAGCAACACCGCGGGCATCGACCGCCGCAACAAGGCCATCAAGGTCCTCCAGGACTGGGCCGCCGCCAACGGGCGCAAGGTCGAGATCTCCTACACCCTGCCCACCACCACCTCGGGCCTGGAATCCAACGCGCTCGCCGTACTGCAGAACGCGGTCAAGAACGGGGCGCGCGTCGACGTCGCGAACCTCATGACGTTCGACTACTACGACAACGCCACGCACAACATGGCGAACGACACCCAGACCGCGGCCCAGGGACTCGTCAACCAGCTCGCGGTCCTCTACCCCACCAAGACCTCGGCCCAGCTGTGGAACATGGTCGGCATCACGGAGATGCCCGGCGTCGACGACTTCGGCCCGGCGGAGACCTTCACCCTCGCCAACGCCACCCAGGTCTACAACTGGGCCGTCTCGAAGGGCATCAACTTCCTGTCCTTCTGGGCGCTCCAGCGTGACAACGGAAGCTGCCCCGGCGGCGCCGCCGCGGACGGCTGCTCCGGAATCCAGCAGAACACCTGGGACTTCTCGCACATCTTCGCGCCCTTCACCGGCGGCACCACCACGACCCCGGCCAACGACTTCTCGCTCAGCGCCACCCCGGCCTCCGGTTCGGTGGCCGCGGGCGGCTCGGTCACCAGCTCGGTGAAGACGGCGGTGACCGCGGGTTCGGCACAGACGGTCGCCCTCAAGGTCACCGGCGCCCCGGCGGGTGTCACCGCCTCGCTCAGCCCCGCCTCCGTCACGGCGGGCGGCAGTTCCACGCTGACCCTGGCGACGACGTCGGCCGCGGCCTCGGGTACGTACACGATCACCGTGACCGGCACCGGCGCGTCCGGGAGCCACACCGCGACCTACTCCCTCAAGGTCACCGGCGGCGCGACGACCCAGTGCACGGCCACCCCGTGGGCCGCGGCGTCGATCTACACCGGCGGCCAGACGGTCTCGTACCAGGGCCACACCTGGAAGGCCCAGTGGTGGACCCAGGGCGAGGTGCCCGGCACCACGGGACAGTGGGGCGTTTGGGTGGACCTCGGCGCCTGCTGAGGAGGCGGGGCGATCGCTCCTCCTGAGCTCCCTGGGCTCCCTGAGCTCCCGGGGCCCTGAAGGTTCCTGAGGCCCCGGGCGCACTCGAACAGATCCGGACAGGGTCGGCAGCACGTCTGCCGGCCCTGTTTCCTTTGTGTTCCTCCGAGAGCCCTGGGAAAAGAGTCGGCGAAAAGCAGTCTTGTACACGCCGGAACCCTGAGGCAAAGTTGAGTGGTTGTTCTCTCCGTTTCACGGAAGGGACAGAAAAATTACGGAACCATCGCCCACGTTCTCGTTCCGGTCCTCCGCCTCGGTCCTCGAGTCGGATTTTCCGGTGTCCGCCGAGAATTGCATCCGGACATCCGGACATTGGATCACTCGGACATTCCATCATCGAACCCGAGTAATGCATCGCCGATTTCACCGGTCGGAGCATGCGTCCGGTGAAGAATTCCGTGGAGGTTTCTCGCCCTGTGGACACGCGCCTCTTCGACCAGGCACTCACGCACGAGAAACCCTCCGGCCGCCACCACGTCCGCTCCACGGCGGGAAACCGTGACCCGCAGGCGACCAACCGAGTTGTCGCCTTACGCAGTCCCATCCGGCACCCGTAGCTTCGAGGACGCTGTGACTGAAACGCATCGACGCCCCACGGCCCGAATCCACATCGAGAGCCGGGAATGCGGCCCCGAGGTGCTGGAGCGACTGACCGGCGCGACGTACTTCCCCGAACGGCTGCTGGGCCCCGCGATCGTCACCACGGTCTGCCGTGCCGGTGGCCATCTTCTCTACGTGACGGCGCCGAGTGTGATCGACGGCGAGGAACAGGTCGACTACTACCTCGGGCTCCTCCTCGGCGGTACGCCCGCCACGGACCGGGAGAGCGTGCGGCACCTGCGCGAACTCGTACGCGTCCTGCCGATCGACGACGCCACCACCCGCTGGCTCAGCACCAAGGTGCTCGACCCCGTCAGCCCACGTGCGGCCGAAGTGCGCTCCGAATTGCGGGAGTTCGCCGATCTTCACCGGAGCTCCGGAGCGGACGTACGGCTGAGCTACTTCGAGCCGTCCGAGCCGCTCGAAGAGCTGGCCCGCGAGCTGGACCTGCCCGCTACCCAGCCCTCTTCGGCCCATATCCCGCTGGGGACCAAGCACTCCGGCCGGGAGATCTTCGCCGCCGCGGGGATCCCGGTACCGGCGGGCAGCGGGGTGTGCCACGACCCCGGGACACTCGCCTCGGCGGTCGCCGGCCTCGCCGCGGCCGGGCTGCGCGAGCTGGTGCTGAAGCTGGACAGCACGGCGTTCGGCGGGGGTCTCGGCAACGCCCTGCTCACGCTCGACGACGGCATCACCGCGCCGGGCGGCGACACCGTCGAGAGGCGGGTCGCGCGGGCGTTGCCCGGGGCGGCGCTCATGGACCGGAAGCTCACCTGGCAGGATTACGTCACCCTGATGGCGGACGACGGGGTGATCGTCGAGGAGATGATCTCCGAAGTGCCCCTGATCAGCCCGAGTTTCCAGGGGCGCATCACCGAACGGGGCACCGTCGAGGCCGTGTCCACGCACGACCAGGTCCTCGCCGACGACGGACAGACCTATCACGGCTGCACCTTCCCCGCCGCCTCCGGCTACCGGCAACTGCTCATCCGCCACGGCCTGCGGGTGGGCGAGGTGCTCCGGGAACGCGGCGTCGGCAGCGGTGACTACGGGGTGGACTTCCTCGCCACCCGGTCCGGCGACGGATGGCGTCTGCTGGGCTGCGAGATCAACCTCCGCGCCACCGCCACCAAGCACCCCTTCACCATGGCGTCGGGCCTGCTCGGGGAGGAGCCGACGCCGGACGGACGCTTCGTGGTGGACGGCGTCGAGTACGTCTACGAGGCGTCGGACGTCATCATGGACCGCCGCTACCGGGGGCTGCGCCCGGCCCAGCTCATCGAGGCCGTCACCGGATCACCCATCGGCTACGACCCCGTGCGCAGAACGGGCGTGGTGCTGCATCTGATGAGCCCGGTCACCGAGTTCGGGAAGTTCGGGGCCCTGTGCCTCGCCCGCAGCCGCGAGCAGGCCACCTGGCTGATGCGGGAACTCCGCGCTCTCGTGGACGGGTTGACGCCTCAGCGCTGAGAGGAACCGAGGAGTGCCCGGCCCTCCCCGCCCGGGCCGGGCCACTCTTCGGATTCCGGGTCCGCACGGTGGGGTCACAGACCACCGGCGAGCCGGTGGTAAGCCTGGTTCCAGCGCAGTTCACGGGCGAACTGCCTCGGTGTGGTGGACGCGTCGATGAGGACGAGTTCGGTACGCAGCATCTCGGCCAGGTCGTCCAGGTGTTCGGCCCCCAGGGCGGTGGTGAGCACCGTGTGGTGCGGGCCTCCGGCGGTGAGCCAGGTCTCGGTGGAGGTGCGCAGGTTCGGCCGGGGCCGCCACACGGCGCGGGCCACGGGCAGTGCGGGCAGCGGCTCGGTGGGGGCGACCACGTCGATCTCGTTGGCGACGAGCCGGAACCGGTCGCCGAGGTCGGTGAGCCCGACGACGACCGCCGGGCCCGCCGCGGCGTCGAAGACCAGGCGGACCGGGTCCTCCCGGCCGCCGATGCCGAGCGGGTGGATCTCGCAGCTCGGGACCTCGTCCGCGAGGGACGGGCAGACCTCCAGCATGTGGGCGCCGAGGATGAGTTCGTTGCCGGGCGTGAGGTCGTAGGTGTAGTCCTCCATGAAGGAGGTGCCGCCGGGCAGGCCGTCGGCCGCCGTCTTGAGGGTGCGCAGCAGGACGGCGGTCTTCCAGTCGCCCTCGCCGCCGAAGCCGTACCCCTGGGCCATGAGCCGCTGGACGGCGATGCCCGGGAGCTGCCGGAGTCCGCCGAGGTCCTCGAAGTTGGTGGTGAAGGCGCCGAATCCGCCGTCGGTGAGGAAGGTGCGCAGGCCGGCTTCGATGCGTGCCGCGTACCGCAGTGCCTCGTGGCGTTCGCCGCCGGCCCTCAGCGGGGCGGCGAGCCGGTAGGTGTCCTCGTACTCCTTGACGAGTTCGCCGACCTCCGCGTCGGTGGCGGCGTCGACGTGGGCGACGAGGTCGTTGACTCCGTAGGTGTTGACGGAGACCCCGAAGCGGAGCTGGGCGTCGACCTTGTCGCCTTCGGTGACGGCGACGTCGCGCATGTTGTCGCCGAAGCGGGCGACCTTGAGCGTGGCGAGTTCGGCGCGTCCGGCCGCGGCGCGCGCCCAGGCGGCGATCCGCGCGCGGGTGGCCGGGTCGGTGACGTGGCCCGCAACGGTTTTGCGCGCGACGCCGATGCGGGACTGGATGTATCCGAACTCCCGGTCTCCGTGCGCCGCTTGGTTGAGGTTCATGAAGTCCATGTCGATGGTGGCCCAGGGCAGGGCGACGTTCGACTGGGTGTGCAGGTGCAGCAGCGGCTTGCGCAGCGCGTCCAGCCCGGAGATCCACATCTTCGCCGGTGAGAAGGTGTGCATCCAGGCGATCAGACCAATGCACCGCTCGTCGGTGTTGGCTTCCAGGCAGATCGCGCGGATCGCGGCGGAGTCCGTCAGTACGGGTTTCCAGACGATCCGGGCGGGCAGCGCCGCGGAGTCGGCGAGGGTGGCCGCGATGGTGCCGGACTGTTCGGCCACCTGCCGGAGCGTCTCCTCTCCGTAGAGGCCTTGGCTGCCGGTGAGGAACCATATTTCGCGGACGGAGGGGGCCTGGCTGGGCACGGGGACTCCCGGTGGGTGAAGTGTGGCGGGCGAGGTGGCGGGGTGTCCGGCGGGTCAGTCGGCCGGGGTGCTGGTGAGTGCGTGGTTGCGGATGCGGCGCAGCCGGTGGAGGAGCCCGTCCCGGACGCCGAACTCCTCGTGGAGGAGGCGGTATTCGGCGAAGAGCGCGTCGTAGGCGTCGGCGCGGGAGGGGTCGGGGACGTAGACGTCCCGGTGGAGCCTGCCCATGGCGGCGGTCGCGGTGCGGACGTCGGGGTGGGCTCCGGCGGCGACGGCGGCGTGGATGGCGGAGCCGAGGGCCGAGCCCTGCTCGGAGGCGGCGAGGGAGACGGGGCGGCGCAGGACGTCGGCGTAGATCTGCATGAGCAGGGCGTTCTTCTTGAGCCCTCCGGTGACGATGAACTCGTGCACCGGTACCCCGCCGGTTTCCAGCGTCTCCACGATGACTCGGGTGCCGAAGGCGGTGGCTTCGAGCAGGGCCCGGTAGACGTCCTCGGGGCGGGTGGCCAGGGTGAGGCCGACGATCACACCCGAGAGGTGATGGTCCACCAGCACGGACCGGTTGCCGTTCATCCAGTCCAGGGCCACCAGCCCGTGGCCGCCCACCGGCTGGGCCGCGGCCTTGCGGGTCAGCAGGGTGTGCAGGTCCTCGCCGCGGGAGGCGGCCTCGGCCGCGTAGCCGGCGGGGACGCCCTGGCCGATGGCCCAGCCGAAGATGTCGCCGACCGCGCTCTGGCCGGCCTCGTAGCCGTACGCGCCCTCGACGATTCCGCCGTTGACGACTCCGCAGATGCCGGGTACGTCGGCGAGGGCCGGACCGTTCACCACGTGGCAGCTGGAGGTGCCCATGATGGCCAGCAGCCGGCCGTTCTCCACCGCCTGGGCGGCGGCCGCGGCGACATGTGCGTCGACGTTGCCCGCTGCGACGGCGATCCCCTCGGGGAGACCGGTCCACTCCGCCGCCCGGGCGGTCAGCGAGCCGACGCGTGAGCCGAGGGCCGACAGGGGGAACTCCAGGCGGGTGCGGGCGAAGTCCGCGAAGTCCGGGTGCAGGGCGGCGAGGTACTCCTCGGTGGGGTAGGAGCCGTCCTGATGGATGCCCTTGTATCCGGCGGCGCACGCGTTGCGGGACTCGCTGCCGGTGAGCTGCCACACGATCCAGTCGGAGGCCTCGATCCAGCGGGCGCACCGGGCGTAGACCTCGGGGTCCTCCTCCAGCACCTGGAGCGCCTTGGCGAACTGCCACTCCGCGGAGATCTTTCCGCCGTAGCGGGCGATCCACTTCTCGCCCCGCTCGTGGGCGAGTGCGTTGATCCGGTCGGCCTGGTCCTGTGCGGCGTGGTGCTTCCAGAGTTTCGGCCAGGCATGGGGCCTGCCGGAGAGTTCCGTCGCGGCGAGCGGGGTGCCGTCGGCCAGCGTCGGGAGCACGGTGCAGGCGGTGAAGTCGGTGGCGATCCCGACGATGTCGCGGGGGTCGACGCCGGCCGCCTCCACCGCGGCGGGCACGGCCCGGCGGAGTACCTCGCACCAGTCCTCGGGATGCTGCAGGGCCCAGTCCGGCGGGAGTGACGTCGATCCGTCGGGCAGTTGACGTTCCATCACTCCGTGCGGGTACTCGTGCACGGCGGAGGCGAGTTCCTCGCCGTCGCGCACCCGGACGACGACGGCACGTCCGGACAGGGTGCCGAAGTCGACGCCCACGGTGTACTGCTCGGCACCGGCCGGACCTGACGGGTCATAAGGCGTGCGGGACGGTTGGAAAGTCACCAGGGTTGCCCTTCGGGAAAGGTGGCCGACAGACGGCCCACCAGCGGCAGCGATGTGCGGAGCCGGATGAGCGGGACCGCCGACAGCCGAAAGTGTGAACGCTAACAATTGCGAAATCAAGAGCGGTGCAGCCGCTTCGCCTTTCGTGTTCCGCGTCAACCCCTTCGGAGCAGTACGCACGGCGCGCGGTGCGCGACGGCGCCGCACGCCGCGGTTGCGCACCGCCCGCCCGGGGTGGGGGCGGGCGCCGCACACCCCGAGGAGATCACCCATCGATCCACAACTCCGCATACCGGGACGCGACTTGACCGCCCGCCTCCCGGAACCCGCAGCGCGCCGAGGGCGCACGGACACCTTCACTCCCGCGTCCACCACGCACCCTCATGTCACAAATAGGTAACTCGCGCACAGGGCTTGAGATAGCGCAGTGTTAGCGCTCACACTGCTCGCGGCGCACCCCATGAACCTCCCGCCGTCACCACCCGGGCTTCCGGCCTCGCCGGAGCCCCGCACTGTCTCCGGCCGGGCCCACTCCACGTGCGGCGTACCGGATCGCACCACCTCGGCACCGAAGACATCCCTCCGAGAGGACACACCACCATGGCCCGCAGAATCGCCTACGCCCTCGCCGTCGGCATCCTCGCCGCGTCGACGATGACCGCATGCTCCGCCGAGACGACCCCCTCCGGCGGCGGCGCCGGAGGCGACAAGTCCGACGGCAAGCTCGTCCTCGGTTTCGCCCAGGTGGGCGCGGAGAGCGGTTGGCGCACCGCCAACACCAAGTCGGTCCAGGAGGCGGCCAAGAAGGCCGGGATCACCCTGAAGTTCTCCGACGCGCAGCAGAAGCAGGAGAACCAGATCAAGGCGATCCGCACCTTCATCCAGCAGCGGGTGGACGTCATCGCCTTCTCCCCGGTGGTGGAGTCCGGCTGGGACACCGTGCTCAAGGAGGCGAAGGACGCCGGCATCCCGGTGATCCTGACCGACCGGGCCGTGGACTCGCAGGACACCTCGCTCTACAAGACCTTCCTCGGCTCGGACTTCATCAAGGAGGGGAAGTCCGCGGGCGAGTGGCTGACCGCGGAGTACAAGAACGAGACGGGCCCCGTGAACATCGTCGAGCTCCAGGGGACCACCGGGTCGGCCCCGGCCAACGACCGCAAGGCCGGCTTCGGCGAGGTCATCAAGACCGACCCGAAGTTCAAGATCGTCGCCTCCCAGACCGGCGACTTCACCCGCGCCAAGGGCAAGGAGGTCATGCAGGCCTTCCTCAAGTCCCAGAAGGACATCGACGTGCTGTACGCCCACAACGACGACATGGCCCTGGGTGCGATCCAGGCCATCGAGGAGGCGGGCAAGAAGCCGGGCAAGGACATCAAGATCATCTCGGTGGACGGCATCAAGGACGCCTTCACCGCCATGACCGAAGGCAAGATCAATGTCGTCGTGGAGTGCAACCCCCTCCTCGGCGACCAGCTGATGGAGCTGACGAAGAAGGTCGCGGCCGGCGAGAGCGTCCCGGCACGCGTCGAGACCGTGGAAGGCGTCTTCCCCCAGGACAAGGCCGCGGCGGCCCTCCCCACCCGCAAGTACTGACGAACCGCGCGTACCGACGGACCGCGAGTGCGGGCAGCCGCAAGAGCTGCCGGCTCGCGCGTGCGGACTTCCCCCCGGTGCACCGGCGTCGACCGGCCGCACCCCCGGCCCACCGGACCGAGCCGGCGGAGCAGACGCGACGGGGCCCCGGCCTCGTCGCCTCCACCGGCCACACCCGACGAGAGGAGGGCGGATGGCAGCCCCACCCACCCTTGAGACCAACCCCGCCGACCGCCCGATACCGGTTCTCGAAGCCCACGGCATCCGGAAGGAGTTCCCCGGTGTGCTGGCCCTGGACGGGGTCGGCCTGCGGCTCTTCCCGGGCGAGGTCCATGCCCTGATGGGGGAGAACGGCGCCGGCAAGTCCACCTTGATCAAGGTGCTCACCGGAGTGCATCCGGCGGACGGCGGCACCATCCTGGTCGACGGCGAGGCCCGCGCGTTCGGCGATCCGCTCCAGGCGCAGAACGCCGGGATCAGCACCGTCTACCAGGAGGTCAACCTCTGCTCCAACCTCTCGGTGGCGGAGAACATCCTCATCGGACGCGAACCGCGCAGATTCGGCCTGATCCACTGGTCCGCGCTGCGGCGCCGGGCCGGCGAGCTGCTGGCGGAGCTGGAGCTCGATCTCGACGTCACCGGTCCGCTGGACTCGCACTCCCTCGCGGTCCAGCAACTGGTGGCCATCGTCCGGGCGGTGGACGTCTCGGCGAAGGTGCTCGTGCTGGACGAGCCCACCTCCAGCCTCGACCGCGAGGAGGTCGCCCAGCTCTTCACCCTGGTGCGACGGCTGCGCGACCGCGGGGTGGCCATCCTCTTCGTGACCCACTTCCTGGACCAGGTCTTCGAGATCTGCGACCGGGTGACGATCCTGCGCAACGGCCGGCTCGAAGGCGAGTACCCCATCGGGGAGCTCACCCATGTCTCCCTGGTGCAGCGCATGATCGGTGGCGAACTGGCCACCCTGGACGAGCTCTCGGAGGCGGCGCACGAGGAGGCCGAAGAGCGTGCGGCCGAAGAACCCTTCATCGAGGCAAGGCAGTTGGGCCGGACCGGCTTCATCGAGCCGTACGACCTCGACATCCGGCCCGGCGAGGTCATCGGGCTGGCGGGGCTCCTGGGCTCGGGCCGTACGGAAGCGGCGCGGCTGCTCTTCGGCGCCGACAGCGCGGACACCGGAGAGCTGCGCGTCCAGGGCGAGACGGTCTCGCTGCGCACCCCCCGGGCCGCCATCGCCCGCAAAATCGCCTTCTGCTCCGAGAACCGCAAGTCCGAGGGGCTGGTGGGCGAGCTCACGGTGCGCGAGAACATCGTGCTGGCGATGCAGGCGGCGCGCGGCTGGACGAGGCCGATCTCCCGGACCAGGCAGGAGGAGCTGACGCGGCGGTGGATCTCCGCGCTGGACATCCGCCCCGCCGATCCCGAGGCGCAGGTGCGCCACCTCAGCGGCGGCAACCAGCAGAAGGTGCTGCTCGCCCGCTGGCTGCTGACCGATCCCAAGCTGCTGATCCTGGACGAACCGACGCGGGGCATCGACATCGGCGCCAAGGCCGAGATCCAGAAGCTGGTCGCGCGGCTCTCCGCGGAGGGCACCGCGGTGCTGTTCATCTCGGCGGAGCTCGACGAGGTCCTGCGGCTGAGCCACCGTATCGGCGTGCTGCGGGACCACCGCGTGGTCGCCACCCTGACCAACGACGACACCGTCACGCCCGAACGCATCCTGGCCACCATCGCCACCGGAGAGGACTCATGACACCGCACCCCGCCAAGGGCCCGTCGGCCGGCGGCGTCGGGCAACGGCTGCTGCGCCACCGGCTGTTCTGGCCCTCGGCCGTCCTGGCCGCCCTGCTGCTCGGCAATCTCGCCTTCACCCACGACTTCTTCGCCGTCCACGTCCGGGGCGACCACCTCTACGGCAGCCTGATCGACATCCTCCAGTTCGGCGCCCCGCTCGTCCTGGTGTCGCTCGGCATGACGCTGGTCATCGCGACCCGCGGGATCGATCTCTCGGTCGGCTCGACGGTCGCCATCGCCGGCGCGCTGGCCTGCGAGCACATCGCCGGCTCGGCGAGCCCCGGCAGCGTCTCCACCGTGCTCGGGGCGGTCGCGATCGCGCTGGGCGGCGCGGTGGTGCTCGGCCTGGTCAACGGCACGCTGGTCTCCCGGCTGGGCGTCCAGCCCATCGTGGCGACCCTGATCCTCATGGTCGCGGGCCGGGGCATCGCCCAGCTGGTCTCGGACGGCCAGATCATCACCGTCACCAGCGGCCCGTACAAGATGATCGGCGGCGGCTACTGGCTGATGTTCCCCTTCGCCGTCCTGCTGGCGGCGGTGATCGTGGTCCTCACCTCGCTGGTGACCCGGCGCAGCGCGCTGGGGCTCCTGATCGAGTCGGTGGGCGGCAACCCGGCCGCCAGCCGGCTGGTGGGCATCCGGGCGGCCGGGCTGCTCACCGTGGTGTACGTCTTCTGCGCCCTGTGCGCCGCCGTCGCCGGTCTGATGATCAGTTCCAACGTGTCCAGCGCGGACGGGAACAACGCGGGGCTCTGGATCGAACTCGACGCCATCCTCGCCGTGGTCATCGGCGGCACCGCGCTGACCGGCGGCCGGTTCTCCCTCGGCGGGACGGTGCTCGGCGCCCTGATCATCCAGACCCTCTCCACGACGGTCTACACCCTGGGTGTCCCGCCCGAGACGACGCTGGTCTTCAAGGCGTTCGTGGTGATCGCGGTCTGCCTCATCCAGTCGCCCGTGTTCCGGGCGAAGGTGCTGAGCCGCCGCGGACCGGCACCCTCCCGACAGCACGCCGAGGCGGACGACAGCCCGCTCCCGCAGGAGGTACGTACATGAGCACCGGCATCGCGGGTGTCGCCGGCACCCTCGCGCGGCCGTTCCGCGCCCCCCTCTCCCCCCGCGCCCGCACCCGCGTCCCGCTGGTGGTGACCGCGGTCCTCCTGGTGGCGATGTTCGCCGTCGGTTCGGCGCGTTACGACGGGTTCTTCTCCGCCCAGGTCCTGCTGAACCTGCTGATCGACAACAGCTTCCTGCTGGTGGTCGCCATCGGTGTCACCTTCGTCATCCTGACCGGCGGCATCGACCTGTCGGTGGGTTCGGTGGTGGCGCTGTCGACCATGCTCACCGCCTGGCTGGTGGAGCGGCAGGGCTGGCCGCTCTTCGCCGTCATCCCGCTGGTCCTGCTGGTGGGCGCGGGCGGTGGCGCCCTGATGGGGTGGGTCATTCACACCTTCGAGATCCAGCCCTTCATCGTGACGCTGGCCGGCATGTTCCTGGCGCGCGGCCTCTGCTACACGATCAGCACCGAGTCCATCTCCATCAGCGACCCGACGACGGTCACCCTCGCGCAGACCCGGCTGGTGATGCCCGGCGGGCTGTTCGTCTCGCCCGCCGTGGTCATCGCGCTGGTCGTGCTCGCCGTGGCCTTCGTGGCGCTCCACCACACCCGGTTCGGCCGCAACGTCCACGCCCTCGGCGGCAACGAGACCTCCGCCCGGCTGATGGGGCTGCCGGTCGGCTCCACCAAGGTGGCCGTGTACGCGGTGAGCGGGCTGTGCTCCGCGCTCGGCGGTGTGCTGCTGACGTTCTACATGCTCTCCGGCTACGCGCTGCACGCGGTCGGCATGGAGCTCGACGCCATCGCCGCGACGGTGATCGGCGGCACCCTGCTCACCGGTGGCTCCGGCTTCGTCCTCGGCACCGCGCTCGGCGTCCTGGTCCTCGGGATGATCCAGACGGTCATCAACTTCCAGGGCACGCTGAGCTCCTGGTGGACCCGGATCGTCATCGGCGCGCTGCTCTTCGTCTTCATCGTGCTCCAGCGGGTCCTGGGCGGAAACCGGAAACCCACGGGCTGACCCGGACGCCGATCCGTCGGCCCACCCCACTCCACCGCCCGGACCGTCGAACCGACACCGAACACCGAGGGACACACACATGCACCACCCGCCCGAGTCACCGGCCGCCCCGCCGTCGGCGCCCGACGCGCGTCCGGACCCGACGGGCCGCCCGTACCGGCTGCCCGACACCGGTACGGGCGACCGCTGGGTGTTCGGCTTCCCCGGGCAGGCCCGCGCCGAGGTCCACACCCTCGGCGCCCGGCTGCACTCGCTGCTCCTCCCGGACCGGTGGGGCCGCTTCGCCGACGTGGTCCTCGCGGCGTCCGAGGCACCCGCGGTGCGCGGGCCGGCCTCCTACTTCGGTGCGACGGTGGGCCGTTACGCCAACCGGATCGCCGGCGGCCGGCTCGTGGTGGACGGCGCGGTCCGGCAGCTGGACACCCAGGACACCGGCCACACCCTGCACGGCGGACCTGACGGCTTCGACCGCCGCGTGTGGCGCGCCGAACCCGTCCACACCTCCGACCGCACCGGCGTACGGCTCTTCCTGCGCAGCCCCGACGGTGACCAGGGCTTTCCCGGCACCCTGGACGCCCGGCTCACCTGCACGCTGGACCGGGACGGCGCCCTGACGTTCGACTACCACGCGGTGAGCGACGCGCCGACGGTCGTCAACCTCACCAACCACGCCTACTGGAACCTGGAGGGAGAGGGCAGCGGTGACGTGCTCGGCCACGAGCTCCAGATCCACGCACCGCGCTGGACCCCCGTCGACGCTGCGCTGATCCCGGACGGCCCGCACCGGCCGGTCGAGGGGACCCCGTTCGATCTGCGCCTCCCCCGCCGCCTCTCCGCGGTGTTCGCCCGGGACGACGAACAACTGCGCCTGGGAGGTGGCGGTTTCGACCACAACTGGGTGCTCGGCGACGCGCCGGACGCGGCGCTGCGCAGCGCCGCCGTGCTCTGCGCACCCACCTCGGGGCGCCGCCTGGAGGTGCACACCACCGAGCCGGGGATACAGGTGTACACCGGCAACCTCCTCGCCGGCGAGATCACCGGCAAGGGCGGACACCCCTACGGTCCGCACGCGGGGGTGGCCCTGGAGACCCAGCACTTCCCGGACTCCCCGAACCGCGCCGACGACCCCAGCACCCTGCTCGGGCCCGGTGAGGTGTACCGCTCCCGCACCGTGCTGCGCTTCTCCGTCGCGGAGGAGTGACCGCGTCCTCTCCGGCGACCGACCGGCGGAACGCGACCTTCCTGGTCACCAGTTGAGCCCGCCCGGTCCGCCCCGCGCGCGACGCGTCGCGCGCGGGGCGGGCAAGGCAGATCCCTTGCTGCTGCGCCCACTCCCCCTCGGAAGGACGACCACCCATGACCGCCTTGAACCGCCGACTCTTCTTCTCCGCCTCGGGAGGGGCGGCCCTCGCCGCGCTCGCCCCGGCGCTCGCCGCTTCCCCGGCAGTGGCGGCCGCCGCGACCGCCGACGCGGCCGCCCCGGTGCGCGCCGAGACCGGCGCCCTGGTGCAGCCCTTCCCGCTGGGCAGCGTCCAGCTCACGGCGGGCCGCTGGCGGGAGAACATGGACCGCACCCTCGCCTATCTGCGCTTCGTCGACCCCGACCGGCTACTGTACAACTTCCGTGCCAATCACGGGCTTTCGACCAAGGGCGCCGAGCAGTGCTACGGCTGGGAGGCCCCGGACTTCGAGTTCCGCACCCACAGCCAGGGGCACTTCCTCAGCGCGTGGGCGCAGGCGTACACGGTCACCAAGGAGAGCGTCTTCCTGGACCGGCTCGTCTACATGGTCGCCGAGCTCGCCAAGTGCCAGGCGGCACCCAAGGGTTACCGCACCGGATATCTCTCCGGGTTCCCGGAGTCGGACTTCGACACCGTCGAGACGGGCGTGCGCAAGGGCGTGCCCTACTACTGCGTCCACAAGACGCTGGCGGGTCTGCTGGACGCCTGGCGGCTGGCCGGGCTCACCCAGGCGCGGGACGTGCTGCTCGCGCTCGCCGGCTGGGTGGACGTACGCACGGCGCGGCTCACCACCGCGCAGATGCAGACCACGATGAAGATCGAGTTCGGCGGCATGAACGCGGTCCTCACCGACCTGTACCAGCAGACGGGCGACAGCCGCTGGCTGACCGTGGCGCAGCGCTTCGACCACGCGGCGGTCATCGACCCGCTGGCGGCGGGCACCGACAGCCTGGACGGGCTGCACGCCAACACGCAGATCCCCAAGATCGTGGGCAGCGCGCGGGAGTACAAGGCGACCGGGGCCACCCGCTACCGGGACATCGCCGTCAACTTCTGGAACATCGTCACGACGAACCACACCTACGCGATCGGCGGCAACAGCGTGGGCGAGTTCTTCAAGGCTCCCGGGGCCATCGGCCAGCACCTCACCGACAACACCTGCGAGAGCTGCAACACGTACAACATGCTGAAGCTCACCCGTGAGTTGTTCACCCTCGATCCCAACCGGGCCGCGTACGCCGACTATTACGAGCGGGCGCTGACCAACCAGCTCGTAGGGCAGCAGGATCCCGCCGATCCGCACGGTCACGTCTGCTACTTCACGCCGCTCGACCCGGGTGGCCGGCGCACGTACAGCAGGGATTACGACACCTTCACCTGCTGCCAGGGCACGGGCCTGGAGACCCACACCAAGCTGATGGACTCGGTGTACTTCTCCGACTCCGCGGGGCTCTGGGTGAACCTCTTCGTCCCCTCGGTCCTGACCTGGGCCGAACGCGGTGTCACGGTCACGCAGACCACCACGTTCCCCGCGTCGGACACCACCGTGCTGAAGGTGACCGGCACCGCGGGCCGGTGGTCGCTGCGGGTGCGCGTCCCGGGCTGGACGTCGGGTGCCTCGGTCGCCGTCAACGGCACCGCCCAGAACCTGACGCTGACGCCGGGCAGTTACGTCACGCTCGACCGCACCTGGGCCTCCGGGGACACCGTCACCCTGCGGTTCCCGATGCGGCTCGCGCTGAACGGCACCCCCGACCGGCCCCAGGTGCAGGCGGTCTCCTACGGCCCGGTGGTCCTCAGCGGCGCGTTCGGCTCCACCGCGCTCGGCGGCGTACTCCCCCTGCTCACGACCTCGTCGATCGCCGCGACGGCGACGCCCCTGACGTTCACCGCGCAGGCGAACGGCGCGCCGGTGAGCCTCATCCCCTTCTACGACAACCACCATCAGAACGCCAGTGTCTACTGGGACGCGGACGGCAAGGCCGGTGTCTCCGGTTTCCGGCTCGTCAACGCGCAGAGCGGCCTCGTCCTGGGCATCCAGGACATGTCGACGGCCGACGGCGGCGTGGCGCTCCAGTGGGACGACAGCGGCACCGCCGACCACGACTGGCAGCTCGTCGCGGACGGCGGGGCGCTCAAGCTCCGCAACGCCAACAGCGGCAAGGTGCTGGGCGTACGGGACATGTCCACCGCCGACGACGCGGACGTGCTGCAGTGGAGCGACACCGGCACGGCCGACCACCTCTGGACCCCGCTCGACTCCGGGGACGGTACGCACCGTCTCCGCAACACCAACAGCGGCAAGGTCCTGGGGATCAGGGCGAGTTCCACCGCCGCGGGGGCGCGGGCCGTCCAGGACAGCGACAACGGCGGTGCGGACAACGCCTGGTGGTTCGTCCCCAGCGGATACCACCGCATCCAGAACCTGCGCAGCGGGCTCCTGCTGGGCATCAGCAACATGTCCACCGCGAACGGCGGCCTCGCGGTCCAGTGGGGCGACAGCGGCACCGACGACCACCTCTGGCTGGCCGTACGGGACACCGCCGGGCGGTTCCGGCTGCGCAACCTGCACAGTGGCAAGGTCCTGGGGGTCGAGGGGTCCTCCCAGGCGGCGGGGGCCCGGGTGCTCCAGTGGGACGACAACGGGACCACCGACCACCTGTGGCAGCTGCGGCACGGTTCGGCCGGCTACTTCCGCATCAGGAACGCCAACGGCGGCCGGGTTCTGGGGGTGCTCGACGCGTCGACCGCCCAGGGCGCGCAACTCGTGCAGTGGGACGACAACGGCACGGACGACCACCTGTGGCGCTTCGTGTGACGGGCCGGTGCCGGGCCGGCGGCATCCGCCGGACCGGCACCGTGCCCGCCGACCCGGGATCAGGGGTTGCCGTAGTAGGCGTCCGGCCCGTGCTTGCGGGTGAAGTGGCGGTCCAGCAGATGCTGCGGCGGAGGTGTCGCACCGGTTCCGCCCGGCCGGAGGGCCTGGGTGTGCAGCGCCATCCTGGCCACCGCCTCGCAGATGATCGCGTTCTCCAGCGACTCGGTCGCGGTGGCTCCCCAGGTGAACGGGCCGTGGCGCGAGACGAGCGCGCCCGGCACCTCGCGGGCGCGGCGGTCGTCGCCCTCCAGCAGGGAGACGATGACCTGGCCGGTGTTGTACTCGTAGTCCCTGGCGCACTGTTCGGCGGTGAGGTCGGCGGTGACGGGGACGGGGCCGTTGAAGGTGTCGGCGTGGGTCGTGCCGAGTACGGGTATGGGCACGCGGGCCTGGGCGAAGGCGACGGCGTGCTCGGAGTGGGTGTGGGTCACCCCGCCGACGGACGGGAACGCCCGGTAGAGACAGCGGTGGGTCTCGGTGTCGGTGGACGGCCGCAGCCGCCCCTCCACCACGCTGCCGTCCGCGAGCGAGACCACCACGAGGTCCTTCTCGGTGAGTTCGGCGTAGGAGACGCCGGACGGCTTGATGACGAAGACACCCGATTCACGGTCCACCGCGCTGACGTTTCCCCAGGTCAGCGTCGCCAGGCCGGCCTGCGGAATCCGCAGGTTGGCGGCCAGCACCTCACTGCGCAGTTCGCGGAGTGTGGTCTCGCTCATGACACGTTCACCGTCTCTCTGGACCGTCTCTCTGGCAAGGACAACAGCAGATGCTCCCCGGGACCGCCGACGGGTGATCCCGGACCAGGCGTCACGTACGTCCCACACACCACGCACACCCCATAGGGCCCGCATGTCCCGCGGCTCGCCGCGCGCCGCCCCGGACGCACGGGTCGGCCGCACGCCGCGACGTCACACGTACTGACGCAGCTAGATTGTGAGCGCTAACATGACACGAACTCAAGCCCCACGCGGTAACTGACGAGCAACCAGGCGAGTGGACGAGGCCACGATGTGAGCGTGCACTCTCCCGGGACGAGCGCTCTACGGCAGCGACCTTCGTACACCTGCACAGGACAGGTACCTTGAGGTCGAACTACTTCCGACGCTCCGGACTCCACAGAGAGGAACGGATTTGCCCCGGCCCGCAGACGCCGCGAGGGCACCCACGATGGCGGACGTGGCACGCGTGGCAGGCGTGTCGCACCAGACCGTCTCGCGGGTCCTCAGCGACCACCCGAACGTGAGCGTGAA
Source organism: Streptomyces sp. NPDC001493 (assembly GCF_053597235.1). Lineage (NCBI taxonomy): Bacteria > Bacillati > Actinomycetota > Actinomycetes > Kitasatosporales > Streptomycetaceae > Streptomyces > Streptomyces sp. NPDC001493. The sequence continues at coordinate 150,958 of NZ_JBSFHV010000014.1, forward strand.
GACCCGCGCCCAGGTGACCGAAGCCATCGAGCGGCTCGGCTACCGCCGCAACTCGGCGGCCCGGGCGCTCGCGACCCGGCGCACCCACACGCTCGGCGTCATCGCCGTCAACACGACGCTCCACGGACCGGCGAGCACCCTCGCGGGGGTCCAGGAGGCGGCGCGCGACCGGGGGTACCTCGTCTCGGCCGTCACCCTGCGGGTGGCCAGCCGGGCAGCCCTGACCGAGGCGATGGAGCACCTCAGCGCGTGGGGCGTGGAGGGGATCATCGCCATCACGCCGCAGCGCGACGCGGTGCGCGCGCTCACCACGCTCCAGGCTCCGTGTCCCGTGGTGACCGTGGAGGGCGGGCACGACCTCGACCTGCCGGGAGTCTCCCTCGACCAGGAGCTCGGGGCGCGCATGATCACCGAGCATCTGCTCGCCTCCGGCCACTCCACCGTCTGGCACGTCGCCGGCCCCCGCGACTGGCTGGAGAGCGAGGCCCGGACCGCCGGGTGGGAGGGCGCGCTCCGCGCGGCGGGGGCCGAGATCCCGACGCCGTTGCGCGGCGACTGGAGCCCCATGTCCGGGTACCGGGCCGGGCAACAACTCGCCGGGCGGGTCGCCTCGTCGCCCCAGGGTCCCGGGCTCACGGCGGTCTTCGTGGCCAACGACCAGATGGCGCTGGGGGTGCTGCGCGCCCTGCGGGAGGCGGGATTCCAGACTCCCGAGGACGTGGCGGTGGCCGGGTTCGACGACATCCCGGAGGCGGAGTTCTTCCCTCCGCCGCTCACCACGGTCCGCCAGGACTTCGCCGCGCTCGGCCGCAACAGCATCGCGCTGCTGCTGGAGCACATCGAAGGGACGGCCACGGGCATCGAGCACCTGACCGTCGCACCCGAACTCATCGTGCGGGCCAGCACGGCGCGCCGGCACGGGGCGCGGCCTGCCGCGCGCGAGGGCGACCGGTAGACGGATACCGGCGCTCGGCGGTGTCCGGCGGATCATGGCCGGACACCACCTGACCTCGCCCAGGGCTCACCATCCACCTGGGCCGCGGCGGCGGACGGAGCGCGGCAGCGGAGAGCTGCCGCGCCGGGCGGTCCCGCCGGGGGCCGCGACCACCCGAAGAGCTGCCCCCGGACCGCCGGGGGCCTCTTCGGTGACGGCGCACACGGGCGTGCGCCCACCCGGCCGCCCCCTCTGAGCCGACGCCGGGGAACGCGCGGCCCGCCGGGTTTCCCGGGGGCGCGCATCGAACACCGCCGGGGCCCCTTCGCCGCGCCGCCCGCGCAACTTCCGCACCGCTCTCCGCGCGCCCTCCGCGCTGATCGGGATCAGCCCGCGGTCCGCCCGCCTGCACCGCCGAGCTGCGCGAACACACCGCCGACCGTCGCACCGGTGCGAGAACCGTTGACAAAAGTGACGCCTGCTAGAAACCTGTCACCTCGGCACCGCAAAAAATCAACTAGAACTCTCAAATTACCAATCAAGGAACGCGAGTTCGCGGCAGGCGACCTGCTCCTCGCTCCTGCCGATGTCCCGATCGACTCCCCACCGGCGTACCGGCAGCCCGCACGCGGCCGTCGCCGGGCGTACGACGCCGCGCGTCGGACGGCCGGCGCATGCGCTCCCCGTGTCCGGCCGGCGCCGCAGGCCCACGGAACTGAGGACAGCATGAGAGGGAAGCAACGCGGATGGCGGCGGTTCGTCATCGGTGCGGTGACAGCCGCGCTGATGACCGTCGGACTACTGCCGGCCGCCACCGCCTCGGCGGCCGGACGGACCACCGACCTGGCGCTCGGCAGGCCGGCGTCGGCCGGCGGTTCGCTCGGCGCCTACCCGGCGTCGAACGTCACCGACGGCAGTCAGCAGACTTACTGGGAGAGCCCCGGAACGTTCCCGCAGTGGGTCCAGGTCGATCTGGGCACCACGTCCGGCGTCGACCAGGTGGTACTGAAGCTCCCGAACACCTGGGAGGCGCGCACCCAGACACTCGCCGTCCAGGGCAGCACGGACGGCTCCGGTTTCAGCACCCTGTCCGCCTCGGCCGCCCGGTCGTTCACCCCGGCGGCGAACAACACCGTCACCGTCGATTTCACCGCCACCCAGGTGCGGTACGTACGCGTACTGGTGACCGCCAACACCGGCTGGAACGCCGCGCAACTCTCCCAGCTGGAGGTCTACGGGGAGGCGGCGGGCGGCACGGACCCCGGCACACCGCCCACCGGCACCAACCTGGCGCTGAACAAGCCGATCGAGGCGTCCTCGTACGCGCAGACCTACGTCGGCACCAACGCCAATGACGACCGGCGCGACACCTACTGGGAGTCGAACGGCTATCCCGCCACGCTGACGGTGAAGCTCGGCTCCGACGCCGACCTCTCCGCCGTCGTCGTCAAGCTCTCGCCGGACGCGGCGTGGGGAGCCCGGACGCAGAGCCTCCAGGTGCTGGGGCGGGCGCAGTCCGCCACCGGGTTCACCTCGCTGAAGAGCCAGGCCGACTATGCGTTCTCGCCTTCCGGCAACGGAAACACGGTGACGGTTCCGGTCAGCGGGCGGTACGCCGACGTGCAGCTGAAGTTCTTCTCCAACACCGGTGCTCCCGGCGCCCAGGTCGCCGAGGTCCAGGTGGTCGGCACGGCCGCGCCCAACCCGGACCTGACCCTCTCCGACCTGACCTGGTCCCCCTCCGCCCCGTCCGAGAGCGACGCGGTGACCGTGAACGCCACGGTGCGCAACACGGGTTCGGCCGCCGCGCCCGCGACGACGGTCGACGTCAGCCTGGAAGGCCAGGTCGTCGGCAGCGCCTCGGTGAACGCCCTCGCGGCCGGTGCCTCCGCCACCGTGCAGGTGAGCGTCGGCAAGCGCCCGATGGGTACGTACTCCGTCTCGGCGGTGGTCGACCCGACCGACACCGTCGTCGAGCTGGACAACAGCAACAACAGCCGCACCGCCGCTTCCAAGCTGGTGGTCGCGCAGAGCCCCGGACCCGACCTCCAGGTCACCGGCATCTCGTCCAGCCCGTCCAGCCCTGCGGTCGGTGCCGCCGTCACCTTCACCGTATCGGTGAACAACCGGGGTACCACAGCGGTGAGTTCCTCCACGGTGACCCGCCTCCAGGTGGAGAGCACCACCCTGAACGGAACCACCGGGGCCATTCCCGCCGGGGGCACGGTCACCGTGCCGATCAGCGGTACCTGGACCGCGAAGAGCGGTGGGGCCAATCTGACCGCCACCGCTGACGCGACCGGTGTCCTCACCGAGACCAACGAGAACAACAACGTCTTCTCCCGCGCCATCGTGGTGGGACGCGGGGCGGCGGTGCCGTACACCGAGTACGAGGCGGAACAGGGCACCTACCAGGGCACCTTGCTCACCGCCGACCAGAAGCGCACCTTCGGGCACACCAACTTCGCCACCGAGTCCTCGGGCCGGCAGTCGGTACGGCTCAACTCCACCGGCCAGTACGTCGAGATCACCTCGACCGTGCCCACCAACTCCCTCGTGGTCCGCAACTCCATCCCCGACGCACCCGGCGGCGGCGGTACGGAAGCCACGATCAGCCTCTACGTCAACAACACCTTCGCCCGGAAGCTGACGCTCTCCTCCAAGCACAGCTGGCTGTACGGCGACACGGACAGCCCGGAGGGCCTGACCAACGCACCGCAGGCGGACGCCCGCAGGCTCTTCGACGAGTCGAACGCCCTGCTCGGCCAGACCTACCCGGTCGGCACGAAGTTCCGCCTCCAGCGCGACGCGGGCGACACCGCGTCCTTCTACATCATCGACCTGGTGGACCTGGAGCAGGTGGCGGCACCGACGGCGCAGCCCGCCGGCTGCGTCTCGATCACCACCTACGGGGCCGTGCCCAACGACGGCATCGACGACACCGACGCCATCCAGCGGGCGGTGACGGCCGACCAGAACGGCGAGATCGGCTGCGTGTGGATTCCGGCCGGGCAGTGGCGGCAGGAGCAGAAGATCCTGACCGACGACCCGCTCAACCGGGGTCAGTACAACCAGGTGGGCATCAGGAATGTCACGATCCGCGGCGCGGGCATGTGGCACTCCCAGCTGTACTCCCTCATCCAGCCGCAGAACGCGGGCGGCATCAACCACCCGCACGAGGGGAACTTCGGCTTCGACATCGACGACAACACCACCATCTCCGACATCGCGATCTTCGGCTCCGGCACCATCCGGGGCGGTGACGGCAACGCCGAGGGCGGCGTCGGCCTCAACGGGCGCTTCGGCACCAACACCAAGATCACGAATGTCTGGCTGGAGCACTCCAACGTCGGGGTGTGGGTGGGTCGCGACTACGACAACATCCCTGAGCTCTGGGGCCCCGGAGACGGTGTCGAATTCACCGGAATGCGCATTCGCAACACATATGCGGATGGCATCAACCTCTCCAACGGAACCCGCAATTCGACGGTCTTCAACTCCTCCTTCCGGAACACCGGCGACGACTCGCTCGCCGTCTGGTCGAACAAGTACGTGAAGAACCAGTCGGTGGACATCGGCCACGACAACCACTTCCGCAACAACACGATCGCCCTGCCCTGGCGGGCCAACGGCATCGCGGTCTACGGCGGTTACGGCAACACCATCGAGAACAACATCGTCTCCGACACGATGAACTACCCCGGCATCATGCTGGCGACCGACCACGACCCGCTGCCCTTCTCCGGGCAGACCCTGATCGCCAACAACGCCCTGTACCGCACGGGCGGAGCCTTCTGGGGCGAGGCGCAGGAGTTCGGCGCCATCACCCTCTTCGCGGCCGGTCCCGACATTCCCGGCGTCACGATCAGGGACACCGACATCCAGGACTCGACCTACGACGGCATCCAGTTCAAGACGGGCGGGGGCTCCGTTCCCGGAGCGCAGATCTCGAACGTCCGGATCACCGACTCGCGCAACGGCTCGGGCATCCTCGCGCACGGAGGGGCCAGGGGCAGCGCCACCCTGACGAACGTGACGATCAGCGGCTCGGCCCAGGGCGACGTGCTGATCGAACCCGGATCGCAGTTCGTCATCAACGGCGCAGCCAACACCGCCGCGGCGTCCGGCCGGTAGCGACACCGGCCCTCTGCGGCCGTCGGCCGGTACGCCTTCCGGGCGCACCGGCCGACGGCCCCCGCCCGCGCCGGGTCCCGGCCCCCGGTGCGACACATGATGGATGCAGTGCCCACATATCGAGACAGGTTTGCGGCAGCACACGGAAAAAGAGTCTTATCGCGGCTGTGCGAAGCGAACAGACGACACCGGATCACACAGGCACCGACGGCACAGGCACCGACGGCACGGGCATCGACGGCACGGGCTCCGACAGCAAGGCGGCGAGGCGCGCCGTCACGGTCTTCCCCGTCCTCGTCCTCCTGGCGGGCGCGGCCGGCCTCCTCACGCCCGGGACCTTCGAGGGCTGGACGAAGGCGGTGCCGTACCTGCTCGGCGTCGTCATGTTCTGCATGGGCCTGACGATGACGCCCCACGACTTCAAGGGCGTGGCGAAGCGCCCCTGGGCGGTGGCCATCGGGCTGGTCGCGCACTACGTGATCATGCCGGGCCTCGGCTGGATCATCGCCCATCTGCTGGGGCTCCCCCCGCAACTGGCCGCGGGCGTCATCCTGGTGGGCTGCGCGCCCAGCGGCACCGCTTCGAACGTGGTGACCTTCCTGGCCCGCGGCGACGTGGCGCTCTCGGTCTCCGTGGCCACCGTCTCCACCGTGCTCGCCCCGCTGGTGACGCCCCCGCTGACCCTGCTGCTGGCCGGCGCCTACCTGCCCGTGGACGCCGGCTCCATGGTGACCGACATCCTCAAGACCGTGCTGCTCCCGGTGATCGGCGGACTGGTGGTACGGCTCGTCGCGGGCAAGCTCGTCGACCGGGTGCTGGGCGCCATGCCCTGGCTGTCCTCGCTCGCCATCGCCGCGATCGTCTGCGCGGTGGTCTCGGGAAGCGCGGGTGCGATCAAGTCGGCGGCCGCCACCGTGCTGATCGCCGTCGTCCTGCACAACGGCCTCGGCCTGGCCCTGGGTTACGGCGCGGGCAAGCTCACCCGCCTCGGCCCGCCCGCCAGCCGTGCCATGGCCTTCGAGGTCGGCATGCAGAACTCCGGTCTCGCCGCGTCGCTGGCGACGGCCCACTTCAGCCCGCTGGCCGCGCTCCCCGCGGCCGTCTTCTCCGTGTGGCACAACATCTCGGGCGCTCTGGTGGCGGCCTGGATGTCGCACCGCGCCCGGCGCGACGAGCGGTCCGTCGCCGCGCTGCCCGCGACCACCGCGTCCTGAAAGGCGCCCGGACGGGCCTGTTGCCCGGTGCGGAGGGTTCACCCCTGCGCGCCGGGCTTTCGCGTACGCACCCGAGGTCCACCCGAAACCGTGTGCGATTGTCAGTGGGTCGTGATACTCACTAGGCGGTGGGGAGGAAGGATCATGGACCTCCCCGTTCGACACAGGCCAAGGGGTGGGGACATGGCGTTGCTCCGCGAGGGGACGCTCGCGCTGGGGAGACTGGTGGGGAGGCCCGGCACGCAGCTGCAGAAGGACTCCGGAGACCCGGAGGTCGCGCGTATCAGGTCGGCCGCGGCCGCCGCGGACTGGGACACCGTGCGCGGAATACTCGAGGCGCGGCCCGAGAGCGAAGACCGCACGGAGCTGCTCTGGACCGTCGGTGACACGCCGAAGGTGGAGCGGTGGATCACCGAGGTGGCCGAGGCCGAGCCGGAAGCGGCTCTGCCCCGGGTCGTGGCCGGTATGCGTTACCTCAGCTGGGGCTGGGAAGCCCGTACGGAGGCGCGGGCGACCCACGTCTCGCGCGAGCAGTTCGAGGTGTTCCACGACCGGCTGCGCACGGCCGAGCGGTGGCTGTACGAAGCGGCGGAGCGCGAGCCGGGGTGGACCTCCCCCTGGTACGGCCTGCAGACCACCGGCCGCGGCCTCCAGGTCGGCCCGGCCGTCGCCCGGCGCCGGTTCGAGGCCACGGTCCGGCGCGACCCGTTCCATGTCGGCGCCCACGCCCAGCAGTTGCAGCAGCTCTGCGACAAGTGGGGCGGCTCGCACGAGGAGATGCACGCCTTCGCCCGGTCGTCCGCCTTCGGCGCTCCCGGCGGCACGCCGCTGGGCCGGCTCGTCGCCGACGCGCACATCGAGCAGTGGCTCGCCCTCGACCGGGGCGACGACGCCGCGTACATGCACCGCCCGGAAGTGGCCCAGTCCCTGCGGAAGGCCGCCGAACACTCCTACCGGCACCCGGACTTCGTCCGCCGGGGCTCCTGGATCCAGCTCCTCAACTCCTTTGCCCTGGCCTTCTCGTTGGTGGGCGACCGCGACGCGGCGCGGGAATGCTTCCGGGCCACGGAGGGCCGCGTCACCGAGTCCCCCTGGACGTACGTGAACCACCGCGACCCCGCTGCCGCCTACCGGAAGCACCGCGCGGCCGCCGGACGCTGATCCGCCGTTCGTCCTCCCGCACCACCCCACCGGACCAACCCGTCCGCGTCCTCGTCCAGCGCTCCGCGCGACGAGCACGCGCCCACCACGAAAGTCAGCGCAAGGTGCCTCCTTCCGAGACCCACACCTTCCAGGTCGACCTGCGCGGCCTGGTCGACCTGCTCTCCCACCACCTCTACTCGTCCCCCCGTGTCTATTTGCGTGAGCTGCTGCAGAACGCGGTGGACGCCATCACGGCCCGTCAGGCCCTGGACCCCGGCGCGCCGGGCCGTATCACGGTGCGCACCGGCGACACCCTCACCGTCACGGACACCGGTGTCGGTCTGACCGAGGCCGACGTCCACCGGTTCCTCGCCACCATCGGCCGCAGCTCCAAGCGGACCTTGGACGGCGCCCTGGACGGGGCCGGGCTCGACGCGGCCCGCGGCGAGTTCATCGGCCAGTTCGGAATCGGGCTGCTCGCCTGCTTCGTCGTGGCCGACGAGATCATCGTGACCAGCCGCACCGCGGCCGATCCGGCGGCGCCCGCCGTCGAATGGCGCGGCCACTCCGACGGCCGGTACACCATCCGTACGCTGCCCGCCTCCGCCGTTCCCGAGCCGGGCACCACCGTGCGCCTCACCCCTCGTGCCGACAGCGCCGAGTGGACCGAGCCGGAGCAGGTCGTCGCCCTGGCACGGCACTACGGTGGCCTGCTGCGTCACGAGGTCGTCGTGGCCGGTCCCCGGGGCGAGAGCCACCGCGTCAACGAGACGCCCCCGTGGGAGCGGACGCACCGCTCGCCGCTCGCCAGGCGCGAGGCGTTCACGGCGTACTGCCGCACCCTCTTCGACTTCACCCCGCTCGACACCATCGAGCTCGACCTGCCGGCCGCCGGGCTGCGCGGGGTCGCGTACGTCCTTCCCACCGCGCTCAGCCCGGCCCAGAAGGCGGGCCACCGCGTCCACCTCAAGGGGATGCTCCTCACCGACCAGGCACCGGAGCTGCTCCCCGAGTGGGCGTTCTTCGTGCGGTGTGTCGTCGACACCACCAGCCTGCGGCCGACCGCGTCCCGGGAGGCACTGTACGAGGACGGCACGCTCTCCGCCGTACGGGACGCCCTGGGCGAGCGGATCCGCGACTGGCTCACCGGCCTCGCCGCGAGCGATCCCTCCCTGCTGCACCGCTTCATCGACACCCACCACCTCGCGGTCAAGGCGCTCGCCCGGTACGACGACGAGCTGCTGCGCATCGTGCTGCCGTGGCTGCCGTTCGAGACCTCCGACGGCAACGTGACGCTGGAGGAGTTCGCGCGTACGCACCCGACGCTGCTGGTCACCCGCAGCGTCGAGGAGTTCCGCCAGGTCGCCCCGATCGCCTCGGCCGCCGGACTCGGCGTCGTCAACGGCGGCTACACCTACGACCGCGACCTCGTGCACCGGCTGCCGGAGATCCGGCCCGGCACGGCCGTCGCGGACCTGGACCCGGCCACCGTCACCGCCCACCTCGACGCCGTGGACCCCTCCGCGGAACTGCGCGCGGCGGCCTTCCTCGCCATCGCGCGGGAGACGATCGGCGTCCACGACTGCGACGTCGTCCTGCGCGACTTCCAGCCCGTCACCGCCCCGGCGCTGCTCCTCGACAACCGGGAGGCGCGGCACGAACGGACCAGGTCGAGCCTGGCCGCCGACAGCGACGGCCTCTGGGCGGACATCCTCGGGTCGCTGCGCCAGGAGGCCCCGCGCGCCCAGCTCGTCCTGAACCACCTCAACCCGCTGGTCCGCCAGGCCATCACGATCACCGAACGGGGCCTCGCGGTCACGGCGGCCGAGGCGCTCTACGGTCAGGCCCTGCTGCTCAGCCGCCGCCCGCTGCGGGCGAGCGAGAGCGCGCTGCTCAACCGGGCCTTCATCGGCCTGCTCACCCATGCCATGCACCAGACCGGCACGGCGGAACCCGGCTCCGGCCAAGGGAAGGAACTGTAGATGCTGGACACTCCCGAAGCCGTGGTCGAGGCGCTCCGCGAGAACTTCGACCGCCCCCACGGACTGGCGCGCACGGTGGTCGCCGAGGAACTCGTCGAGGCGGCGGAGGTCTTCGAGAAGCCCGACGTCCTGGTGACGGCGCTGCTGGAGCTGATGTCGTCGTACGAACACATCGGCGAGCACGCCAAGTCGCCGGTCGCCTTCGCGCGGCTGCTCAAGCTCTGGGACACGGTCCCCGAGTCCTTCAGCGAGTGGGAGGCCCACCAGGTCTTCTGGCGGTTCAAGTGGGTGACGACCTCCTTGCTGCAGGTGCCCGAGGTGCCCCTGGCCTCCGTCCACCGCTGGACCGACGAGATGCGCCGCCGGTACGAGGCGGCCGGCCACTCCCTCCAGCCGGTGGCGGCGATGCGCCACCACATCGCGTCCCACACCGGCGTGGGCGTCGCCGACGCGTACGACCTGTGGGCCACCCGGCCCCGCAGCGAGCTGAGCGACTGCGAGGCCTGCGAGGTCCGGCACCTCGCCCTCCACCACGTGGCGGCGGGCGACGACGACGCGGCGCTGGAGACCTGGAGCCCGGTCCTCCGGGGAAGCACCAGCTGCACGGACGAGCCGCAGATGAGCCAGGCCCAGGCGCTGCTGCCGCTGCTGCGCCTCGGCCGGACCGACGAGGCCCGCTCCCATCACCTGACGGGGTACCGAAAGGTCCGCGGCAACACCGGCATGCTGACGGAGGTCGGTCTCCACCTGGAGTTCTGCGCCCTCTCGCGCAACGAGGGCCGCGGGCTGGAGATCCTCGCCGAGAACCGTCCGTTCTTCGAGGCCACGGGCGCCCCGTCGTCCCGTCTGGACTTCCTCACCGGTGTCGAGGTGCTGCTCGCCGCCCTGGCCGAGGCCGGCCACCCGGACACGGCCGTAGCCGGGCCGCCCGGACGGAACTGGACGGCGGGCGAGCTCCTCGCCCGGGTCCGCTCGGACGCGGACCTGCTCGCCGCCGCCTTCGACGCGCGCAACGGCACCTCGGCGGTGGGCGACCACCGCCGCGAGCGCCTCTCCCGGCGCCCGCTGCTCGACGCGCCGCTCCCCCTGGGCCTGCGGACGCCCTCCGCCCGGTCCGCCGCGCCCGCGGTCGCCGAGCCCGCGCCGGCGCTGGAGGTGCCCGAGGACTTCGCCGCCCTGGTGCGGGAGGCCCGGCGTCTGGAGTCCCTGGGGCATCCCGGGGCCGACCGGCTCTGGACCCGGGTGGCGGAGCGTCTGGCGGACGGCGCCCCCCACGACGACACCCTCGGTCCCCAGGCGCTGCTGAGGGCGGAGGTCACCGAGCACCTCGCCGTCGACCGGTTCTCGTACAAGACGCACGACCCGGAGAGCTACGCCGGACTCCGGGAGGCCGCGGAGCTCTTCGCGGAGCTGGACATGCCCTGGCACGCGCTCTCCGCCCGCTGCCGGGTGTTCGCGTGGGCGACCGCCGCCGAGGAGGACCTGGGCCACACGGCTCAGGACGGCTCCGGGACCGGCACCGGCCGGCCGGACGACGACGCCGTCCGGGCCGGGCTCGACGAGGCCCTGCGCGAAGCGGAACGCCTCCTGGCCGAGGTCCCGTTCGCGTCGGAGCCCCTCGGTGCCGCCGAAGCCGCGTCGGGCGAGGGCCTGGAGTCGGAGCGCGCGCTCTCGTACCTCTCCGTCCTGTTCTCCGTCGCCTTCGCCGCCTATCAGGAAGCGCGGCTGGGGACCGACGGGTCGGGCGATGCCCTGAAGCGGTTCGAGGAGGCCGCGCACCGGCTGCGGTCCGAGGCGGAGCGCCTCTCCGTTCCCCATCAGGTGGCCAACGTACGGCAGTTCACCGCCGACCTGGCCGGCCGTCGGGGCGACAACGCCCTCGCCGAGGCGGAGTTGCGCGAGGCGCTCCGGGACGTGGAGGCGTCCGGGCGGCCGTGGCGCGGTTCCCGTCCCCGTGCCCTGCTCGCCCAGCTCCTCCTCGCACGGGAGCAGCCGGCGGAGGCCTCGGAGCTCCTGCACCGGGTGATCTCCGACGTGGCCCGATACGACGACACCGACTTCCAGCTGGCCGGCGCGTACGCCCTGCTCGGTCACGCCGCCACGCATCTCGGGAACACCGCCGACGCGGTGCGCCACCTCTCGGAGGCCGCCGCCCGGTACGACCAGGAGGAGGAGTTCGAGCAGGCCACCGGGGTACGTCTCCAGCTCGCCGACGTCCTGGCGCGTTCCGGGCAGCAGGCGGACGCCGTCGCCGTGCTGGAATCGGTGCTCTCGCAGGAAGCGCTGTCCTCGCTCGACGAACGCATGGTCGCCCAGGCCCGGTTGCTGCTGGCTCGCGGTATGCGGGAGCTGGAGGAGTTCCTGCCCGCCGCGGAGGAGTTCCTGCGCCTCGCGGACACCGTGGCGGCCTGGGAGGACGACCGGGAGACCCACACCCTGGTGGCCGCCGAGGCCGCGATCACGCTGGCCATGGCCGACCGCTGGGAGGCGGCGGACACGGCGTACGAGCGCGCGCTCGCCGCGCACGCCGAGGCGCCCAACCCGTCCCTCGTCCGGCACATGATGTGCGAGTTCGCCCGGCTGGCCATGATCTTCCGGGGCCCCGAGGGAGTGGACACGGCGCTGGGCCACCTGGCACGGGCCGAGACCGTCCTGCCCGTCGGGCCCGAGGCCGCCGACTCCTTCGCCCTCTGGTACGAGGACGGCGCGGTGCACTACCGCCGCGGCCGGGTCCTCGCGGACGCCGAGCGCTTCCCCGAGGCGCTCGCCGCCGTCGAGGCCGCCATCACCGCCTACGACCGGGGCGGGGAGGACGGCGAGGTGCCGCGCGCCGAGGCGGTCCGCATCGCGGCGCTCATCGAGGGGAAGGGGCTCGACCGGCACGAGGAGGCGATCAGCCGGCTGACGGCGGCGGCGGCGCGCTGCCGCAAGGCGGGGCTGGCCGAGGCCGCGCGGATACTCGACGCCCTGCGTGCCGAGTACCTGAAGCAGCGGCGGGGCTGAGCAGGGCAGGGGGCCTGCCCGTCGCACCGCGCGCGGGCAGGCCCCCTGCCGCCGCGCGGTGGGCCGGCCCCTGCCGCACGGGCTCCGTGCCTGCCCGCCCGAGCTCCGTCCCGCTTGTCCGCGCGTGCGTGCCCGCGCGGACAGGGGGACGGTGGACGCATGGGCGACAAGGAGACCCTGCGCCTCCTCCTCGACACGTACGGGCGGACGTACGCCGACGAGGCCGGCATCCGCCTGCGGGACACGCCTCAGCCCCTGTACCAGCTCCTGGTCCTCAGCCTGCTGCTCAGCGCGCGCATCCGGGCCTCCGTCGGGGTGGCGGCTGCGAAGGCGCTGTTCGCGGACGGCATGCGCACCCCCGGGCGGATGGCGGACGCCACCTGGCAGCAGCGTGTCGACGCGCTGGGCGAGGGCGGCTACCGGCGGTACGACGAGCGGACCGCGACGCAGCTCGGCGACGGAGCGCTGCTGATCCTCGACGACTGGGGCGGTGACCTGCGGAGGCTGCGCCGGGAGGCGGACGGCGACACGTCGGCGCTGCGCGCCGGACTGCGGCGCCTGCCCGGGCTGGGGCCGACCGGGGCGGGCATCTTCGTACGCGAGGTGCAGGCCATCTGGCCGGAGACCCGTCCGTACATCGACGCCAAGGCGTTGCAGGGCTCGGAGCGCCTGGGCCTGCCCACCTCCGCCGACGCCCTGCTGCGCCTCGCCCGCGGCACCGAACCGGCGGTACTCGCCGCGGCCCTGGTACGTGCGGCGCTGGACAAGCACGCCGCCGAGTCGATCGGGCTGTCCGCCGGGGCGTGATCCGGCGCACGGCGCACAGGGGTGATCGATCGTGCTGCTGTGCGCCGTCACGTAATGGGCTGAGTTTGTCTCTGCGAGTTGCCACATCGGGCACCTCCCTTCAGCATGAAGTGACCTGTCTGGAGGGTCGTCTTACCCGGCCGCGTATGGCCCCGGGACGAAAGGGCGCCACGTATGGCCGCGTACTTCGAGAACAGCACTGACGACCTGGTTCCGAACGCGCTGGCCGGCTTCGCCCGGGCCCATGCGGATCTCGTCGTCCACGACGTGGAGAACGGCTACCTCGCCGCCCGCCACACCGCACCGTCCCGCCGTGTCGGACTCCTCTCCGGCGGCGGCTCGGGGCACGAGCCGATGCACGCCGGGTTCGTGGGCGCGGGCATGCTGGACGCCGCCTGTCCGGGGCGGGTGTTCGCGTCGCCCCACAACCGGCAGGTGTACCAGGCGTCGCTGGCGGTGGCCCGCGCGGAGGGCGTCCTGCACATCGTGAAGAACTACACCGGCGACCGGATCAACTTCGGTATCGCCGCCGAGCGCCTCGCGCACCGGGACGTCCCCTGCGCACGCGTCCTCGTCGACGACGACCTCGCGTCCGACTCCGAGGACATCGCCGCAGGGCGCCGGGGCACGGGCGGCACGGTGCTGGTCGAGAAGATCCTCGGCGGCGCCGCCGACACGGGCCTCGGCCTGGCCGAACTGGCCGCGCTCGGGACGGCGCTGGCCGGACGCTGCCGGACGCTCTCCGTCGCGTCCACCGCGCACACCGCACCCACCACCGGCCGCCCCGCGTTCGAACTGGCCGCCGGAGAGCTGGAGTACGGCGTCGGCATCCACGGCGAGCGCGCCAACCGCACCCGGAAGGAGGGACCCGTCTCCGCGCTGGTGGAGGAGATGACGGACTCCCTGCTGGCCGCGATCCGTCCGGGCCCGGAGGAACCGGTCGTGGCGCTGGTCAACGGCCTGGGCGCCGTCACTCCGCTGGAGCTGTACGGCATCTTCGGCGAGCTGGGCCGGGTGCTGGACGGCCGAGGGGTCCACCTCGCCCGCCATCTCGTCGGCGACTACGTCACGGCCCTGGACATGCGGGGGTTCTCCCTGACTCTGCTGGTGGCCGATTCCCGGACGCTGGGCTACTACGACGCACCGGTACGGACCGCGGCACTGAGCTGGTGAGCGGTGACCGGGCCGTCGTCGACCGTTGATCGGGACGCGTGGAACTGGAGGAGAACGCCATGGCGACAGCTTTCGACAGTACGTTCACGAGCGGCTGGATGGACCGGTTCGCGGCTTCGGCCCATGCCACCGAGACCGAGCTGACCACGCTCGACCAGCAGGTGGGCGACGGCGACTTCGGCGTGAACCTCAGCGCCGGAGTACGGGCCGCGCAGCGACTGCGGAGCGAGGGCGGCAACGCCGACGAGGGCGATCCCTCGGCTCCCCTGGGGAGCACGGCCAGCGCCTTCCTGGACGAGATCGGAGGCACCAGCGGTCCGCTCTTCGGGCTGCTGTTCCAGGCGCTCGGCGCGGCCGTCGCGGCGGAGGGCCCGGTCCTCACCACGGCCGGTCTCGCCGCGGGTACGGAGAACGGCCTCGCCGCGATACGCCGGGTGGGTGACGCGAAGCCCGGCGACAAGACGCTGGTGGACGCGCTGACGCCGGCCGCCGAAGCCTTGCGCGACGCTCCGGACGGCACCCCGCCGGACCGTGCGCTCGCCCTCGCCGCCGATGCCGCCTGGGAGGGCGTGCGGGAGACGGCCGCGCTCCGGGCGCGGATGGGCCGCGCCAGCTACGTCGGCGAGCGCGCGTCCGGCATACCCGATCCGGGAGCCGTGGGCGTCGCCCTGCTCTTCGCCTCGGCGTCCGAGACCATACGCTCCCTGGGACCCCATCTGCGGATCACCGGCTGAGGCGGCCGGACGGCCTTCAGGAGAGCGCGGTCGGCTTGCGGGGTGGCGGCACGGCCCGCAACAGCTCCCACAGGGGGCGGGAGCCGGACGCCCACACGGCGAGGGTGTGGCGGTCGACCACGTGCAGCCGCTGTTGCGCGGCAAAGGCCACGGCGGGCGCGGTGACCCGGCCGTTGGTCACGATCACGGCGACGTCGGCGCCGTGCACCTGCCGGGCGGTGCCGTTGAGTACCTGCAGGTCGGGCGTGCCCACCGCGGAGCCGGCGAGACCACTGCGCCGGTGCTTGCACTGGATCACCCAGCGCCGCCCGTAGGGGTCGGTGGCCTTCACGTCGGCGCCCAGGTCACCGCCGCCTCCCACCCGGACCGCTTCCCGGCAGCCGTCGCGCCGCATCAGGTCCCGTACCGCGTCCTCGAACTGGGAGTGGTGCAGGGCGTCCAGGTGGGGAAGCCCGTACCGCAGCCCCCGCCGTCGGACCGCCTCCCACCGCGAGCGCCGCCGCCTGCGGTGGAGCAGGGCGCCGCCGGCCGACCCCGCGAGCGCGCCGAGGACGACCAGCACCCAGCCGTGCGCCAGCAGCCAGTTCACCACGGCCACCACCAGCGCGACGCAGAGGACCGCGCCTCCGAGGGATCCGGTCAGCCGGTCGGTGCGCCGGCGCCCGCTGCCCGGCCTCCGGACACCCGACCGCCGAGGACCCGACCGCCGAGGACCGGGCCTGCGGGGGGTTCGCCACGTCGGCGGGCGCCCGGTCGCCGACCGGCTCTTCCGTGCGCGGAGGCTCATCGGTCGGCCTCCCCGAAGCCGCCGACGAGTTCGCCCAGGAAGTCCAGGATTCCCCTGCCCACCGGGGTCGGAGCGATCAGCACCCCGAGCGCCAGGACGATGACCACGGTGAACCTCTCGTCGAGCCGGCTCCGGGCCTCCGTACGCCGCCGCAGCCGGAACAGGACGATGACCGCGAGCAGCACAGCCACATTGATCGTCAGCAACCGCCGAACCTCCCACTGAACACGACCGACGCCCGGGGACGGCAGACCCGCCCCGCGCCCTGTGTAGTCGGAGCCCGGAGTCGGCGCGGACGAATTGACGGTGAATGGCAGTAAAACGATCTCCTTGGCCGGAATATGCGGCACCGCTCCGACGGGCGCGCCGGGGCCGGCCCGGTGCAGCGGTGGCCGTTCGTGGTCGACCGTGGTCGCTGTTCGCGGTGGTTGCCCGCGGTTGTTCGTCAAGGCGGCTGGGGCGAAGCACGCGTTCGAAAGAATGAGCGAGCATCGCGCGTGCGCTGGCTTCCACCGGCGCCTGGCACGGACGGCCCGGCCTCGCGCGCCCAAGATCGCGTGCACCTGGAGGAGTTCCCGGGTCACGGGGCCGTACTGCCACGTACGGTGGGTCCGTTGTCGTGCCCGTCCGTCGTGGCGGGTACGGCGGCGGGCAGTCGGAACGGCGGGGAAGGAAAGAGCGGGATGACGAAGGCGGCCGGCGGGCTGGACGAGCGCGTGGTGGGACGCAGGTGGACGGTGCGCCTGGACGCGGCCGGCTGCAGCGGTACGACGGTGCGGGTCACCTGCAGCCGGCCGTCCTGCGCCGAGCAGCGGCTGCCGACGACGACCGAGGGACGCGCGGCGGCGGTCGCGCATCTGAAGGCCCACCTCAAGGCAGCCGGTGGACCCCGGGCCCACGCGTACTGCGCCTGCAAGTCCGAGGAGTGCGGCGCGCACATCCGTCCCGCCGCCGGCCGGTACGAGCACGCGCAGTCCTGGCGGTGCGGCGGCGCGGTCGTCCTGGCCGTGGTCGCCGACCGGGAGGGCCGCTGGTGGCGGGCGATGGAGTGCTGCTCCCGCTGCGCCGCCGCCACACCCGGTACGAAGATCGTGGCCACCGCTGCTGCCGCCTCCGCCCCGACGGCGGCTACTTCGACAGCGGCGGTCCCGCAGGCCGTCGTGGGTGAACGCCCTTCGATGGCAGCGCAGTTCTCCCACACCCCCGCGTCCGGCTCCTCTCCCGCGCCGGACTCCGCGTCCGCACCCGCGACCCGGCCCGTACCCCGGAAGGTACCGAAGCCCCGTCCCACGCCCCGCCGCCCCCAGGGGTACGAGAAGATCGCCCAACGGGTCATCCCCCACGACCTGCGCCCGGTCGCCCTGCGCGACGAGCTCGTCGACCTCGGGCGCATGTTCCGCGCCTACCAGAAGAGCGCCGAACCCGATTTGGCGCGGCTCGCGGACCTCCACACGCGCAAGGCGCAGGCCTTCCTGACCTGGTCCGACGTCACCGGGGACGTCACCCTGCGGCTGGAGGCCCAGCGCGCCGCGCACGCCGCCACCGCCGCCCGTCTCCAGCATCAGCAGCGCACCGGCGCAAGCACGGACGGTGAAGGGCCGACGGTGGAGCGGTTCCTGATCGGCCCGACGCAGTGGACCAACGCGCGCTCGGTCCTCGCGCACCTGGCCGACAACGCCCCACTGCCCGGCGCGGAGGCACGTCTCCTGACTCTGATGCTGACCCTGCGCACCGCGCACACCGGCAGCGGCAATGTCGTCGGGCAGGACCTCAACGCGTTGAACCTGACCGATCCGGAGGGCCTGCTCACGGAGTTGGCCGAGTGCGGCTGGCTGTCCCTGCCCGGCGCCGCCGGCGACATCCTCGCCGCCCGGCCGGAGAACCCCGTCCCCGTCACCGTCCCGTCCCTGGTACCGCGTGAGGACGGTACGGGCCCGCTCACGTTCGGCAGGAAGATGCGCCCCAAGCTCAGCGGGTGGGCGCAGCGAGTCGTCTCGGACAAGAAGCTCCGCAAGTCGAAGTCCTCCCCTGCCACCCGGATGCTGGCCGTGACGCTGGCCGCCCGGACCAGCTTCGACGGGCATTTCGGCGCCACCGGTGAGGGCGTCGATCTGGAGGACGTCATCGACTGGTGCCCGGTGGACCGGGATGAACTTCCCGCACTGGTGGAGAAGTTGTCGGCGACGAACTGGCTGGCCGAAGCCGCCCTCACCGACACCTGCATCACCGGCCGGGTGGCGGAGCGCATTCTGCCGCTCACCTGCCCCTATCCCTGTCCCTGAAGGGTGTCCCGTCCCTCGGCGAGGGCCCGCCGAGGGACGGGTGCAACGACACGGGTGCCGCCCCGTTCTGCCGGGGCGGCACCCGCACGGTGGACCTTGTGGTGGGCCGTTCGTCCGCGGGGTTGTCAGTCCTCCCCGGCGATGCGCGTCTGCGCCCAGGCCACCAGGTCGGGGTCGGCGAGGTTCGCGACCCAGGAGTCCGCGTGCTCCGCACCCGGCCCGTCGGGGAACGGTCCGGTACCGAGGACGCGGAGACCGGCCTTCCGCGCGGAGACGATGCCGGTGACGGAGTCCTCCACGGCGAGCGCCTGCTGCGGGGAGACCCCGCAGAGTCC
The DNA here is from genome assembly GCF_053597235.1 of Streptomyces sp. NPDC001493. Classification (NCBI taxonomy): domain Bacteria; kingdom Bacillati; phylum Actinomycetota; class Actinomycetes; order Kitasatosporales; family Streptomycetaceae; genus Streptomyces; species Streptomyces sp. NPDC001493. The sequence goes on from NZ_JBSFHV010000014.1 coordinate 169,486, forward strand.
GGCGGCGACCGTGTACACGTCCGGATGCGGTTTGGGCCGTACGCCGTCGCCCGCGACGACCACATGGTCGAAGTGGGTGAGCAGGCCGGCCCGTTCGAGGCTCGACTCCACCATGTCCAGGGGGCAGTTGCTCGCCACCGCCAGCGGAAGGTGGCGGGCGGCCAGCCGTACGAGCGCCGTCGCGCCCGGCATGGTGACCGGGTCGTCGGCGACCAGTGCCGTGAAGTGTCTGAGCAGGCTGTCCGTCATGTCGTCGACGAAGTCGGGTTTTCCGCACTCCTCGGCCATGAGGGCGCCGCACTCGGTGTAGTGAACGCCCTTGGCCCGTTCGGCGAACCCGGCCGGGGGGCGGAGGCCGAACTCGCTGAAGACCCGCTGACGGGCGTCCTGCCAGTGACTTTCGGTGTCCATGAGGGTTCCGTCGCAATCGAAGACGATCGCCGACGGGGACCAGGAGAAAATGCTACGAGCTGTCATTTCTCTGCCGTTCTCGGAGAGCGCGCCGCCCCCGCCCGGTCGGCGGGCGCAGTGACATAAAGCTGCGGGAAAGGCGCACTCGACTGCTGAGATCGCGATGACGAAACGATCTCGGTGAACACACGCGAAGGCGAATGATGTCGCCTCCCGGGCACGCCGCGACGGACGGATTTCCGCCTTGTCCGAGGTGAGCCCGAAAACATCGTAGGGACTACGTTAATTTCGGGATCTTGCGTCCCGCAATCACTACTTCGAGTGTTTGGCGGCCGATCGGGGCCGGCGCGACCCCCCGGAAGAACACCGCACCGCGCCATCGAAAGAGCGGCGTCTCGACCATCAACCACGCCCAATGCAAGGCAAGTTGAACGATCAGGAACCACACGGGCGGGGTGGTGCGCGCAGGCGCGGCCATCGGCCCGGCTGCGAACCGGTTTACGAATTAATCAATGCCGCCCACACGCGGGCACAGTCGAAGAATAATAAAATCTCCGCGTGTCGAATCTCCGACACCGGGCCCCAGGGAACAACCCTGCGTCCCACGCGGTCGGACATGTGAGCGAAGGCAGAACACCCGTGCAAGACCGAGCGCAAGCAACCAGGAAAGTACTCCTGGAATCCGCAGCACACCTATTTGTCGAACAGGGATACGCGGGGACCAGCATCAATGAGGTCGGTGACCGTTCGGGCCGGACCAGCGGAGCGATCTACTTCCACTACTCCAGCAAGGAGAAGCTGGCGCTGGCGGTCGTCCGCGCGCAGTTCGCCAGCTGGCCGCAGCTGAACGCCCGGTACACCGCTCCGGGCATCCCTCCGCTGGAGAAGCTGGTCGCCCTCAGCTTCGATGTCGCCCAGACCCTGCGCGAGGACGTCATAGCCCGCGCCGGCGCCCGCCTGTGGAACGAGCGCCGCAGCATCGACGCGGCCGTGCCCGCGCCGTTCGCCGGCTGGACCGCCGCGGTGACGCGGCTGCTCGCCGAGGCACGGGCGAGAGGTGAACTCGCCGGCGGAATCGACCCGTCGGGCACGGCCACCACCCTTGTGTGCTCCTTCTTCGGGCTCTACACCCTGACGGACGAGGTGGCGGGCGAGCGGGAGCTGGGGGCCCGGCTGAACCAGTGGTGGCTGCTGGTCCTGGGCGCGTTGCAGGCCCGGCCCGATCCGGCCGCCCTGCTCGCCCGGGTGCGCTCGCGCCTCGCCGCGACCGGCGTTCGCACCCCGGCGAGGACGCACCTGCGGGAACCGTCGGACACGGCCCCGTGACCCGGTTGTCCGCTCGCCCGGGGAACCCCGGTCCGCGTCGCGGGCGCGGCCTCTGTGCCGGTGCCGGAACGGCGCGGACTCACATGGCGGGACGGGAGTGCACGCTGACCGCATATCCGCAGCCCGGGACATAGGTGTCGCCGCTCCACGTGGCGTAGCGCTGCCGCAGGGCCAATCCTGCCTCCACACACCAGTGGTCGAACTCCTCGATGGTCACCGGCGGTTCCGGCAGCGGCAAGTGCGCCGCGTCCAGTCCCATCCCCGTCACCAGCAGGCCGCCGGGGCGCAGCGCGGCGGCCAGCTGGCGAACTACGGCCGATTCGGTGCCAGGGGCCAGCAGGGGGATGACGTTTCCGGCGGCGAGTACCAGGTCGAAGCCCGCCTTCAGCCCGAGGCCGCTCAGGCGGGCCAGGTCACCGAGGAGCCATTCCTGCGCGGGGGCGTCGTGGCGGGCGACGGCGAGCATCGAGGGATCGACGTCCACACCGGTGCAGTGATGACCCAGTTCGGCGAGCCGGATCGCGATCCGGCCGGTTCCGCAGCCCGCGTCGAGCACGCGGGCCGCGGGCTTCAGCAGCGCGTCGCAGAAGGCGGCTTCGCCGTGGATGTCGTGGCCCGATTCGGCGAGCCGTGCGAAGCGCCGGGCGTACTCCTCTCCGGCCTGTCCGCCGGTCAGTTCCGCCCAGCGGTCTTGTTGCCCAGTCATGTTCAGGTGTGCCTTCCGGTCGGCCCGTCCAGCAGGGCGCGGACGGCGTCGTCGTGGATTCTCGCAGTACCCCGAGGCGCAAGGGACGTCCGAGGATCGGCGACCGGGTGCGCCCCGGGCCAAACAAACCCGGCGCCCGGCGCCCGAACGGCCCCCCTCGCGGCGGGCGTACGGAAGTCGAACCCCTTCCGGTCACCCCTACCGCACACCGGCGAGTACGGGTTAACGTTTTCCGGAACCCATGTCCATTATCCGGAACTCTCAGGAGAACGAGGCATCGTGCGCACCTTGGCGTTTCTCACCATCGGTCAGGCACCACGCCGGGACCTGTCCGGCGCCATCGAGGCACACCTGCCGCCGACGACGTGCGTGCGGCACGCCGGAGTGCTCGACGGCCTGACCCGGGCGGAGGTCGAAGCCCGCTTCCGGCCGGTGGACGGCGGGGCGACGCTGCTCAGCCGGCTGGCCGACGGTGGCCCCGTGACTCTGGACGCCGCGGCCGTAGGAACGGGTCTGCAGACCCGCGTGGATCAAATGGAGGAGGAGGGCGCCGATGTCGTGGTGCTGCTGTGCACCGGCGTGTTCCCCGGACTCCGGACCCGCCGGGCGCGGCTCGTCGAGCCGGACGTGCTGGTGACGGGGTACGTGGCGACGGTACTGCGGGGCAGTCGGATCGGGATGGTCGTGCCGCTGCCCGAGCAGGTTCCTGAGGCCCGCGAGAAGTGGCGGGCCGTCACTCCGGCGCCCCGATTCGCCGCGGCCTCGCCGTACGCCGACGGCGTCTCGTCCCTGTGCGCGGCGGCTCGCGCCCATCTGGACGCGGGCGCGAGCGCGCTGATGCTCGACTGCATGGGCTACGGGGACCGGCACCATCGGGCGCTCCGCGCGGCCGGTGTCACCGTGCCGGTCCTCACACCGGGTGCGGTGGTGGGCGCGGCCCTCGGACCACTGCTGAGCTGAACGGCACTCCCGCCTCAGCGGGCGGCGCCGCTCTCCTCGTAGCGCAGCCAGTACGGGTCGCCGATGCGCTTGCCGACCCGCAGCGCGGCGTCCCGTACGGCTCGGCCGAAGCGCGCCTCGTTCTCGTCGCGCAGTTCGGGGGCGGGCAGCGCGATCCCTATGCCGAAGACCTGGCCCGTGTCGCCGTCGAGGACGGCGGCGGAGATTCCGGCGACGTTGGGCACGTACTCGCCACGCGAGGACTCCCAGCCGTCGGCGCGCACCCGGGCCAGACAGGAGACCAGCTCACCCGGGGTGCGGGGGGCCGTACCCGTGCTCTGTTCGAGGCGGGGGTCGACGAGCCGCAGCACCCGCGCGTCGTCGAGGCGGGAGAGCAGCGCGCGGCCCATGGAGCTGGCGTAGGCGGGCGCCCTCGTACCGGCGGGCGTGTACGCCTGGAGGGCGCCGACGGTACCGATCCGCATGTGGAGTACGAGCGACTCGGCGCCGTCGAGCACGTCGACGTACCCGGTGTATCCGATGTCGGCGACCAGCCTGGCCAGCTCTTCCTCCAGGAGGGAGGCCGTGCTGCGTGAGACCCGGAAGTGGTACGAGGCCTCCATGACGAGTTCACCGGGGCGGTAGGCGCGGCTCATCGGATCGCGGTCGAGGAAGCCGTACTCGGCCATCATGCTCAGCGTCCGTGACACCGAGCTCTTGGGCAGGTCCAGCGCTCCTGCGACATCCGTCACCGTCAGGTCGCGCTGCAGGCGCGCCATCAGGCGCAGGACGTCGCGCGCGTTGGCGAGTGTGCTCACCGGTTTTCCGCCTCCCCCGAGCTCCCCCGAGTCGTGTCGTCCGATCGTAAGGGGCGCCGGACCTCCTGCGTGACCGCCCCTCGTCCGCTGTCGCGGACTGCCCGCATGCCGAGAAATCCGACTGCTCCCTTGACGGCCGAGTGCGCCGTATGGATGATCCAGAGATCTACATATTAAGACCTGGTTCCACATTATGGAACCTTTCGGTGGCCGAAACAGTCCGCCGCCCGATCAGGAGCACGGGAGAACCATGAGTACCGACGCCGCTCCCCAGGCCGTCACGGACACTTCGCACACCTCGGTTGACGCGCGCAGCGCCGGCGAGGCACGACGCCATCCCCGCGCCCTCGCGCCCGGCAATCTGATCCTCACCGTGGTGCTCAGCGTGTTCGGCGCCGTCGTGGGCGTGCAGCTGCTCGCCACGCTCGGCGTCACCCCCAGCACCTCGCTGATCGGGGCACTGGCCGCGATGACGCTCGCCCGGGTGCCGCTCGTCTGGTTCCGGGGTTTCCGCTCGGTGCACGCCCAGAACCTGGCGCAGACCAGCATCTCCTCGGCCACCTTCGGCGCCGCGAACAGCCTCTTCCTGCCGATCGGGATCCCGTTCCTCTTCGGGATGGACAACATGATCGTCCCGATGCTGATCGGGGTCTCCGCCGCGATGCTGGTCGACGCCTGGCTGCTCTACCGCATGTACGACACCCCCGCCTTCCCCGCCAGGAACCCCTGGCCGCCCGGGATCGCCGCCGCCGAGGCCATCAAGGCGGGCGACGAGGGCGGCCGTCGCGCCAAGGTGCTCGGCCTGGGCCTGGTCACCGGGATGGCCGGTGCCGCGTTCGCGCTGCCGATGTCGGCCTTCGGCGTGGCGCTCATCGGCGGGTTCGGCGCCATGGCCGCCTTCGGTGTCGGCCTGCTGTTCACCCAGTACGCCGACCCGCTGTTCGGCCTCGACCTCAACGCGATGTATCTGCCGCACGGGATGATGATCGGCGCCGGTCTGGTCGCCCTGGTCCAGGTCGGCCGCACCATCGTCACGACCCGGCGGAGCACGGCGGACGAGTCCCGGACCGCCCGCGCGGCCATGACGGCCGACGCTCCGGAGGACACCCCGGACGGCGCGAAGCGCCTGGGCCGCTCGATGCGCCTGGGCTTCGGCGCCTACCTGGTGATCTCCGTCCTGCTGGCGTTCGGCACGGGTGCCGCCACGCACATGAGTCCGGGCATGCTGATCGGCTTCCTCTTCTACGCCACGGTCGCCGCGTTCCTGCACGAACTGCTCGTCGGAATCGCCTCCATGCACTCCGGCTGGTTCCCCGCCTTCGCGATCGCTCTGATCACGCTGCTCCTGGGCATCCTCATCGGCTTCCCGCCCGAGGCGCTCGTCGTGCTGTCCGGCTTCACCGCCGCGACCGGTCCGGCCTTCGCCGACATGGGGTACGACCTCAAGGCGGGCCACCTGCTGCGCGGGGAGAACGCCGACCCGGCCTTCGAGCTGGAGGGCCGACGCCAGCAGCTGATCGCCGCGATGATCGGCTTCGGCGTCGCCATCGTGGTCGTCGTCGTCTCCTACCGGATGTTCTTCGACAACGGGCAGACCGCCCCGATCGACGCCGCGTACGTCGCGGCGATCAAGGCGGGCCCGTCCGTGGAGACCGCCCAGCACCTCGCGCTGTGGGCGATCCCCGGCGCGCTCGTGCAGCTCGTCGGCGGCTCCAGGCGCCAGCTCGGCATCCTGCTCGCGACGGGCCTGCTGATCACCACACCGATGGCCGGCTGGATGGTCGCCGCCGGCATCGCGGTCCGGATCCTCGCTCCGCGCGTGCTCGGGCCCAAGGCCAAGGAGGACCTCGACGTCTTCGCCGGCGGAGCCATCGCCGGCGACGCCCTCTACTCGTTCGGCAACGGCCTGTTCAAGGCCGCCAGGTAACCGGACATCCGCTCGTCCTTTCGTACGTACCGCACAGAACCACCCTGGGAGACCCCGTGAAGCGACAGCTGACCCACGACGACATCCGCGCGGCCGTGTACGGCGGTGCCGTACTGGGCGGAGGCGGCGGCGGGTTCGTCGAGCGGGGCCTGCGCACCGCCGAGCTGGCCCTCCAGGTGGGCGCGCCCGAGCTGTGGACCGCCGACGAGTTCCGGGCCGAGGACCTGACCGCGACCGTCGCCCTCGTCGGCGCTCCCGCCGCGCCGGACCCGCAGGTGCTGCCGACCCACCTGCTGCGCGCGCTGGAGCTGCTCCGCCGCGACCTGCCGGGCGAGCTCGTCGCGATCCACACGAACGAGAACGGCGCCGAGACCACGATCAACGGCTGGTTCCACGCGGCGATGACCGGTCTGCCCGTCATCGACCTGGCCTGCAACGGCCGTGCCCACCCGTCGAGCGTGATGGGCGCGATGGGCCTGCACCTGGTGGACGACTACCGCTCCAGCCAGGGTTACGCGGGCGGCAGGCCGTACGCCTATGTCGAGGGCGCGGTCTCCGGGCATCTGGAGGCCACCTCGAACGTGGTCCGGCGGGCCTCCGTCGAGGCCGGCGGCTGGGTGGGCGTCGCCCGCAACCCGGTCGGCATCGGCTACGCGGTGAAGAACGGCGCCCCCGGTGCCATCGGCTTCGCCATCGAGCTCGGTCACCGGTTCCTGGCGGACGGCCCGGTCGGCGCCGCACAGCACCTCGGCGGCGAGATCGTCGCGAAGGGGCGTGTGCGCGAATACCGCTGCGAGCAGCGCGAGGGCCTGGACGTCGGGGTCGCCGTCCTCGACGACGCCGACGGCACCACGCTGCACTTCGTCAACGAGTACATGGCGCTCGACCTGGCCGGCGGCCGCCGGGCCTCCTTCCCCGACCTGATCACGACGTTCGACGAGGCGGGGCAGCCGCTCGCCTCCGCCGATGTCGCGGTCGGCGAGCAGGTCAGCGTCCTGGTGGCCCCGGCCGCGAACCTGCTCCTCTCCACGACGATGTACATGCCCGACGTGTACGCACCGGTGGAGTCGCTGCTCGGCGTCGCGTTCGCCCCGGAAGCGCGGGTCCTCGCCGACGCCTGAGCCGAACGGCCGCACAGGATCTCTCCTGCGCGGCTCCCCCGGCACACACGACGGCCGGACCCCCCTCGGGTCCGGCCGTCGTGCCGTCTCAGGTGGCGCGGATCAGCAGGATCCCGCCGGCCGGTCCCGCTTCACGAGGTTCGTGTAGCCGGTTGTGCCGTCCAGCCACAGGACGCGTCCACCCTCGTCGGCGGTGGCGTAGGCCTGGTCGCCGCGGTTGCAGGAGACGCGCTGGGCGCCGCCCTTGCCGTCGGGGGTCGCCTGGTAGAGCTTCGGCAGCGTGTCGTTCGCCCACCACGTGGCCGGCGGCAGCGACGTCACGGTGACCGCGTCGTCGGACGCCGTCAGCGTGTACGCGTACAGCGAGTCGTCGCCCCCCTCGGGGATGACGGTGACGGGGTTCGAACCGTCGGTACCGGCGCGGCGCACCGCGGCCTTTCCGGTGTCGGTGGCGTCGTTGTCCTCGATCCAGTAGACGCCGTCGTCGGTGATCGCCGTCTGGCCGATGCTCACCGTGTTGGCGCTGTCGGCGACGGGCATCTCCGTCTTGGCGCCGGTAGCCGCGTCGAGGACCTCGACACCGAGCGTGAAGTTGCCGTTCGCGTCCGGGGCCACCCTGGCGTAGGCGATCTTGCCGTTCCCGACGGAGGGCAGACCCGAGACGTTGTAGGGACGGCCGCCGTCGACCAGGGCCGTCGCACCGGTCTTCATGTTGACGTACCGGACGTTGGTGACGCCGTACTGCGGGTTGAACGCGGTGTAGGCGACGTAGTCGCCGTCCACCACGAGCCCGGAGACGTCGGTGCCGATGGCGTCGACCATCTTCGCGACGCCGCCCTTGACCGGCCGTGCCATGATCTTGACGCCGTTGCTGCTGTAGTCGGCCCAGACCACCGTCCTGCCGTCGGTGTCCGCGTAGACGTTGTAGTCGCCGTTGTTGGCGCTCATCAGCTGGGGTGTGCCCGTGCCGGAGGTGTTGCCGAGCCACACCGAATAGGGCTCGCTGCCGTCCTCGTTGGAGCGGGAGAGGGCGTACTTGCCGCCACCCGCGCCGACGCCCGTGTTGTAGACGTTGACCTTGGAGAGGATGGTGTCGGTGTCGACGCCGAGCGCCTTCTCCCAGCCCGGCACGATGCCGTGCGCGTCGAAGGACCGCTTGACGATCTTCAACTGGGCCTTGGTGACGCCGAGTTCCTGCGCGGCGGCGATGACCGCGGCGCGGCCCTCGGTGAAGCCGTCGAGCGGCGTCATGTACGCGGACAGGGCGCGGTAGACGATCCTGTCGGCGAGGTCGCCGCCGAGGTCCTGGCGCATGTCCCACAGGGCGCCGGAGAAGATCGTGGAGTTGAGGTGCACGCCGCCGTTGTCACCGCGATAGGTGACGCCGACGAAGTCCTTCGACGTGGTGGCGCCGTCGTTGAGGTCGCGCAGGGCACACTCGCGGGGGCTGAGCGTGGTGCACAGGTCCTCGCCGAGCAGCCCTGCGTCCGGGTCGTCCATGGAGATGTCGTTCGCCTCCAGGTCGATGGCGTTGCCGAAGTAGTCGGCGAGGGCCTCGTTCATGGCGCCGGACTGGCCCGCGTAGACGAGGTTCGCGGTGTTCTCGACGACGCCGTGGGTCATCTCGTGGCCGACGACATCGGTGTCCGCGGAGAAGGTGCGGTAGTCGCCGCCGCTCTGGCCGTACACCATCTTGGTGCCGTCCCAGAAGGCGTTGTTGTACGGCTGGCCGTTCGCGACGACGCCGACCAGGGAGTAGATGAAGCCGTCCTTGCCGTCGAGGCTCTCCCGGCCGAAGTGGTTCTTGTAGTAGTCGTAGACCTTGCCGGCCGCCCAGTGGGCGTCCACCGCACCGGAGTCGGTGAAGTCCTCGCCGAGCTCTGGGGTCGTCGACTGGAAGGTCTTGATCCCGGTGGGCCAGGTGCCGGACGCGGAGGCGACCTCGCGTCCTCGGGCGTCGTAGGTCGCCAGCATGGGGCCCTCGTACGGGGAGTCGGCGGCGCGCTTGCTGTAGTCGATCATCTGGTAGACGCCCTTGGCGTCCTTGTACAGGTTGACCTCGGTCTTCTCGCCGTTGTAGCGGACGGCGGACCCCTTGACGACGAGCTGGTCGGCCGCGGCCGTGGACGCCTCGGGTGCCTCGCCGGTCGCCCCCGTGGCGGCGGTGCCGGTACCCGTAGCACCGAACGTCTTGATCCCGCTGTACTGCAGCAGTGGGAAGCCGGAGCGCGCGTCGACGTACACCTCCTGCTTCACGGGCTGCCCGTCGACCGGGCTGACGCCGGTGACGGTGACGTGCCGGGCCAGTACGCCGGTGCCCTGCGGGAGGATGGTCAGACCGTCGGTGCTCCCGGTCAGCCCTGTCTTTCCAGGCTCCTGCCCCTTCATGGGGCGCTTCAGCGGCGCCTGGCCCAGCTGCTGGACGACGGCGCCGACAGCACGGTCGATCGCGGTCTGCTCCGAGACCTCGGGGGCGACGGTGTCGAGCTTCAGGTCGGTGAAGTACTTGCCGGAGGTCCCGGTGACGGCGCGCTTGCCGCCCTTCTTCTCCATGCGGACGACGTACTCGCCGCCCAGGACCGGGACGCCCTGGTACTTCTGCTGGAGGCGTACGGTCTCCCGGCCGCCCTCGCTCTGCGTGCTGACGGTCGACAGGTCCTTCGAGGAGGTGTCCGCGATGTGGTAGCGGCTCTTCTTCCCCTTGAGGTGGGTGCGCGCGGCGTCGGCGGCGCTGCCGGTGGACGGGACCTCCTCGTGCAGGTCGGCGACCAGGGAGGGGGTGTCGGTATCGGCGCCGGAGGCCACCTCGCTCGCTGCGGCCGGGACATCGGTGGCGGCAGCGGCTGCGGCCGGTATGCCGGTCATCAGCAGCCCCGCAGCGGCGAGAAGCGCCGCCGTGCCCCGGCCGACGCCTATGCCGCCAGGCGCTCTCGTCGGCTTGACCGCTCTCCTGCGTACTGAGCTCCGCACGGTGTTTCCCTCCAGTGGCACGAGTGTGTGAACCGCTTTCCGGTGCGGCCATGCAAGTACCGGCACGGAGGATGAACAATGCGTTCCCTGTACACACTTGTGTGCGTGCCCACATGTGTGGCCGGAGCTGTCCGGCGAACCGGCGCATACCCAACCAGCATGCTGCGGGGCCAGGTTGGCGTGTAATGCCCGAGTAACGGCGACGGACTAGCGTCCGGGGTCCGCCGCCGTTCCCGGGAGAGCATCCCGGCACCTCGCGGCCCGGATCGCCGTATCGGGCTCCGTCGAGGGGCAGAACCTGCGGCGCCGGTCCACGCGGCGGAGCCGTCGGCCCGCGCCGGACGGCACGAGGAGCACGCAGGCCGATCACGCGCGGCCGGACCAGTCAGGAGTTGTCAAGGCATGGAGCGGACAGGGGACCTGTGGCGGTCCCTGGGCCTCGGAGACGATGAACTCGCCGTCTACGAGGTGCTGCTGGGGGCAGCACAGCATGAGGACCGGGTGGAGCTCGCCCGGAGCCTCGACATGACGCTGCGTCGACTCGACGTGTCCCTGTCTCAGTTGAAGATCTACGGCTTCGTCCGCTCCAGCTCTGCCGACGGCTCGCTGCCCACCGCGGTCAACCCCACCACCGCCATCCGCAACCAGATCCATCTGCGCCGCGCGCAACTCCTCGACGCCTCCTCGGAACTTGAGGTGCTCACCGCTTCGGTCGACCGCCTGGCCGCCGAGGTGCTGGGCCGGTCGGCGCCGCCCCGGGGCGCGGGCATCGAGACGGTGAGGGGCGGACAGGCCATATCCGAAAGGGTGACCGCCCTTCTCGCGTCCGCACAGACCGAGGTCAGCCTGCTCGACCGGCCGCCCTACGCCACGAGCGCACCGGACGGTGTGCCGGCCCCGCTGGGGGTCGGCGATCTCGTCCGACGAGGCGTACGGGTGCGGGTGGTGGTGGACCGCGCGGGCCTGGAATTCCCCGGACGCGCTCGCGGGCTGGGCGAACTGGCGGAGCAGGGGGTGGAGATACGTGTGGCGACGGATCTGCCGACGAAGCTCATCACCGTGGACCGCCAGGTCACTCTGCTCCCCCCGAACGACGCCGCCGACCCCTCCCAGGCGGCCGTGGTGGCCACCGACTCCCTTCTGAGCAACGCCCTGGTGCCGCTGTTCGAGGAGATCTGGGAACGCGCGCTGCCGATCGGCGCCGGTGGCACGGACGCGGTCACCGACGAGGACGGGGAGCTGCTGACGATGCTGGCCGCCGGACTGAAGGACGAGGCCATCGCCAGACGCCTGGACCTGCACGTGCACACGGTCCGTCGCAGGATCAGCCGGCTGATGGCGAGCCTGAGCGCCGAGACCCGCTTTCAGGCGGGCATCCAAGCGGCACGCAGGGGCCGTCTGAGCTCTTGATCCGCGTGTGACCCAAGGCCCCTCGGAGGCTACCGGCCGCTCTCCGGGGCTACTTCCCGGTTCCGACGGCGTCCGCGGCTGCCGCCGCCCCACGGCCGAGGGTGCGGTCGCAGATGGTCAGCAGGAGGTAGACCACCCCGGCACCGAGCATCACCCAGGCGAGCTGGTGCATGCCGCCGGTGTCGGCGTGCTCCCCGAAGGAGGCGGCGGTCGCGGAGGAGGCGACCATCGAGCCGACGTAGGCGAAGGTGCGGAGCAGACCGGCCGAGGAGGCGGTGCGCTCGGGATCGGCCTGGAAATAGACGGAGTTCTGCAGGGCCAGGTTGTTCAGCCCCTGCGGGACGCCGAAGATCAGGGCGACCAGGAGCAGCAGCCACACGGGGCTGGTCCCGGAGAGCGTCAGGATCACCAGGCAGGCGACGATCTGCCCGGCCGCGCCGACGAGCAGCTTGCCGCGCACGCTCTTGCGCCGCCCGGTGACCACGGAGATGCCGATCGCCATCAGGAACATGGGGATCTGCACCAGCCCGGCGTGGAAGGGCGACAGCCCGTAGCCCTCCTCGGTCCACTGGCTGAAGCCGTAGAGGAAGGCGTACGCGACGACGTACGCGACGAGCGCGCGCCCGTAGGTGGTCAGCAGCGGGATATTGCCGCCGAGTACCCGCAGGTCGATGAAGGGGGTGGTGGTGCGCAGCTCGCGTACGGCGAAGGCGGCTCCGGCGGCGGCGACGATCAGCAGCAGGTACCAGTTGCGCAGGTGCAGGTTCATCAGGAAGAGCAGCAGTGAGGTCAGCGTCGCGGCGAAGAGTCCCATGCCGGGCAGGTCGATCCGGGCGGCCACGCTCCCCCGCTGCGGGGATGGGGCCGCCTCGTTCACCCCTTCGTCCGTGGCGGCGGCCTTGGGCAGCCGCCAGAGCCCCAGCAGTACGGCCGCGACGGCCAGCGGGATGTTCAGCGCGAAGGTCGCACGCCAGCCGCCCACTCCGATCAGCACTCCGCCGAGCAGCGGTCCGATGACGGCGACGGTCTGGTTGGCGACCGCGAGGGCGGTCAGTACTCCGCCCGGGTTGTCCTGTCCGGTGCGCTTGCCCTCGCTGCGCAGCAGTGCCATCGCGGCGGGGTATCCGGCGCAGGTACCGAATCCGAGCAGGACCCGGGAGGCGATCAGTACGCCCAGGTTCGGCGCCAGGGTGCCGACGACGCCGGCGACGCCGACGAGGCTCGTGCTGACGAGGAAGAGTCTGCGCGGCCCGAAGATGTCGATGAGCCGGCCCACGACGGGCTGCCCGAGCGCGGTGGCCAGGTAGAGGGCGGAGACCAGCCACGCCGTCTGCGAGGCCGGCGCGCCCAGCGCCTTGGCGATGGGGACGAGCGCGACGGAGATGATCGTCGAGTTGATCGGGTTCAGGACGGAGCCGAGCATCATCGGCGGCAGCAGCCGCCGGTCGAACGCCGGCCTGTCCGTCCCGGGTATGGATTCCGTCTTGGCGTCAGTCATGGGTCAGCCGCTCCAGTACGGCCAGGGCGGCGATCACTGCCTGGCGTTCCTCTTCCGTGCACCTGTCCTGCAACCGTTCGGCCAGCCACTCCGTACGGACCTGCCGGCCTTCTTCCACCCGGCGCCTGCCCTCGGGGGTCAGCGCGATCAGCAGGCGCCGCCCGTCCGCCGGGTCGGGGCGCCGCACGACGAGTTCTCTGGCGGCGAGTGCCGCGACTGTGGCCGTCATCGACTGGTGGCGCACGCCTTCCGCGGCGGCGAGTTCGGTCGCGGTGACACCTTCCTCACCGGCCAGTCGGGCCAGGACCGACGACTGCCCGAGGGTGAGGTCCTCGACGGCGGAGGCGTTCAGGATGCGACGCCGCAGCCGGCTGATGACCGCGCGGATCGCGTGCGAAGCCTGGACCGCCGAGGGTGACGGGTGCGGGTTCTCACTCATGCTGTCCACGGTAGCTTCTACAGTTTGGACTGTACAGTTTCGCCTGTACAGTCCGCCGCCACATCACCCACCGCCACCGCTGCGACACGGTGAGGCGCACACCGGCGGCACGTCGCACCCACGCTCCCGCGCCGCCCCTCCCACGCACCCGGCAACGCGGCCCGCCCGCGAACGCTGGCGATTTCGCCGATGGCGGCCGGCTCCCGCTCCGAGACTCTGGTCGGGCCAGTCACCGAGCCACCCGCATCCTTGTCAGGAGCACTCCATGCCTCGTTCCTCGCGCCGTCTTCTCGGCATCCTCGCGACAGCCGCCGCCGCGCTCACCCTGTTCTCCTCCGCGTCGACGGCCGGTGCGGCCGACTCCGCGTCCGCACCGGCCGCGTCCGTCAGCCGGTCGACCGCCGCCGCCCAGGTGCTGTCGACCAGCACCCCGGTGGTCTTCGTCCACGGGTACACCGGCAACGCTTCCAACTGGGTGACCGCCAAGAGCGTCTTCCAGCTCAACGGCTGGTCCAGTTCCAACTTGTTCGCCTACGAGTACAACTCGTACGGCAACAACATCACCAACGCGCAGGGCCTGGCCACCTTCGTCGACAACGTGAAGGCGCAGACCGGCGCGAGCAAGGTCGCCATCGTCAACCACTCGATGGGCGGTCTGGTCAGCCAGTACTACCTGAAGGTGCTGGGCGGCAATACCAGCGTCAGCCACCTCGCCTCGATCGCCGGCGCGAACCACGGGACGACGTACGCCGGCGCCTGCCTGATCTACACGACCTGCCAGCAGATGTACCCGGGCTCCTCGTTCATCTCCCAGATCACCTCGGGCGACGAGACCCCCGGCACCACCAAGTACGCCACCTGGTACTCGGCGTGCGACGGCATCATCCTCCCGTACACCAGCACCAAGCTGGACGGCGCGACCAACAACAACGTGGCCTGCCAGACCCACATCGGGTACCTGACGGACACGGTCGTGCTCGGCCAGATCGCCAGGTTCGTCGCCTCCTGACGGCGAGTGCCGTCCACCCCACGTCGATCGCGCTCGGCTCCCCGGCATCTCGACGCCGGGGAGCCGAGCGCGTTCGGGACTCCACCGCGTCAGGGTTTCAGCTCAGACCCCAGGCAACTCCCGCCCTTCTCACCTCGCGGGCGCGGAATCAGAGGGTCCGACCGCAGGAACCTGTTCCTGTGTGTGGAGGGTGAGTCCCGACACACGGCCGGCCTGGATCACCGGCCCGTGCTGGACTCCACCGCTGATGTCGTTGTGCACGACAGCAGGGTGGTGAGCGGAGACGTCGAATTGCCGCAGCAAGGCCAGTACGTCGCGCAGGTCTTCGCGGGTCACGGAGCCGGTCCGCAGGAGGTGGTGCAGGTGTCCGTGCCACTCTGCGGTGACCTCCCGCCTTGTCCGCGCGCTGGTGTCCGCGTCGGCAGCGAGCACCCTGTCCCGGGTATCGTCCAGG
This sequence comes from Streptomyces sp. NPDC001493, assembly GCF_053597235.1. Classification (NCBI taxonomy): domain Bacteria; kingdom Bacillati; phylum Actinomycetota; class Actinomycetes; order Kitasatosporales; family Streptomycetaceae; genus Streptomyces; species Streptomyces sp. NPDC001493. Next base: position 184,514 of record NZ_JBSFHV010000014.1, read on the forward strand.
TCGGCGACCACGGCGGGTGCGGTGGGCGAGAAGAGCCCCACAAAGAGTTCACGCACCCGTGTCCACGAGTCGGTGACCATGAGCGAGACCAGCGTGGTCGCCCCGGACGCCGCGAGAGTGGCGAGTTCGGTGTCCATCATCTTCCTTACGTTCGGTCAGAACCGGTCCAGATCGGTCTCTCCGCCGGTCTGTCCTGACGGAGCCGTGCGGTTCGGGGCGAAAGCAGTAGGTGGGGCAAAACGACGGAGGAGGTCGTCTGCTGCTTCGTGCTGCTCCTGGGTGCGAATGATCTTCGCCAATTGCTCGGCCAACATGCTCCGCCGAACGTCTCCCGGCGGAAAGTCCATGGCGTCCAAGGCGTCTGCGAAGTGTTCCGCGACCGTAGGCGCTTCTTCGTCGAGGTCATGCTCACCGAGCACATCACCCTCTTCGCGCTGCTGGGGAATGAGGTCGCGCAGCAACTCGGGGACAGCGGTGTCGTTGGCAGCAGAGGTGAGTTGTGCGAGGAGACCGAGATCGGCGACCGTCTTCTCCACTTGATCGTCGTTCTTGGCGAGCCACCACACCACGGCGCTGCCGGTGTCCTTGAGTACGTCCTCACCCAGGTACTTGCGCTTGCTCTGCTCGTACGTGCGCTGGTGCTCCCAGACCGCCTTGTCCTTGCGGACACCGGCGAGGCTGTCCAGGCGCTCCTGATCGTGCTGGTGAAGGGTGAGCGTCACGTTCTCGGCCATCGCTCGGAGGTGGCCGCTGCCGTCCGGGAGCATGTGGCCGAGACAGCCGTTCAGTTCATGCTGGACGAAGGAAGCGCGTGTGGGCTCCCGTTGTTCGGTGACGGCGCGAGCGCGGGAGAGTACGGCTTCGACCGCGAGACCGGCAGGGTTGAGCACGGGGTGGCGGTCGGAGGTGTCGAGGAGGTGCCATCGGACGGTCGCGGAGATCAGAAAGTCGTAGTCGGCCCAGAGGCTCGGCAGGGAAACATGTCTGACCTGCTGTTCCTGGCGTTCGATGGGGGCTGCCGTGAGTTGTTCCTCGAAGCGGACCGGCGTGTGGCCCCTGCGTCGCCGGGCTGCTTCGAAGACCACTGCCGGGCTCAGGACGACAAACGTCGCGAGTGCCGGCCAAGCCCAAGCGGGCCACTGCTGCGTGACTCCGAAGATGGTCATGAACAGCCCGAAAAGAATGGTGACAAAGATGGTGGTGGTCTTGCATCCGGTCGTCACTGCGTGGTCTCCCTGACTGGTTCTTACGGTGACGGTGAGGTGAGTGGGCCGATGCCCTGGGCAACGCTGATCTTCTGGAGGAGCCGGTCGGAGGTCTCTGCGGCGCGCGAGGGCCCGGCGGGACAGGTGCGCTCGGCATCGCGTGCGCTCGCGTACAGCGCGGCGAAGGTGGCGCCGCTTCCGTCGCACCTGCCGGCCGCCGCCACCAGAAGGTCGAGCAGGATGTCGCCTCGGCGTTCGCAATGGGTCGCGTGATGGATCCAGTCCGCCACGAACGGCTGCCAGGTCTCGCGGGCGAGTTCGTTCAGCACGGCGTTCCAACACGTTGTCAGGGAGTCCTGAATTCCGGGCTCGTCCATCAGCGCGCGGGTGCGGCCGTCCGGATCGATCAGCGGTTCCGGGTCGCAGACGCGCAGGAATATGCCCAGGTCGGCCGGTGTGTGCCCCTGACGTGCGAGTCGGTCGAGCAGTCTCCTCCGCAGCCGGTGGCTGGTCGCCACGAGGTCGCACAGTGCTTCGCGGGCACGGCTGGTTCCCCGCTCACGGCGTGCCAGGTGGTACAGCCGCAGCATGGCCTGATCGGGGTGGCTGACCGCGATGACATCGGCACAGACCCGAATGAGGACTTGGGTGAACTCCTCGTCGGGCTGCTTCTGGACACACCACTGATAGACCTTCTCGCGAAAGACCCGTCCGTGTCCGGGAGCCACCAGCCCGCAGGTGAGCGCGTGGACGGCGGCCTCTTGTCTGGCCCGGCTGGCGCCCTTGGAGCTCCAGCTCTCCGCGAGAGACGCCAGCCCGGTCCGGTGGCCGGTCCGCAGGTACTCCCATGCGAGTCGCGCCACCAGCCTGTCGCGGAGCTCCTTCGAAAGGCGGGGGTCGCTGGCGTCCACCGTGAGCGCGGTCCAGGTATCCAAATGCTGTCGCAGGTCGGGCAGGTGATCCCAGACATGGACGCGGACCGCGGTGTCGTAGTTGAGTTCGGTGAACCGGACGTGGCCTTCCGGGCCGGCCACGGCGGAGACCTCCGCCAAGCGCTCGGCAAGGTCCTTGTGCTGGAGAGGCGGAAGGTTGTCGAGAGGGGAACCCGCGGTACGCAGCAACAGCTGGGTCGTGCGGTGGATGACGTCGGCGTGAGCGCCGTGCAGCATCGAAACGCTGATCAAGAGCGCCCTCTGGGGGCCTTCTCGCAATCGGGCGAAGAGCGCGATGACGTCCTTGCGCCGGTCCGATTGCGCTTTCCGGGCCGTGGCGCACCATTGCGTGTATTCGTCGTCGGGGTGGGCGGTCTCACGGGCTCGTCGCACCAAGTCGGCGAAGTCGGCGATCTCCCTCATCGTCCCCTGTTCCAGGAGACCGGTGAGGGAGGGATCGGACCGCTTGTACTGCTCGTAGGGCACACGGTGCGTGCGCAGGTGTCGCCGCAGGACCCTGCTCCCTTGTGGACGGCCGATCTCCACCCGGTAGTGCTGGAGATCGGCGTCCAGAGCCCCTTCGTGCAGCATCACGACGACGAGGTGCGCGTTCTGTTCGTGGACGGCTTTGCGGAGAGCCGGAAGATCGGCCTGAGCAGCCGCCCATCGGACGGCATCGGCTGCGGACAGGTCCAGCAGCAGCCGGTCACCGGCTCCGACCAGATCCGGGTCCCGCAGGCAGAGTTCGTCGTCTTCGCCGGGCAGAAGTTCGTGCAGGACTCCGGCGTCCTGATGATATTCCCGCAGCAGCACACGGGCTACGGAGGTCCGGCCGCTCCCCGGGGCTCCGTCCAGAATGACGGTACCGGTGTCGGCGAGTCGGGAGCGGGCCTTCCCCATGCCGTCCGGGGCAACCAGGACACGCCTCAGCCAGGCGAGCTGGTCGTCGGCAATGCGCCGAAAGGACGGCCCGTCAGCCTCCCGGGGGTCGGGAGCCGCGTGGAAATGGATGTCACCGCTACCGGAGTGCATCGGGCCCTGCGCGTTGTCGACCCGGGTACTGCTGTGAACACTCACCGGTTGTCGTCCTCGTGCCTGCCCGATTCACCGAACCGGTGCTGAATGCCGCCGTGGTTACCACCCTCGAAGTACGTCATTCCGTCACCGGAGAAGTGTCTGCCGCCCGATACATGGGAGGAGTTCTGGTAGATGTCGCCGCCGCCCGTGTGAACCGGGCCGAGGGCGCCCTTGATGACGGTGCCGCCGACGTCACCCGTGAAGTCGCGGCTCTGGACAGCCGTGCCGCTCACGTCTCCGACGGAGTTGGCCACGGAGTTTCCTACAACCGGAGAGACCGCGTCCCGGTCCAGATCGCGCAGTCCCGGGACCATGTCGACGACTACGTCACCGAGGCGCTTCAGGCCTGTTTCGGTATCGTGCGTTCCGAAGGGAATGGACTGGAGATCGGCGAGCTGGGCCAGTTCGTCCGGCAGGTCGGCTCTGTTCAACCGATCCGTCTTCCGGCCGTCCAATACAGGAACGATGGGGATTTCGCGCGAGAACGCCTCCAGGATCTCCCTGCGCACCCAGTCTTCCGGATCGCGCAGCCGGGCCTGGAAGTTCGTCCAGTCCGGTCCGATGACAGCCAGCACCACGGCGCTGCCGCGCAGACCGGCCAGGAGGGCGTTGGGGTAGGCCTGTCCGGGTAAGACGGACTTCGAGGCTCGGAAGATTCGATCCCTGCCGAATCGACGCGAGAGTTCCTGGTCGATCAGTGCAGCAGTCCTCTCGCCGTCTCCGGTCCGGTAGTTGATGAATACGTCCGTCATGAGGGTTCCTCTTCTCTCAGGAAAATCGAATGCGTGACAACGTGCCCAGCCGCGGACCCAGTCGGCGCACGAAAGGATGATCCGGATAACGGGCCAGGACACGAGTGAGACGCCGCAGATCGATCGTCACAGTCGCCGATCGCACCGCCTCCACCGCGTCCAGCAGCGGCTCCGTCAGCGCACAGGCCCGGTCGATCTGCCCGTCCGCCGCGCAGGCAAGCGCACGGCGCACGCCGTACCGCACCCTCGTCCGTAGCGCGTCGTCGGACACCTGAGCGAGCTGACGATCCAACTCCTCGGCAGCCTCACCCGGCCGCCCGAGGTCGACCAGACACCAGCCGGTGATCATGCCCACCGAGTCCGGCAGGTGCATGCTGCCGATGACGAGCGCGCCGGGACTGTCTTCCTGGCACGCAAAGAACCCACGCGCACGGTCCAGAGCGCGCAGACACGCGTCCCGATCACCCGCGAGTGCGTGTCCCTGCGCCTCACGCTGTGCGGCGAGACCACGGATCCGAGGTGGCAGCGCACCGTTCTGCGCCTTCTGAGCCAGGGCTACCGTCTGCTCTGCGTCGTCCTGGTAGAGCGTGACCAGAGCTCTGCGAACCAGTGCGTAGCCACCCAGATCCCGGTCGCCACTGGCCTCGGCGAGATCGACTGCGCGCTGCGTCCACCACAGTGCCGCCTGATCGTCGCCCGACTCCTGCACCAGCCAGCCGACGTACTCCGCATACCGCGAGCCCAGCGCCAGCAGTTCCTGGCGCGTGTCCCCGTCGGTATGCACGGAAAGCGCCCTCAGAGTGTGCGTCTGCGCAATCAGACCGGGCAGCAGAAAACCTGGCTCGACGCTCTGCCCCATCCGCCGGTACTGAGTGAACAGAGAACGGGAGGCCTCCAGCATCCCGGCCCCCGCAGCGGAACCAACAGGGCTCTCTCCCCCCATCCGCACTCTCAGCAGCGAGGCAGCGCCGGCGCTCACGATCTGCCGCCGTCCGACAGGCTGAAACCAGCTCGGGCCATCCGGTGACAGTTGCATCATCCATTCCTCCTCTTCACTCGCACCCGGCATCGGACCGCCGGGTTGTGGTCCGGTACTTGTCGCCCCGCAGGCAATCAACTCCCCATCGGCTCGGAGCGCGGCATCACACAGACGAACGAGATCGCGACTGGGCACCTTGATCCCCCGCTCGACCTTGCTCAGCTGCGCCTTGCTGTAGTGCACAGCTGCAGACAGTGCCGTGAGACTGAGCCCAGCGTCCAAGCGACGCCTCCTCAGTTCCTCACCGAACACGGTGGACAGCAGGGGCATGAGAACCTCCCTAGCCGTCCATCCAGGCGAAGGCCCGCACGAAACTCTGCGGCAGCACCTGCTGGATGGACAAGGCGATCGATACTGTTTCCCGTTTCCTTCTCCTTCGGCGAGGTCCGCTAAAGGCCCAATCCCGCAAAAAGGATCAGGACTGGCGGGATCCGACCTCGCACCGAATGACACCAGACCGCCGTCTTTCGGACCCACTGCCCGAAAATCAACTACAAAGCATCTGGTTCCGGACGGGCGTGCGGATGAGTTCGTTGTGCGCCGAGCGCGCGTTCGTGAGCCTGAAATCGCGACGCTTCATATAGTTCACGATGGGTCAATGGCCCGAGACCGCCACCTTCCGGCCACCCCCTCGACGCCCCGCACAGCACTGTCGGGTCCCTGACAATAAGGAGTCGGCTCATCGCCCGTCGACGGACTCCCGGCGGACGTCCCGTGTTCACGGCGTTCCGCTGTGGTGAAGAGGTGACTTCCAGACTCGCTCCACCTCCGGCGCTCACGGCAGCCACACGCCGACGGTTCGTCACCGTCACCGCCGCCGCTGCCGCCCTCGCCCTCTCCGGCACCCTCCCCAGCGCGGGTGAGGCCGCCGCCGCCCCCGCCGCCCGGCTCAAGGACGACCCCTTCACCCTGGGTGTCGCCTCCGGAGACCCCTTGCCCGACGGGGTCGTCCTGTGGACCCGGCTGGCTCCCGATCCCCTCGCCCCGTTCAGCGGAATGGACCGGCGGACCCACCCGGTGCAGTGGGAGGTCGCCTCCGACGAACGGTTCCGCAGGATCGTACGGCGCGGAACCGCGCAACTGACCCCAGAGTTCAACCACACCGCCCATGTAGACGTCCGCGGCCTGGAGCCGTGGCGCGAGTACTTCTACCGGTTCCGCTGCGGCGGGTTCATCAGTCCCGTGGGGCGTACGAAGACCGCGCCCGCGGCCCATCAGCTCGTGCCGCGCCTCTCCCTGGCCTTCGCCTCCTGCCAGGCGATCTGGGAGGGCTGGTTCACCGCCCACCGTGACCTCGCGGCCCGCCGCCACGACGTGGTGCTGTTCCTCGGGGACTACATCTACGAGTTCGGCATCGACCGGGGTGTCCGCCCGGGCGACGGCGACGAGCACAACACCCGCCAGGCGGTGACCCTGGACGACTACCGGCAGCGGTACGCCTATTACAAGCTCGACCCCGACCTCCAGGCCGCCCACCACTCCGCCCCGTGGATCGTGGTCTTCGACGACCACGAGGTGGTCAACAACTGGGCGAACCTCGCCGCCGACGGCTCCACGCCGGACGACTTCCTGATCCGCCGGGCCAATGGGTTCCGGGCGTACTGGGAGAACATGCCGCTGCGCGCGCCGCAGTTCCCGCAGGGCCCGGACATGCAGTTGTACCGTCGGCTCGGGTACGGGCGCCTCGCCGAGTTCTCGATGCTCGACACCCGTCAGTACCGCGACGACCAGGCGAACGGGGACGGGACCAAGGCCCCGAACGCGGCGACCGCCGACCCGGCCCGTTCCATCCTCGGCTTCCCGCAGGAGCGCTGGCTGCTCGACGGGCTCGGCGGTTCGGGGGCGCGCTGGAACATCCTCGGCCACCAGACCGCCATCACCCTGCTCGACACCACGTACGGACCGGACGTCGCCGTCCCGATGGACACCTGGGACGGGTACAGCGCCTCCCGCGACCGGCTGCTCGGCGGCATCGCGGACCGGGGGGTGCGCAACGTCGTCAGCCTCGCCGGCGACCTGCACCGCAGCGTCGCGAGCGATCTGGCGCTCGACTTCCACGACCCGGATTCCCGCGTGGTGGCGACCGAGTTCGTGGGCACGTCGATCGCCTCCGGGCTCGACGGCCAGGACCTCGACGCCACGGGGCAGGCGCTCCTCTCCGAGAACCCGCACATGAAGTTCGGCAACTTCCAGCGTGGTTACGTCAGTTGCGAGATCACCCCGGACCTGTGGCTGGCCGACCACCGCGTGTGCGACCGGGTCACCGTGCCGGACGGCACCGTGAGCAGCCGGACCGTACTCGCCGTCGAGAACGGCGTCCCCGCCGTCCAGCAGGCCTGAGGAGCGCGCCATGAAGACAGCCGTGAAGAGCGTCCGCACGGTCACCGCCGTCGCCTTCGTCGCCATCACCGCGTCCACCCTCGCCACCGGCGGTTCGGCCCACGAGGCCCGCGCCGCCACCCGTACCTCGGCGGGGATTCCGGTCGCCGAGCGGTCCTCCGCCCGGGCGTCCGCCGGTCCCGTGGTGCTCTCGGCCTCGCCGACGAGCCTCACCGGTTCCGAACTCCCCTGCATGCCGACGAAGTTCAACGTCTCCATGACCAACACCGGTACGACGGCGCTGTTCGCCGACGCGACGCTGACCGCAGAGGCGCCGATCACCCTCTCGGACCAGGTGTTCTCGACCTATCTGCCGGCCGCCGACCCCGACCGGCCGGTGACCCGTTCGGTGGGCGTACGTGTCCCGCCGGGCACGGCGCCCGGCACCTACGACCTGACCGCGGTGTCGGGCAAGCAGCGCTTGGTGGTCCCCCTCACGGTCCAGGCCCCGCCCGCACCCGGTCCGGGCGTCGACCTGGCCTACGGCAGGGCGGTGACCGCCTCCTCGACCCACGGGAACTTCACCACCTGCGCCGCCGTGGACGGGGACAGCGACTATCTGCACTGGGGCTCGGGATACGGCTGGAACGACGCCGACAAGGGTGTCTTCCCCGACTGGCTCGCGGTCGAGTGGCCGCAGCCGGTCGAGCTGGGGCGGATCGAGACCGTCACCTACGGCACCCCGGCGCGCCCGGCGGCCCTCCAGGGCATCAAGGACTTCGACGTCCAGGTGCGGTCCGGGGGCGAGTGGCTGACCGTGGGGTCCTACCGGGGCAACACCCTCGACCGGATCGTCACCACCTTCGAACCGGTCTCCACGGACGCGGTCCGGGTGTTCGTCCACTCCTCCAACAGCGCCGACTACTCGAGGATCCTGGAAGTGGAGGCGTACGCACCGGAGTAGGTCCTGCCCGGCGGGAACGCGCGTCGGCCCGGAGCGGACAGTCCCGCTCCGGGCCGACGCCGACGTTTCGTCAGTGACCGCGCCGGACCTCGAAGTCGCTGATGCGGAAGTGGCTCCAGGTCGTGCGGAAGGCGAAGTACCCCGCCGTGTAGGGCTCGGGGTCGTGGTAGTCGAAGACCAGGGTGCCGTTGTTCCACCAGCGGACCTTCGAGCCGTCCGACTCGATGCGCACGTGGTTGGGCCGGTTCGGCGTGAGCAGCGGCTCGGTGTAGTCGTACACGAGGGGGCGGACCCCTGCCTCGCCGACGTAACGGCGCAGCCGGGTCGTCGTGTTGGAGTTGGCGCCGTAGCCCGCGTAGTAGGTGGTCAGCTGGTCGTAGTCGGCGAGGGTGCCGTCGCGGTGGGTGGCGAAGAGGTCGCGCGGGGAACGGGTGTCGGTGGCGTTCCAGAAGTTGTTGAGGTCGGACACCCGGTCGTTGACCCCGCCCGCGGAGACGGCCGTGGCGGTGTAGGTCAGCACGTACGGACCGCTGAGGCGCCGGCGGAACCAGACGGTGGCACCGGCCGGGGTGTCGATGTCCAGGACGCCGTGGCGTGCGGTGACGCTGCCGCCGTTCTCCAGTTCGACGGCCCACTGGTCCAGGCCGTGCCGGAAGTCGTCGTGGGCGAGCAGTGCTCCCGCGCGCCCCTTCGGTGCGCGGTCCCGGGCGTGGGGCCCGGTGTGGGCCTGGGCGGTGGCGGGCAGGACGGCGGAGAGCGCGGCTCCGGCCGCCAGGGCGGCGAAGGCTCTGCGGGTGGTGGTCATCGGTGGGTGCTCCTCTGGGCGGTGCGGGACGGGGATCAGGCGGAGGGGATGTCGGCGCCGATCAGCGCCAGGTTCTGGATGGCCGCGAGAGCCCACTGCGCCGAGGAGTTGGTGGAGATCCACGGGATCTCGGTGGTCCCGCGCAGCACGGCCGGGACGCGGACGGTCACCGGGCTCCAGTCGTTGGAGGGGAAGTAGGTGTCCGAGCCGGTGAAGAACTCGTTCCAGGCCCGGGTGGCGAGCTGCGCGTTGCCGGTGCGGTCGGCGGCGTAGGCGGTGAGGCGGGAGTGCGCGGCGGGCAGCGCGGACTTCCAGGTGGAACCGGTGAGCGCGGTCTTCTCCGCCGTCGTCCCGTTGTAGTAGCGGGCGTAGTTCAGCCAGGCTTCGGCGAACTCCGGGACCTCGTCGCCGATCAGCGAGACCAGCTCGCTGTTGGTTTCGGCGAGTCCGAAGACGGCGTTGAGGTGCGAGACACTGACGGCGGTGTCCGTGGCGACGGCGAACTTTCCGGTGTCGGCGTCCATCAGCCCGGTACCGGTGAAGAAGCCGTTGGGCTGGGCCGCGATCGTGCGCAGGGAGTTGAGGAGTTTCCGCTTCGCCTGCCCGGCGCGGGGGCCGCGGCGCTCCCACTCGGTCAGCCAGGCCGCCGAGATGCCGCCCCAGTCGGTCCCGAAGCCGATCGACAGCGCGTGCCGGTCGCCGGGCACGTACCCGTCCGTCCGTACCTTGCGCTGCGGATCGGTTTCGAGGAACGCCAGTTCCACGTCGACGAGTTCGCTCAGCAGGTCGCCGGTCCGCTCGTCACCGGTCAGGAAGTACAGGAAGCGGCGGTTGGCGGCGGTGGAGATACGGGCCTGCTTCGCGCTGTCCGAGTAGTGCTGGACACCGTGCCGGGTGCCGAGCCCCGCCCACTTCCCGAGGTGGTAGACGTCCACCTCGCCGGTGTGCCGGGTCATCGCCTCGGCGAACCTGAACACCTCGGCGCTGCCGGTGCGCAGGAAGTGGTACCAGAGCCAGAGGTCGGTGCCCAGTTCGGAGTTGTCCCAGGCGTACCCGCCGACATCGTACCGCCAGACGTGCCGGTCGTTGTCGTAGGTGTGCTGGACGTCGCCGTAGTCCAGGAAGCCGTACCAGCGCTGCTGTTCGCGCTGGTCGCGGTAGTAGGCGAAGAGCTGGTCGAGGTGGTTCTCCAGCGTGGTGCGGGCGGTGCCGGTGCGGTCCACCGGTGCCCAGTCGCCGAAGATGCCCGCGGAGTGCAGGCGTTCGGGCGTCGCGGTGAGCAGGGGCGGTGCTGCGACCGCGGCGGCCTGGGCGGCGAGGGTGTCGGCGTCGGGGGTCGAGGCGTTGGCCCAGAAGAAGAGTTCGCTGGTACGGGCGATGCCGTACGGGGTGCCGAAGCCGGGCTCGTAGTCCTCGTAGGTGATCTCCAGGCCGCCGTCGGACTGCTTCTCGTAGGTGTCCTGGCCCAGGCCGTCGTGGTAGAAGCGCAGGTCGAGGGGTTCGGCCTCGGGCGAGTAGAGCCACAGGGTGATGTCGGCGGCCTCGCTCCGGGCGTTCCTGATGTCCAGCTGGGTGGGGTGCCGCTGCCAGAAGTCCCGGAGCCCGAAGGAGAGTCCGCCGCCGGTGGCCCCGCCGACGTAGCCGAATCCGCCCGCCCGGGTGCCCGCTCCGGCGCGTATCCAGCCGTGGCCGGCGCCGGTCCTCTTGCGGACCTGGTAGCCGTCGGCGGTCGGCTGGGTGAGCGTGTAGTCGCCCCACTGCGGGATGTACGCCAGCCGTTCGGCGACCCGGGTGTCCCAGGTGCTGACGGCCGGGGTCTTCTCCCCCGCGACCTGGGCCGCGCGCACCGCCGCCCCGGGATCGCGGCGCAGCCCGGTGATGCCCTGGACGGACTCGGTCAGCAGGCCGCCCGCCGCGTCGGCCAGCCGGACGTGCCGGTCGTACGGGGCGTCGGAGAGCGGCACCGTGAAGCGCACCCCCAGTCCGCGCAGGAAGTCCCCCTCCTCTTCGGCGGGTTGCTGTTCCCCGTCCCAGACGAAGGTGTGCACCAGCCGGAACGACTCGGCTCCGGCGAAGAACGCGAACCGCAGGGTGAACGGCAGCCATCCCCGCTTGCCCCGGCGGTGCTCTCCCTCGACGCGGATCACGGCGCGGACCGGGCCGTCCTGTTCGACTTCGATCGTGGTGACGCGTCCGGTGAACTCCTCGTACGCTTCCCCGCCCCGCTCCTCCGCCCCGAGGCTGCCCTGCCGCAGGGCCACGAGCGTGCCGTTCCTCGCCGCCACCGTTGTTCCCCGTCGGATCTCCTCGACGATCCGGTCCGACCCCTTGGCGGCGAACCGTACGGTGAGCGCACCGGTGTCCACCTCGACCCGGCTTCCGCCGGACCGCACGGTGACCCGCTGCTCGGCCTCGGCGGGCCGGCCCGCCGTCAGCTTGTAGGCGCCCGAGGCCTTCGCGCCCGGCGCGAGGGCGTGTGCCGTCCACTTCACGGATCCGTCGGGCCAGTACCCCGTGACCCAGCTCTGGACGGGGACGTCCGTGCCGTCGGCGGTACTGAGCCGGAACTTCTGCCGCTTGTCCGTCCACACGCCCCTGGCCCAGGGCACCCCCCAGGTCAGTCCTGCGTGAACGGCGGGGGTCGTGTTCTCCAGCCAGTGCAGGTCGGCGTCGACGGCCCCCGGAGCGCCGGTTGCGGACGCCCGCGCCGAGGTGGCGGCGCCCCAGGTGAGCGGCGAGGCGGCCACGGCGAGGGCGGCGGACTTGAGCAGGGTGCGTCGGGCGGGTGCGGTCATGAAGGCCTCCGTACGGCGGGCGCCCCGCACCCCGCTCCTCCGAGCCGGCCACGGGAGCGTCGAGTGATCGTTTCAGGTGATCACGTTGCCGGTTGGCGCCTGGGGAAGTCGACGAAATCCGGGGTTCCGCCACGAAGATGCAATGCCCCGTACACAACCATCCTGGCAAACCAAGCCTCTCGGCACATTCGACATGGCTCACCACCCGTCAGCCGGGGCGCGCGCCGACCGCCCGCCCGCACGGGCCCGGCCGGACGGCGGGGAGTCCTCACCGCCGGCGAACCGGTCACCGGAGCGTCCCCGCACGGCCAGGGGGCCGGGTTGCCAAGAAGCCGGAACCTGTGAGTAAGGTATGACTTACCTAAGTGTTTAACGTTCAACCTCAGCTTCAGGAGTTCGTATGTCTCTTCGGCGCCGCGGCACCGCCGCCGTCGTTGTCGCCCTCACGGCCGCGCTGTCACTGACGGCGTGCGGCGGGTCCAACGACAAGGAGAAGGACTCCGCGACGAGCTCCGCGAACGCCAAGGCCGGGGCCAAGGACTCGAAGTCGGTCGCGCAGGGCGGCGAGGACTTCGGCGACGCCGCGACGGAGACCGCCGCGATGGGCACCACCGCGAAGCCCGGCGAGTGGCCCCGCACGATCACGCACTCCATGGGCAGCACCGTCGTCAAGGCGCAGCCCCGGCGCGTCGTGGTCCTGGACGTCGGCGAGCTGGACAACGTCGTCTCGCTCGGCGTCGAGCCGGTCGGCCTCGCGCTCACCGAGGGCTCGCCGGAACTCCCGTCCTATCTCAAGGCCGATGCGGGCAAGCCTGCGAACGTCGGCACGATCAACAGCCTCAACCTCGAAGCGATCGCCGCGCTGAAGCCGGACCTGATCCTCGGCAGCCAGTTGCGCGCCGCCGATTCCTACGACGAGCTGTCGCAGATCGCGCCGACCGTCTTCTCCATCCGCCCGGGCTTCACGTGGAAGGAGAACTACCTCCTCAACGCGGCCGCGCTGGACAGGACCGCGCAGGCCAAGGCGAATCTCGCCGCCTACGAGACGAAGGCGAAGGCCCTCGGCACCAAGCTGGGCGCCGACAAGCCGACCGTGTCGATGGTGCGTTACCTGGCCGAGGGCAAGATCCGCCTCTACGCGAACGACTCGTTCATCGGCACGATCCTCCAGGACGTCGGCATCCCGCGGCCGAAGAACCAGGACATCGAGGACCTCGCCGCGGAGATCAGCGCCGAGAACATCGACCAGGCCGACGCGGACTTCATCTTCACCGGCGTGTACGGCGACCCGAAGGCCACGGACAAGACCAAGGCCCAGGGCAACCCGCTCTGGAAGAACCTGAAGGCCGTCAAGGAGGGCCACGCCTTCGACGTCTCCGACGAGACCTGGTACCTCGGGCTCGGAGTGACCGCGGCGAACGTGGTTCTCGACGACCTGGCGAGCCACCTCACCGCCTGAGGCCGCGAGGCCGACGACGATGTGCCGGGCGCCGGCGGGCCACTGTGCCCGCCGGCGTCCGGCGCCCGCCGTTCGGCGACCTCGATCCGGAAACATGAAAGAGAAAGTGAGCGCGGCGCATGGCGCGACCGACTCGTCGCCGAATCGCCTGGCTGGTGGGGTGTGTGGTGATGCTGCTGATCACCGTCCTGCTGAGCCTGGCCGTGGGCAGCCGTCAGATCGCCCCGGGCGAGGTGTTCCAGGCCCTGCTGCACGGCGGGACCAGTGACGACGCCCAGGTGGTGCGGGCCATGAGGATGCCGCGCACCGTCATCGGGATCCTGGCCGGCGCGGCCCTCGCCGTCGCGGGCACGGTGATGCAGGGCGTCACCCGTAATCCGATCGCCGAACCCGGCATCCTGGGCGTCAGCCAGGGTGCGTCCGTGGGGGTGGTGTGCGCGATCGCGTTCCTCGGTGTGCACACGCTCACCGGTTACGTCTGGTTCGCCTTCGCGGGAGCGGCGCTCGCCTCGGTCGCCGTCTACGCGGTCGCCGCCGGTGGCCGCCGTGGCGCGTCCCCCGTCAGACTCGCGTTGTCGGGGGCGGCGATGAACGCCTTCCTCGCCGCGATGGTCTCCGGGATCGTCACCACCGACGCCCGGGCGCTGGACGAGTTCCGGTTCTGGCAGGTCGGCTCGATCAGCGGCCGGGGCAGTGATGTCATCGGCCAGATCTGGCCGTTCGTGGCGGCCGGGCTGGTGCTGGTCGCGGCGATGGCCCGCGGCCTGGACGCACTCGCGCTCGGCGACGACGCCGCCAAGAACCTGGGGCACGACGTGGCACGGATCCGTGTACTGGGTGCCGTCGGCGCGACCGTGCTGACCGGGGCCGCCGTCGCCGCCGTCGGGCCGATCGCCTTCACCGGCCTCGCCGTTCCGCACATCGCGCGGGCCCTGGTCGGCACCGCGCACCGGTGGGTGCTGCCGGTGGCCGCCCTGCTCGGGCCCGTGATGATCCTCGCCTCCGACGTACTCGGCCGTATCGTCTTCCCGCCCTCGGAGGTGCCGGTGGCCGTCATGACCGCGCTGCTCGGGGTGCCGTTCCTCATCGCGCTGGTACGACGCCGCACGGTGGCCGCAGCATGAAGGACACCAGTCGCATGAACCAGCAGAAGACCGCGTACGCTCCGGCCGGCGCCTCCGCCGCGCCCCCGTCGATCGCCGTCGCGCCGTCCGTTCGCCCCGCCGGGCACGCGGTTCTGCGTCTCGGCCCCGCCAGTTTCCTGGTGCACCGCAGGTCCGTCCTCGTGGCGGCCGTACTCGCGGTGCTGCTGCTCGCGTCCGTCGTGGCGTACCTGTGCGTCGGCGAGTCCTTCGTCCCGCCGGTGGAGGTCGTCCGCGTCCTGCTCGGCCGTCCCAGCCCCGACCAGCTCGTCGTCGGGACGCTGCGACTGCCGCGTCTGGTCGTGGGCCTGCTGGCCGGGGTCGCCTTCGGTGTCGCCGGTGGCCTGGTGCAGACCGTGGCGCGCAATCCGCTGGCCAGCCCGGACGTCATCGGCGTGACCCACGGGGCGGGCGCGGCGACCGTCGCGGCGATGAGTTTCGGGTTCGCCTCCTCCGCGACCATGCCGTACGTGTCGGTCGCGGGCGGGCTCGCGGCGGCGGTGCTGGTCTATCTCTTCGCCTGGCGCGGCGGGTTGCAGGCCTCGCGTTTCGTCCTCATCGGCATCGGGGTGTCCGTCGCCCTGGGGTCGCTGACCCAGCTCTTCCTGACGAAGGGCGACTTCCTCGTCGCACAGCAGGCCAAGGTCTGGCTCACCGGCTCGCTCAACAGCCGCGGCTACGACCAGGCCGCGCCGCTGGCGACGGTCCTGCTCCTCGCCGTCCCGGTGGCGCTGTGGGCGGCCAGGGCCCAGCGCGGGGCGTCCCTGGACGACGACACGGCCGTGGCCCTCGGCATCCGGCTGGACCGGGTGCGCCTCGGTCTGACCGGCCTCGGCATCGTGCTGGCCTCGGTGGCGACGGGCGCCGCGGGGCCGATCGACTTCGTCGCCCTGCTGGCCCCGCAGATCGCCCGCCGGCTGACCCGCTCGGCGCAGATCCCGCTGCTCTCCTCGGCGTTGGCCGGGGCGCTGGTGGTCGTCGTCGCGGATCTGCTGGCCCGGCGCCTGTTCTCCCCCGTCGAACTCCCCGTCGGCGTCCTCACCGCAGCGGTGGGCGCCCCGTACCTGATGTGGCTGATCGCCCGCACGCGCAGCCGTTCCGGAGGCACATCCTCATGAGCCGTACCAGCCGACTCACCGCCCAGTCCCTGACGCTGGCGTATGAGGACCGGATCGTCGTCGACGGTCTGGACCTGGAGATCCCCGACGGGCGGGTGACCGTCATCGTCGGCCCCAACGCCTGCGGCAAGTCCACGCTGCTGCGTGCGCTCGGGCGTCTGCTCAAGCCGCGCGGCGGCACGGTGCTGCTCGACGGCACCGAGCTGGACCACGTTCCCGGCCGCCAGGTGGCCCGGACCATCGGCGTGCTCCCGCAGAGCCCGACGCCGCCGGACGGCATCACCGTCGCCGACCTCGTGGCCCGGGGCCGCCAGCCGCACCAGCGGTGGTGGCAGCAGTGGTCCGAGGCCGACGAACGCGCCGTCGCCGAGGCGTTGGAGCACACCGGCACCGCCGCGCTCGCCGACCGGCCGGTCGACGAACTCTCCGGCGGACAGCGCCAGCGGGTGTGGATCGCCATGGCCCTCGCGCAGGAGACCGAACTGCTCCTGCTGGACGAGCCGACGACGTACCTCGACATCTCCCACCAGGTGGAGGTCCTCGACCTGGTACGACGGCTCAACCACGAGCGCGGCCGCACCGTCGTCGCCGTGCTGCACGACCTGAACCAGGCCGCCCGGTACGCCGACCACCTCATCGCCATGAAGGACGGTCACCTCGTGGCCCAGGGCTCGCCGCGTGACATCGTCACCGCGCGTCTGGTCAGGGACGTCTTCGGCCTGGAGTCGGTCGTCGTGCCGGACCCGGTCACCGGCAGCCCCCTCGTGGTGCCCGGCGCCCCGTGGCGGGCCCCGGACGACCCGGAGATCTCCGTACCCGGGCAGGAGGGTCCCGTCGCGGACCGGGAGCCGGGGCCGGCGCGCGCCCCCAGGGAGGCCCGGGAGCGGTGAGGTGCCTCAGGGCCTTTCGCTTCTCCGCACGCGGTCGCGCGTCCCCCGGCCGGTGCGCAGGACCGCGAAGAGGGTCCACGCCGCGAGCAGGGCGACGACCACGCCGAAGGCGATGCCCGCGGTGCGCAGCCCGAACAGCTCGGCGGCGAAGCCCACTCCGACGACCGGCAGCGCGAGTGCCACGTACAGCACGGTGAAGTAGACGGAGGCCAGGTCGCCCCTGCGGTCGATGGGGGCGGCCGCGTTGATGCCGGCGAGCCCCGCGCGGAAGCTCATGCCCTGGCCCGCCCCGGCGGTGAGTCCGCCGGTGAGCAGAAGGCCGAACGACGCGGTGGCGAAACCCGTGGTGAGCAGCAGCATGCCGACGATGAGGCCGGCGCACCCCACGGGGAGGGCACGCGGGCCGAAGGCCGGTACCAGGACCACCTGCCCGACCGCCGAGGCGCAGAAGATCGCACAGATCACCGCCCCGGCCACGGTCAGGCCGGGTACGCCGAGGAGCTCGCGCAGGAACGAGGGGACGACGGCGGTGAACAGGCCGAGCACCGCGAACCCGGCGAAGCCCGCGATGGAGGCCCGCAGGAAGACACCGCGCATGGGCGGCGGAACATGCGGCCGGGCCAGTCGCAGACGCGGGCGGCGCGCGGTGACGGTGACGGGTTCGGGCATGATCCACACGGCGACGAACGCGAGGACGAGGAGCCCGAGGTCGAGGGCGAAGGGCAGCCGCAGTGGGGCGGGGACGTACTCCGCCAGCAGGCTGCCGATCAGCGGGCCGCTTCCGAGGCCGCCCATCTGGGTGACCGTGGCCACCAGCGTCGCCCGCTCGGGGCTCCGGGCACCCGCCAGGTCGATGATCGCGGCTGTCGCCGTTCCCGTGAAGAGTCCGGCGGACAGCCCGGAGAGCAGGCGGGCCGGGAACAGTAGGGCCAGTTCGGACGCGGCGAGGAAGATCCCCGAACTGGCCATGGAGAGTGCCAGTCCCGGCAGGAGGGTGCGGCGCCGTCCGATCCCGTCCGAGACGTGGCCGCAGCAGAGCAGGGCCACCACCACACCGACCGCGTAGGTCGCGAAGATGACAGTGATCATCAGCGTGGAGAAGCCGAACTCCTCCTGGTAGAGCACGTACAGCGGGGTGGGCAGTGTCGTGCCCATCATCGTCACGGCGAACGCCGCCGCCACCAGCCAGATGCCGAGCGAGTCCGGGGCGGTGCGGCGCTGTTTCGGACCCGGGCCGGGAGGAGGAGACATGGACTCCATGATGGACGAATTGTTCCGAATGCCCTGGTACGACATCCGTCCACTCGCACCGCGCGACCGCACGGCGGGCTCGGCGGGGGCCGCCGGGGAAGGGCCCGGCCCGCTCTCGGTCGATCCGCCACTCCCTGTGCGATGCACGGCAGTTGGCCACCGCGGGCGCGGAACCCGAAGCCCCCCGACGCCCCCTTGCCCCGTTCCGTCCGGAGTATTGACGCCCGATGAAACAACTCAATAGTTTGAGTATCTTCGACTCACGGGGAAGCCGGCGGAGGTTCGGACCTCCGGCCGGACGCGGTACGACCCGACGTCCCCGATCGCGTACGAGACAGACCGGGACGCTCTCCGTTCCGGGACAGCCGTCCACCCCGGAACTCCGCCGCGCACTTCCCCGTACTCCCCCTGAGGAGACCCGATGACCCACAGCTCCCCGGCCGCCGCGCCTCACGCCGCGACCTTCACCACGTACTCCCCCGCGACCGGCGAGCCGCTCGCCGAACACCCGGTGAACGGACCGGAGGAAGTCTCCCGCGCGACCGCCCGGGCCCGGGCCGTCCAGGTGGAGTGGGCGGCGTTGCCCGCCTCGCGGCGGCGCGGCCATCTGCTGCGCTGGAAGAAGGCGCTCGCCACCGACCTGGACGCCGTGGCGCGCACCATCGCCGAAGAGACCGGGAAGCCGGCCGGCGACGCGGCACTGGAGGTCGTCCTCACGCTGGAGCACCTGAGCTGGGCCGCCCGCAACGCGGAACGCGTGCTGCGGCGGCGGAAGGTGGGGACCGGGCTGTTCACCGTCCACCAGCGGGCGTCCCTGGTGCACCGGCCGCTCGGCGTGGTCGGGGTGATCGGCCCCTGGAACTACCCGCTCTACACCCCCATGGGCTCCATCGGCTACGCCCTGGCCGCGGGGAACGCCGTGGTGTTCAAGCCGTCCGAACTGACCCCCGCCACCGGGGTGCTGCTGGCCGGACTCTTCGACGCGGCCGTGCCCGAGCACGCCGGGCTGCTCACCACGGTCACCGGCGCGGCGGCGACCGGGGACGCGCTGGCCCGGGCGGGGGTCGACAAGCTGGCGTTCACCGGTTCGCCGGGAACGGCCCGCAAGGTGATGGCGGTGTGCGCGGAGACGCTGACGCCGTTCCTCGCCGAGTGCGGCGGGAAGGACGCCGTCGTCGTCACCGCGGACGCCGACCTCACCGCCGCCGCCGACGCGATCGTGTGGGGCGCGCTGAGCAACTCGGGACAGACCTGTGCGGGGGTGGAGCGGGTCTACGCGGTGCGGGAGATCCACGAGGAGCTGTGCCGGCGGGTGGCCGAGAAGGCCGGGGCGCTGCGTACGGGCGCCGAAGAGGACGCCGCCTACGGTCCGATGACGCTGCCCGGACAGGTCGCGATCGTGGAACGGCACGTGACGGGTGCGGTCTCGGCCGGTGCGCGGGCACTGCTCGGCGGGCCCGGGTCGGTCCGCGCGCCGTACGTCGCGCCGGTGGTGCTGACCGACGTACCGGAGGATGCCCCGGCGATGACGGAGGAGACCTTTGGACCGGTCGTGGCGATCAACCCGGTGGCCGACGTGGACGAGGCGGTGGAGCGCGCCAACGCCTCGCGCTACGCCCTGGGAGCCGCGGTGTTCTGCCGCGGCGGGCGCGAGGGCGCGGCGATCGCGGCCCGGCTGCGCGCGGGGGCCGTGTCCGTGAACTCGGTGCTGGGCTTCGCCGCGGTGCCGGCGCTGCCGTTCGGCGGTTCGCAGGACTCCGGCTTCGGGCGGATCCACGGCGAGGAGGGGCTGCGCGCCTTCACCTCCGTGCAGTCGACGACGGTGCAGCGGTTCACCCCGCCGATCGCCCTGACCTCTTTCGACGTTCCGGCCGCCACCAGGGAACGCGCCGTGCGCCTCGCCCGGGCACTGCACCGGCGCCGCTGACCGGTCGGACACCGCCGCCGGACGGGGTCGGCGTACGGGGTACGGCGGTCCGCGCGGCGGTCAGGCGTCCAGCAGCGGGGCCAGGTAGCGGCGGGCGAAAGCCCGTGCCTGGTCCTCGTCGTCCATCTCGATGCAGCTGGCGGGGTTGAGCAGGAAGGACACGGCCACCCGCACCATGAGCTCGGCGACCGGCTGCGGGTCCTCGTCCGGGCGCCCCTCCGCCTGCTGGGCGCGGCGCAGATGAGCCGTCAGGTAGGTGACGGTGGCGGAGAGCGTGAAGGCGCCCTGCACGGTCAAGTAGGGCAGTACGAGCTCGGGTTCGAGGCGGAGCAGGCCGCCGAAGAGCGGATGGGCGCGGGTGTGGCGAAGGGCGACCACGAAGCCCTCGACGACCCGCTCCTCCATCGTCGGCAGCGCCGCGACCGCCGAGTCCAGCCGCTGGAAGAACCGCCCGAGTTCGCGCAGCAGGGTGGCTTCGACCAGCTTGTCCTTGGTCTGGAAGCGCCGGAAGACGGTGACGCGGGAGACTCCGGCCCGCTTCGCGACGTCGTCGACGGAGGAGCGGCGCAGGCCCAGGAGGGTGAACTGCTCCAGCGCTCCGTCCAGGATCCGCCGCGCGGTGGGGTCCTCGGGCTCCGGCCGCGCGGTGGCCCGGGCGAGCTCCGGGTCGTTCGTGTCGGTTCTCATGGCGCTCACGATACCGGCGCACCCCTCCCCCGGAGACGATGAAACGACTATCGTCAATGAGTATCATCACGAATCCCGGAGGACCTGATGGGCAGTCGCCTCACCGAAGAACGGGCCGATTTCGTCGCGGCCATCCGTGATTTCGCCAAACGGGAGTGCGGAACCCGCGAGCAGCGCTCCGCACTGACCTCGGGCGGCCACGAGGCCCACAACCCCGAGCTGTACGGCAGGCTCGCCGGCCTGGGGTGGCTCGGGGTGTGCCTGCCCGAGGAGTACGGCGGTTCAGGCGGCGGGCTCGCCGATGCCTGTCTCCTGCTGGAGGAGACCTCGTACGGGATGGTTCCGGCCGGGGGTTTCATCACCACCGTCATCGCCGCGAAGGCGTACGAGAAGTTCGGCACCGAGCGGCAGCGGCGGGAGGTGCTCTCCGGCGTGGTGCGCGGGGACGTGCTCTCGATCGCCATGTCGGAGCCGGGGGCCGGGTCGGACGTCGGCGCGCTGCGTTGCCGGGCCCGGCGGCAGACGGACGGCACGTGGGTGATCGACGGTCAGAAGACCTGGATCTCCAACGCCCACTGCGCCACGCACATCCTGCTGGTGGCCCGTACCGGCGAGGACAAGCACGGCGGCCTGACCATGTTCCACCTGCCCGCCGGCACCGCGGGCGTGGAGGTGCGACGCATCGACACCATGGGCGGCCGGGAGGTCAACGATGTCTTCCTCACCGGCGTTCGGCTGCCCGCCGACGCGGTCGTGGGCCAGGTGGACTCCGGCTGGCGGCAGTTGATGGCAGGGCTCAACCACGAACGGCTCTTCCTGGCCGCGAACATGCTGGGCCTGGCGCGCCGCGCGTTCGACGACACGGTGGCGTACGTCCGCGAACGCGAGCAGTTCGGCCGGCCGGTCGGTTCCTTCCAGGCGCTGCGGCACCGGATCGCCGACCTCGCCACCGAGATCGAGTGCACCAGACTGCTGGTGCGCGAAACGGCCCTGGACTGCGACGCGCAGCCGGAGAAGCTGTTCCCGCGCGAGGCGTCGATGGCCAAGCTGAAGGCGACCGAACTCGCCAAGCGGGCCGCGCTGGAGGGCATGCAGATGATGGGCGGCTACGGCTACACCACGGAGTTCGACATGGAGCGCCATCTGCGGGCCGCGGTGGTCTCCACGGTCTACGGCGGGACCAGCGAGATCCAGCGGGACGTCATCGGCAAGACCTACGGCCTCTGAGCGGACCGGCACGCGGCGGGACACAACCCAGGGCGGCCCACCCGTCCCCGGTCGGGATGGGTGGGCCGCCCTGAGGCTCGGCTCAGCCCTGGTAGAGCCCGGAGAGCGAGTCCGCGTACTTGTCCCGGATGACCCTGCGCCGCATCTTCAGCGAGGGGGTCAGCTCCCCGGTCCCCGGCCCCCACTCCTCGGCGAGCAGCTCGTACCGCTTGACCTGTTCGCTGCGGTTGAGCCGGGAGTTGGCGGCCTCGACCGCCCGGTCCACCTCGGCCCGGACGGCGGGGTGCTCGGCCAGTTCGGCCAGTCCCCCAGCCGTCCCGACGCCGTGGGCGGCGGCCCAGACGGGGGCGGCCTCCGCGTCGAGCACCAGCAGGGCGACCAGGTAGGAGCGGTTGTCGCCGTGCACCATCGCCTGGCCGATCAGGGGGTGTTCCTTGAGCGCGTTCTCCACCAGCGCGGGCGAGACGTTCTTGCCGGTGGAGGTGACGATCATCTCCTTCTTCCGGTCGGTGAGCCAGAGGTAGCCGTCCTCGTCCGTCCGGCCGATGTCGCCGGTGGCCAGCCAGCCGTCGGGGTCCAGGGCGGACCGGACCGACCCGTCAGGCTGGAGGTAACCGGAGAAGACGGAGGCACCCCGCACCAGGATCTCGCCGTCCTCGGCGAGGCGGATCTCCACGGACTCCACCGGGCGCCCCACCGAGCCGAGCCGGAAACCGGCCCGGGGGCTGTTGCTGGTGGCCACGCCGGTGGTCTCGGTCAGCCCCCAGGCGTCCATGATGACGATGCCGAAGCCGGCCCAGAACTTCACCACGTCGACCGACATCGGCGCCGAGGCGCTGGCCGCCCAGGTCACCCGGTCCAGACCGCCCGCGGCCAGCATCGGCAGCAGTACCTCCTCACGGACGCGGCCGTACCGTTCTTCGAGCTCCGCGGGTGGTGTCTCGCCCCGCTCGCGGTAACCGACGTGCGCACGGGCGACCTCGAACGCCCGCTCGATGACGGACAGTTGCTCGGGCGGCATCAGCGAGAGGAGCCCCCGCACGGTGGCGGAGAGCTTCTCCCAGATCCTCGGCACCCCGAAGAACTGCGCGGGGCGCACCTCGCGCACCACGGCGGCGACGCCCGCGGGATCGGCGCAGAGGTAGACGTGCGAGGCCCGGTGGCAGGGCAGGTAGATGCCCAGCATCCGCTCGGCGATGTGCGCGAAGGGCAGGTAGCAGATGTGCTCGACGTGCGGGGGAAGCTCCACCACGGCATCCAACGCCAGCGCGTTGGAAAAAACTTGACGATGCGTCAGCACGACGCCCTTGGGCTCGCCGCTGGTGCCGGAGGTGTAGACGACGGTCAGCGGGTCGTCGGGGCGGGCGGCGTCCAGCACCCCCGCGAACCCCTCCGGCACCGGTTCGCGCAGCAGGGCGGCGTACGGGAAGTGGCCGCCCTCCGCACCTTCCTCGGCCACTGCCAGGCGCTCCAGCGGGGTGTCCGCGTCGGTCAGCAGCGGTTCCCACAGGGCCACTTGGGCCGCCCCCTCCACCACGGCGAGGCGGGCCCGGCAGTTGCGGGCGATGTGGGTGATCTGCTCGGGGGCCGCGGTGCCGTAGACGCTGACCGGGACCGCGCCGAGACGGACCAGCGCCAGGTCGGACAGCCAGTGTTCGGGCCGGTTGGACATCATCAGCAGGACGCGGTCGCCCCGGCGGACGCCGAGGGCGCCGTAGCCTGCGGCGAGGCTCCGGGTGTGTTCCTCGATCTCCGCCCAGCTGAACGTCGTCCAGGCGCCGTCCTTCTCCGCCGGCTGCCAGGAGATACCCGGCAGGTCGGGGTACTCACGTGCGTTGCGGGCCAGCAGTTGCGGCAGGGCCCGGTCGGCCGCTGCGTCGGGCAGGTCTCCGGTGGTGCGGGGTGCTGATCGGGGGGCTGATGTCATCGGGGCCTCCGCGGGTCGGAAGGGTGAGGGGGAGAGTCCGGGGGTGGCGGGGCGCGGGCATCCCCGCCGGGCGTTCCGGGCGGAATGGGCGCGCCGCCGGTCCCGCAACGGTCAGGAGTCGGTGAAGGTCTCGCCCTGTTCGGCCTTGCGCAGCAGCAGCTCGGGCGGGGCGAAGCGTTCGCCGTGCTGCTCGGCCAGCTCCCGCGCCCGGGCCACGAAGCCGGGCAGGCCGCCCTCGTAGCCGTTGATGTACTGGAGTACGCCGCCGGTCCACGGCGGGAAGCCGATGCCGAGCAGCGAGCCGATGTTGGCGTCCGCGACCGAGACCAGCACGCCCTCCTCCAGGCAGCGCACCGCGTCCAGCGCCTCGACGAAGAGCATCCGCTCCTTCATCCCGGTCAGGTCGGCGGGCTGCTTCGCGGGATCGGTGAAGTGCTCGCGCAGCCCCGGCCAGAGCCCGGTGCGCCTGCCGTCCACGTAGTCGTAGAAGCCCGCGCCGCCGGACCGGCCCGGGCGGCCGAACTCGTCGATCATGCGGTCCACCACCGTGTCCGCCGGGTGCGGCTCCCAGCTGCGGCCCGATGCCTCGATCGCCCGCCGGGTCTCCTCGCGGATCCTGCGCGGGAGGGTGAGGGTGAGTTCGTCCATCAGGTTGAGGACCTTGGCGGGGTAGCCGGCCTGGGCCGCGGCCTGCTCGACGGAGGCCGGGTCGATGCCCTCGCCGACCATGGCGACGCCCTCGTCGATGAAGTGGCCGATGACCCGGGAGGTGAAGAAGCCGCGCGAGTCGTTGACCACGATCGGGGTCTTCCTGATCCTGCGCACCAGGTCGAAGGCGCGCGCCAGGGCCTCGTCCCCCGTCTTCCCGCCCTTGATGATCTCGACCAGCGGCATCCTGTCGACCGGCGAGAAGAAGTGCAGGCCGATGAAGTCCTGGGGCCGCTCCACCCCCTCGGCGAGGACGGTGATCGGCAGGGTGGAGGTGTTGGAGCAGAGCAGCGCGTCGGGGGCGACGACGTCCCTGATCTCCTGGAACACCTTGTGCTTGAGGCCGGTGTCCTCGAAGACCGCTTCGATCACCACGTCGCAGCCGGCCAGGTCCCGGACGTCGGCGGTCGGTGTGATGCGGGCCAGCAGGGCCTGCGCCTTCTGCGGCGTGGACGTGGCGCGCGCGACGGCCTTGGCGCAGAGCTTCTCGGAGTAGCTCCTTCCCTTCGCCGCCGCCTGGACGGAGACGTCCTTGAGGACGACGTCGATGCCCGCCGCGGCGCAGGAGTAGGCGATGCCGGCGCCCATCATGCCCGCGCCGAGTACGGCCACCCTGGTCACCTCGCGCGGCTCGACGCCCTTCGGGCGGCGGGCGCCGTGGTTGACCGCCTGCAGGTCGAAGAAGAACGCCTGGATCATGTTCTTGGTGATCTGCCCGGTGACCAGTTCGGTCAGGTACCGGGCTTCGACCACGAAGGAGGTGTCCACGTCGACCTGGGAGCTCTCCACGGCCGCGGCGAGGATGTTGCGCGGGGCCGGGCTGGGTGCGCCGTTCGTCCTGCTCTTCAGTAGCGCTGTGAGGGCGGGGAGTTGGGCGGCGAAGGCGGGGTCCGTGGGGATGCCGCCGGGGATGCGGTATCCGGGGGCGTCCCAGGGCTGCGCGGACGCGGGGTGGCTGTCGATGAACGCCCGTGCCCTGCTGAGGAGTTCGCCGGTGTCGGCGGCGATCTCGTCGACCAGTCCGGCTTCCAGGGCGCGCGCCGGTCCGTACTGGGTGCCTTCCAGGAGCACCTTCCGCAAGGCGTCGGCCACCCCGAACATGCGGACCGTGCGGGTCACTCCGCCGCCGCCCGGCAGCAGGCCCAGGGTGACTTCGGGGAGCCCGACGCGGGCGGATGGCGCGTCCAGCACCACGCGGTGGTGGCAGGCGAGGGCGATCTCGTAACCTCCGCCCAGGGCGGCGCCGTTGATCGCGGCGACGACCGGCCTGCCCAGGGTCTCCAGGATCCGCAGGGATCGCTTGACGCGCATTCCGGCCTCGAAGGAGGCGCCGGCGGTCTCCGGGGTGACGGACATCAGGTCGTGCAGGTCGCCTCCGGCGAAGAAGCTCTTCTTGGCGGAGGTCACGATGACGCCGCGGAGGGTTTCGCGGGCGGCCGAGAGCCGCGCCGCGACGGCGTCCAGCGAGTCGATGAACGCGGCGTTCATGGTGTTGGCGGACTGGTCGGGATCGTCCAGGACGAGGGTGACGACGTGGTCGTCTGACTCTTCCCAGCGGATGGTCGTGCTCTCGGTCATGGGTGTCTTCTCCGTAGGCGGGAGCGGGCGAGGGGGACGGCCGGGTCAGAGGCGTTCGACGACGGTGGCGATGCCCATGCCGCCGCCGACGCAGAGGGTGGCCAGCCCGTACCGGAGGTCGCGGCGCTCCAGTTCGTCCACGAGGGTGCCGAGGATCATCGCGCCGGTGGCGCCCAGGGGGTGCCCCAGGGCAATGGCGCCGCCGTTGACGTTGACCCTGTCCAGGCTCAGCCCCATGTCCCGGACGTAGCGCAGGACGACGGCGGCGAACGCCTCGTTGATCTCGACCAGGTCGATGTCGTCGATGGTCAGGCCGGCCTTGGCGAGCGCCTTGCGGGAG
This sequence comes from Streptomyces sp. NPDC001493, assembly GCF_053597235.1. NCBI lineage: Bacteria > Bacillati > Actinomycetota > Actinomycetes > Kitasatosporales > Streptomycetaceae > Streptomyces > Streptomyces sp. NPDC001493. The sequence continues at coordinate 210,656 of NZ_JBSFHV010000014.1, forward strand.
GCGGGGGCGGGGCCGGTCAGCATGATGGTGGGCTCGGCTCCGGACACCGCGGCGGAGACGATCCGGGCGCGCGGGGTCAGGCCGTGGCGCTCACCGGCCTCCTTGCTGCCGATGGCGACCAGGGCCGCGCCGTCGACGATGCCGGAGGAGTTTCCGGCGTGGTGGACGTGGTCGATCCTCTCCACCCGGTGGTACTTCTGCAGCGCCACCGCGTCGAAGCCGCCCGTCTCGCCGATGGCGGCGAAGGAGGGCGTGAGGGCGGCGAGCGAGTCGGCGGTGGTGCCGGGCCGGAGGTGCTCGTCCCGGTCGAGGACCGGCAGTCCGTTGCGGTCCCGCACGGGGACGACCGAGCGGTCGAAGCGCCCGTCCTTCCACGCGGCGGCCGCCCGCTCCTGCGACAGCGCCGCGTAGGAGTCCACGTCGCGCCGGGTGAAGCCCTCCAGGGTGGCGATCAGATCGGCGCCGATGCCCTGCGGGACGAAGCCGGTTTCGTGGCTGGTACGCGGGTCCAGTGCCCAGGCGCCGCCGTCACTGCCCATCGGGACGCGCGACATGGATTCCACGCCGCCCGCCAGCACCAGATCCTCCCACCCCGAACGGACTTTTGCCGCAGCCATGTTGACGGCTTCGAGACCCGAGGCGCAGAAGCGGTTCTGTTGCACGCCGGCCACCGTTTCCGGCAGGCCGGCGAGGAGGGCCGCGGTACGGGCGATGTCGGCGCCCTGGTCACCGACCGGGCTGACCACGCCGAGCACGATGTCGTCGATCGCCGCCGGGTCGAGCCCGGGAAAGCGGCGGAGGGTCTCGTGGATCAGGCCGACGACCAGGTCGATCGGTTTGGTGCCGTGCAGGGCCCCGTCGGCCTTGCCGCGACCGCGCGGAGTGCGGATCGCGTCGTACACGTACGCTTCGGTGCTCACCTTGATGCCTTCCCTGTCGGGTCTGGAGGAGTTCTCTCGCGGAGCACGGGCGGTACCGGGGGGAGACGGCCCGTGCCCGGTCGAGCGGCGGGGCGGAGGGCGGTACCGGGGGCTGCCCGTGCTCAGCCGAGAGCGCGCAGGGCGGTACCGGGGGGCGGCCGCTGCTCAGCCGAGCAGCGAGCGGCCGATGATCTCCTTCATGATCTCGGTGGTGCCGCCGTAGATGGTCTGGACGCGGCTGTCGAGGAACGCCCGGGCCACCGGGAACTCACTCATGTATCCGTAACCGCCGTGGAGTTGCAGGCAGCGGTCGGCGATCCGCTTCTGCAGCTCGGTGGCCCACCACTTGGCCATCGACGCGTGCACCGCGTCGAGCCGGCCCTGGCTGTGGTCCAGGACGCAGCGGTCCAGGAAGGTGCGGGTGACCGCCGCCTCGGTGGCCATTTCGGCGATCTCGAAGCGGATGTGCTGGAGCTTCGCCAGTGGTCTGCCGAACGCCTCGCGCTCCTTGACGTACCGGGTGGTCACCTCCAGGATCTGCTCGGCCCCGGCGGCGGCGCCGATCGCGATGGCCAGCCGCTCCTGGGCGAGGTTGGCCATGAGGTGGGCGAAGGCCCGGTTCTCCTCGCCCAGCAGGTTCTCCTTGGGGACGCGCACGTCGTCGAAGAACAACTCGGCGGTGTCCTGGGCCTTCTGGCCGATCTTGTCGAGGTTGCGGCCTCGTTCGAAGCCGGGCGCGCCGCGCTCCACGACGAGCAGGCTCTGTCCGCTGCTTCCGCCCTCCGGGGTGGTACGGGCGACGACGATCACGAGGTCGGCGAGGATGCCGTTGGAGATGAAGGTCTTCGCCCCGTTGAGCAGGTAGTGGTCGCCCTGGTCGGTGGCGGTGGTGCGGATGCCCTGGAGGTCGGAACCGGCGCCGGGTTCCGTCATGGCGATGGCGGTGACGAGGTCCCCGGAGACGAACCCGGGCAGCCAGCGGCGCTTCTGCTCCTCGTCGGCGAGCCCGGTCAGGTACGGCCCGACGATGTCGTTGTGCAGGCTCAGCGCAGGTCCGGAGGCGCCCGCGCGGGCCAGCTCCTCGATGAGGACTGCGCTGTAGCGGAAGTCGTCGGTCCCTCCGCCGCCGTACTCCTCGGCGACGGCCATGCCCAGCAGGCCCTGGCGGCCCGCCGAGCGCCATACCTCGCGGTCCACGACGCCGTTCTTCTCCCAGCGTTCGTGGTGCGGTGCCGACTCCTTGGCGAGGAAGGTCCGCACCGTCTCGCGGAACGCCTCGTGTTCGGGTCCGTACAGGTCGCGTACGAGTGTCACAGCCAGTTCCTCACATGCTCGATCAGCCGGGCGGGATCGGGTCCGACGGGCGTGACGTTGAGCATGGTCACGCCGGCCTCGCGGAAGGCCTCGACCCGGTCGCGTACGTGCCCCTCGGGGCCGGCCAGGCAGAGTTGCTCCAGCAGTCGCGCCGGTACGGCCGCCTCCGCGTCCTTCTTGCGGCCCGCGAGGTAGTGCTCCTGGATGGCGGCCGCGGCGGACTCGTAGCCGTAGGAGCAGACCAGGTCGTGGTAGAAGTTGCGGCCGGGCGCGCCCATCCCGCCGACGTAGAGGGCGACGGTGGGACGCATCAGGTCGCGGACCGCCTCCGCGTCGTCGCCGATGGCCAGCAGGCCGCCCGCCACGACCGAGAGCGGGCCGAGAGCGGGGTCGCGCGCGGCGGCGCCCTCGGCCAGCGACCGGCCCCAGACCTCGGCGGCGCGCTCGGGGACGTAGAGGAACGGCAGCCAGCCGTCGGCGATCTCGGCGGCCAACTTGACGTTGGCCGGGCCGAGCGCCGCGAGGTAGACCGGGATGGTGTCGCGGACCGGGTGGTTCAGCAGCTTCAGCGGCTTGCCGGGGGTGCGTCCCTTCTCCGGTGGCAGGGGCAGCTCGGTGATGCCGCGGTGTTCGATCACCTCGCGCCGCCAGATCCGCCGGGACAGTTCGATCACCTCGCGGGTGCGGCCCAGCGGGCGGTCGTACCGGCGGCCGTGCCAGCCCTCGACGACCTGCGGCCCGGAGGCGCCGACGCCGAGGAGGGCGCGGCCCCCGCTGATGGCATCGAGGCCGGCCGCGGTCTGGGCGATCAGTGCGGGGGTGCGCGAATAGACGTTGAGGATGGCCGAGCCGATCCGCATCCGCTCGGTCTTCGCGGCGAGGTACCCCATGACCGTCGGGGAGTCGAAGCCGTACGCCTCGGCCACCCAGACGGCGTCGAGGCCCGCGGACTCCAGGGCGGCGGCGCTGTCGGCCGCGGCGCGCGGATCGCCGGCGTATGCCAGGGGCGAGGAGAGTTCCATCAGCGGTTCTCCTTCAGCAGTTCGGGTACGCCCCAGTCGCGGGCCACGTCCGGGGTGTGCGCGCCGGGGACGGCGGGCGGGAGCCGGAGGGTGCCGGGGGTGTCGGAGAAGCGGGGGGCTGGAGCGGGCTGGGTGATGCCGTACGACTCGGTGTAGGTGCCCCGTCCGGCGAGGTGCGGGTGACGGGCCGCCTCGCGCAGCGAGAGGACCGGTGCGACGCAGGCGTCGGTGCCTTCGAACACGGCCGTCCACTCCTCACGGCCGGCGGTCTTGAACCGGGCGGTGAACTCGGCCCGCAACGCGGGCCAGTTGTGGGGGTCGGCACGGTCCGGGAGGGCCGCGCCGTCCAGGCCGAGCAGGGCGACGAACTCCGCGTAGAACGGGGGCTCCAGGGCGCCGACCGCCATCCAGCCGCCGTCGGCGGTCTCGTACACACCGTAGAAGGGGCAGCCGCCGTCGAGGAGGTTACGGCCCCGGGTGTCCTGCCAGGTTCCTTCGGCGAGCATCCCCCAGAACAGGGTGGTGAGGTGTGCGGCGCCGTCCACGATGGCGGCGTCCACCACCTGGCCGCGACCGGTGGCGCGGGCGGTGAGCAGCGCGGCGAGGACGCCGGTGGCCAGATAGAGGGAGCCGCCCGCGTAGTCGCCGAGCAGGTTGGCGGGGAGGACCGGCGGTCCGTCTGGGGCGCCGATCATGGCCAGGGGGCCGGCGGTGGCGAGGTAGCCGATGTCGTGGCCGGCCATGGGCGCGAGGGGGCCCCGCTGGCCCCAGCCGGTCATCCGGCCGTACACCAGCGCGGGGTTGGCGGCCATGCACGCCTCGGGGCCGACGCCGAGCCGCTCCGCGACGCCGGGCCGGTACCCCTCCACGAGGATATCGGCGCGTGCCGCCAACGCCCTTACGGTTTCCGGGCCTTCGGGGGACTTGAGGTCGATCAGGACGGAGCGTTTGTTGCGGTTGGTCAGGTCGCGGGCGGGATCGCCGCCGAGCGGCGAAGGGCCGGGGCGGTCCACACGCACCACGTCGGCGCCGAGGTCGGCGAGGAGCATCGCGGCGAACGGACCGGGACCGATCCCCGCCAGTTCGACCACGCGCACGCCGTCCAGCGGGCCTGTCGCGGCACGGCCGGGTTGGTCCGAGGGGTGAGGGCTCATGGGTTCCTTTCTCGGCGGGTACGGCGTTCTCGTCGCCACCCGACCGGGACCTTACTGAGCGTTCGCTAAAACGTAGGAGGGCAACGTCGGTCGGTCAACTCCTCGCGCAGCACGAGTTTTTGTGGATCGATACCGGGGAAGTGAGAGCAGACCGGACATCGGTCGCCAGGTCTCCCTGATCGATCGCTAAGCAACGGAGAGGAGCCGTTTCGGTGCCACGGCCGTACGATGTCGCCGATCGCCTCCCCGCCCCGGCCTTTCGTCCGGATCACGCCGGACCGGGGAGCGGGGTCCGGTGCCGCGCGCCGTGGGGCGGGAGCCGACGCGGAGCGTCGGCGACCGACGGCGACGCCGCGAGGCGCGGCACCGGGGAACGCGAGCCCAGCACGATGCGACCGAAAGACCCCGGGAGAGCCGTTGAACACCGAGCCGAGCCAGGACACCGCGCCACCGGTGGAGCACTGGCGCTCCTACGGGCCGCTCGAACTGCACCCGATCCTGCGGCACGCCATGGAAGCCTTCAACGAGCACGGCTACCACGGGACTTCGGTCCGGGACATCGCCGGCCGGGTCGGTGTCACCGTGCCCGCGCTCTACTACCACTACGCGAACAAGCAGGCCCTGCTGACCACCCTCCTGGAGGCGTCCATCAAGGACGTCCTGGACCGCTGCCGGGCCGCCGCCGGGGAGGCCGGGGACGATCCGCTGGCGCGCATCTGCGGCATGGTGGAGTCGATCGTGCTCTCCATGGCCCACCGCCGGCGGCTGGCCTTCCTGGACACCGAGATACGCAGCCTGGAGCCGGAGAACAGGGCCCGTTACGTGGCCCTGCGCGACTACCTGGAGCACATGCTGCTGGACACGGTCGAGACGGGCCGGGCGAAGGGCGTGTTCACCACGCCGTTCCCGGCCGACGCGGTGCGTTCGGTCCTCGTCATGTGCCAGGGGGTCGCCAACTGGTTCCGCGAGGACGGCCCGCTCACCGCGGAAGAGGTCGCCGAGCGCCACGTACTGCTGTGCCTCGGCACCCTGGGCCACCCCGGGGCCGTCACCGGCGACCCCTCGCTCGCGTTCCCCCGGCGTACTGCGATCCGGCCCCCTTCCCCCGCGCGGGCCGCCGGAGCCGGGGGCTCGTCTCCGCGCTCTTCCCGATGATCCGGTGGCACCCGCCCGACACCATGGCCGCACCTCCACGGCCCGGTACCGACGAGAGGACACCCGCATGAACACGCTCGAAGCCCGCGCCCGTTTCCAGGAACTCCGGGAGCGGGACGGTCTGGTCGACCCGCTCGAACTCGACTCCGTCTGGGCGGTGCTGGACACCGTCCGCCCCGAGGAGATCCTCGGCGGCTGGAAGGGCGGCGAGTTCCGCACCGGCCACCACCTCGACGGCATGCTGGCCAAGGCCGGCTGGTACGGCAAGTCGTTCGTCTCCGTGCACGACGCCAAGCCGCTGGTCTGCCGCAACGCGGCGGGCGAGCTGTACTCCAACCTCGAACTCGGCCAGGGCGAGGCCAGCTTGTGGACCGTCGAGTTCCGGGGTGAGGCGACGGCCACCATGGTCTACGACGGCCGGCCGGTCTTCGACCACTTCAAGCAGGTGGACGACACCACTCTGATGGGGATCATGAACGCCAAGGGCGTCCCGGCCGAGGGCCCCTTCTACTACTTCTACCTGGAGCGCGCCCCCGAGGTGCGGCTCGTCGCGGACCCCCCGCTCGCTCCCGAGGTCCCGCTCGCCCCGGACGCACCGCGTGACGCCGAGGTCCCGCTCGTCGCGGACGCACCGCGTAACGCCGAGGTCCCGCTCACCGCCGAGGGATCGTGAGGCGCGTCCGTGCCGCGGTCGTGGAGGCGCCGGGCGCACCGTTCGTCGTCCGGGACGCGGAGCTCGGGGGCCCCGGGCCGCGTGAGGCGCTGGTGAGGATGACCGCGGTGGGCGTGTGCCACACCGACCTGGGGATGCGGGACGCCTGGCCCCGGCAGCTCACCCCGATGGTCTTCGGCCACGAGGGCACCGGGCTGGTCGAGGCGGTCGGCGGGGAGGTGACCGGCGTCGCGCCGGGCGACCGCGTCTGCCTCACCTTCGCCAGCTGCGGAGCCTGCGGGGAGTGCGCGGCGGGCCACCCGGCGTACTGCCACGCCGCGCGTGCCCTGAACTTCTCCGGCGGACGCGCCAACGGCACCACTCCGCTCACCCTCGACGGCCGGCCGCTCCGGGCGGGCTTCTTCGGCCAGTCCAGCTTCGCGACGTACGCCGTCGTCCACGAGCGCGGCATGGTCGGGGTTCCCCCCGATCTGCCGGCCGAGGTCGCCGCGCCGCTGGGCTGCGGCGGCCAGACGGGCGCGGGCACCGTGCTCAACCGGCTGCGCCCCGGACCGGGCTCCTCGCTGGTCGTCCTGGGCGCAGGCGGGGTCGGCATGAGCGCGCTGATGGCGGCGGTGGCCGTGGGCTGCGATCCGGTGGTGGCCGTCGACCCGGTCGCCTCCCGGCGCGCCCTCGCGGTGGAGCTCGGCGCGAAGGCAGCCGTGGCGCCCGGGGGCGGCCTGGTGGCTGCGTTGCGCGAACTCACCGGCGGCGGTGCGCACTACGTCGTGGAGACCACCGGCCGTCCGGAGATGGCCCGCCTGGCCGTCGGCGCACTGCGCCCGCGCGGTGAACTCGCCCTCCTCGGCCTCGGCGGCGAGGTGACGTTCGACGTGATGGGCCTGCTCGCCAAGGGCGTCCGCGTCCACGGGGTGATCGAGGGCGACTCCGACCCCGGTCGCTTCGTCCCCGAGCTGATCGGCCTGTACCGGCGCGGCCTGTTCCCGATCGACCGGCTGGTCACCACGTTCCCGTTCGAGGAGATCGAGGCGGCGGTGGCCGCCATGCGGGACGGCAGCGTGGTCAAGCCGGTCCTCACCTTCGCCTGACGGCCGTTACGAATGCCCCCGGCGGAACGTGGACCACCGCCGGAAGTGATCCGGAAGTCACCCCCCGCGGACACCGCCTCGGGGGGTCCGGCCCGCTGACGGCGTGTGATTGACTGCTCCGCATGGCCTCCGCCTCCCCGTCCGCCCGTTCGGCCGCGACCACCGATCCGACCGGGGCCACCCGGCCCCGCAACCGCCGGCAGCTCATCGTCGAGGCGGCCGGGCGGGTCTTCAGCGAGCGCGGCTACCACGCGGCGTCCATGGAGGAGGTCGCGGCCGGCGTGGGTATCACCGCGGCTGCCCTGTACCGGCATTTTCCGAACAAGTACGCGCTGTTCGCGGCGTGCGCCGACGTCATGGTGGACGGGCTGGTCACCGCACTCGACGCGGTGCCGCCGGGGGCGGCGTTGGCGGATGTGCTCGCCGCCGTCACCCGGGTCACCGTCGCCCATCGCGCGTCGGGCGGCGTCTACCGGTGGGAGGCCCGCTACCTCAGCCGCGAGGACCGTCGGCGACTCGCGGCGAAGTTCGACCGTCTCGCCGAGCGGGTGGACGAAGCGGTGCAGCGCGAGCATCCGCGGCCCGACGAGCGGCTGCGGGCCATGGCGGCTCTCGGTGCGATCGGGTCCATCACGATGCATCACACGTCCATCGCCCAACGCCGGGCGGAGGAGCTCCTGTTGACGTCCGCGCTGCGGGTGGCGGCGAGCGGTCCGGCGGCGGGGCCGCCGGGTGCGCACCTCGTGGTGGAGCTGCCCGCCCAGCCGGTGCCGCGCACCCGGCGCGCGGAGATCCTCGCGGCCGCCATCCCGCTGTTCGCCCGGGACGGGTTCGTCAGCGTCACGAACGGGCAGATCGCGGAGGCGGTGGGGCTGACCCCGTCCGCGCTCTACCGCCACTACCCGGGCAAGATCGACATCCTGGCGGCGGCCTGCCTCCAGGCGGCGGGGCTGCTGGCCCAGGGAGTGGAGCGGAGCCTGCGCGAGGTGGCGGGCCCGTTCGATGCCATCGTCGCGCTGGCGGCGACGTACGTGGCCTACAGCTTCGAGTACACCGAGCTCAACAGCGTCGCGGAGGCCGAAGTCGCCGGCCTGCCGACGGGACTTCGGCGGCCTCTGGTCCTCGCGCAGCGGGAACACATCGCCGTCTGGGAGCAGCAGTTGCGGCTGGCCCGGCCGGAGTTGGACCCGCGTCAGGCGCGGGTGCTGGTGCACGCCGGATTCGGTGTGGCGGTGGAGGCCGGACGGAAGTTCCGCTGGCAGGACACCCCCGACCACCGTGAGGCCGTGACCACCCTGGTCGTGAGCGCCCTGGGCCTGTGAGCTCACGGACCCAGCGAGTTCACAGACCCAGCGGCAGCGTGGTGCGAGAGACGGCTCAGCCCGGCCTGTTTCCGGTGGGGATCGTGATGGGCGTGGTGTTGCCTGAGGTGCCCTTGTTGAGGAAGAGCATGGCCAGGGCGCGTACGAACTGGTCGAACACGTAGAAACTGCCGGGCATGATGGGCGACAGCCCCTCACGGAAGAGGATGTACGCCGGCCACGCGGTGCGGACGAGGGCCGCCGACACGTAGTCGCGTTTCAGCCCCAGCCAGTCGCCGACCTGGTCGCTGAGAACGTAGCGCACGAACTCGTTCAGGAATCCGCGTGTGACGCCGAGGTCGATCTGTGCGGTCAGACCGAGCAACTCCTCGGCCAGGGCGATGCCTTCGGTCGACGGGGTGAGGATCGGGGTGAGTACCTGTGCCGACTGGGCCTCGGCGGCCGCCCAGGTCTGCGGAATGTACTCGTCCGGCACGCCGAGCAGGTGGACGGCGACCTGCCACGAGTGCAGGAACGCCTCCTGGTCCGCGGCCGGGAACGGGACCTTCCACTCCAGCAACTTCCGGTGCACGTAGGTGCCGAGACTGTGGAAGGTCACCAGGATGTCGGCAGCGCTGATCGGTACGGTCTCGTCGGAGACCGCCCGCCAGTGCGGTGACTGCGGCAGCAGGTGGCGTACCGCGGCGTGCACCACGCGTGTCTTGTTGGCGGTGACGACGAACTGTCCCGTCGGCTCGAAGGCCCCCAGCTGGGAGAGGTCGTAGCCGAAGGTGAACGTCTTGGCCGCCCTGTCCTGCATGTTGGCGCCGCCGGCGGACCAGTAGACGCTCTTGGCCTCGCGCGGGATCACCGTACTCATGATCCCGCCGCCCAGTCCGTACAGCATGAAGAGGTACGTGTCCCTGCGCCGGTTGAAGTCGGCGGCGCGGGCCAGTTTGACGGGGTCGGCCCAGGAGGGCAGCCGGTTGACCTGCTGCAGGTACGAGGTGAACTCGGCCGGCACGCCGGTGGGCAGCGGGTCGCCGTTGTTCACCCAGGACGCCCACGCGCTGTTGATCGCCGGCACATGGCCGTTGTCGACCATCGAGGCTATCAGCGGATCCGCCAGGTCGTCCCAGATCCACGCCGGACCGGTACCCGCCGCGGTTCCGGTCGTCCCCGCGGTTCCGGTCGTCGAGCCCGCCGCCGCCCACGCCTGGGCGGGGTTGGCCACCCCCACGAGACCTAGGGCCACGCCGAGCGACAGCATCTTTCGCCTGCTGAGATTATCCATTGACTTACCTGCTCCCCTGATGGGTCAGTTGGCTTCGAGTCGCTTCGCAGACTTGCAAGTTGAGTGGTCAACACCTGATGGACCGTGTCACACCGATGTGATTTCCGATTAACATAGCGAGGTGCGTTGCCGTCGGCAATGGTGGTGACGGAGGGGCTCTTCGCCAATGTCGTTCCGCAGTGGGCCGGTTGGCCTTCGCAGCGACTCGGGAAGCGCTGCTTTCCCGGCGTCGACGGGACGTTGCGGACGGCGGGGGCCTCCGAGAGCGGGCCGTGGGCCTCGGCGCGGTGGCGCTCCTCCTCGCCCTGTCCGTCCCGGCGCGCGGGTACGCCGGGCGGCGTTCGGGGGGCCTGGCCGCTCGCGGCACGCGGTCGCCAACGTTGCGCGGCTCACAACTGGCAACACCGGTCATGGCCCATGCCCTGAGCTGCGAGAACCGCCGGTCGCTCAGGAATCCACCTGCTGTGCAACAGCCCTTCCCGTTGCCCTCAACTTGATCAGGTAACGCAACAGTTCGGCGACACTCCATTCTGTTCGTCACCCCCCGACGCGAGTTGGAGTGGGATGGACACCCCGCAACGGCGGGGCAAACCATGGAGGTTCGTGTGAATCGCTCACTGTTGCCGCTCAGAACGGCACTGATCTTTCTCCTGGCCGCGCTCAGCGGCCTGGTGGCCGGGACGCTCTCCTGGCTGGCGGGGGAAGGCTCCCCGCGCAGCGTGCTGGCCGGTCTCGGCGTCGCCGGGCTCGCCATCCCCTTCTTCGACCGGCTGATCGCATCCGCCGAATCCACCGACGCTCGTACGGAGGACCACAACCATGGGTGAACTGCGGCCTCTCGGCCAGGACCTGACGCAGGAGTCGCGGGCACTCGCCGAGGCCCTGAGAGAGCTCTTCCAAGGGCTGGAGGTCTCGGTACGCAGATACGCGGCGAGGCGCCAACGCGATCCGGGAACGTTCTCCCGTTACCTCAACGGAACCCGCTTACCCCCCTGGGTGGTGATCATGGATCTGTTCACCGACCTCGCCGAGCACCGCGGAACCACCGCCACCGCGGCGACCATCGACCTCGTACGCGACCTCTACGGGTCGGCGGTCGATGCGGGGCCCTCCCCCAAACACGCGGCGGAGATCATCGAGCAGCAGCTGGCCGATGCCGACCGGGATTCCCGGCGCTCCAGCGTGCGCGGCGACGTGATCGAGGACGCGCTGCTGGACCGCGTGACACGCATCGCCGACCTGGAGGTGCGGCTGAACCAGATGGAGGCGACTCTCGTCGCCGAGCGCGAGCGCGCGGGTCAGTTGCTCTCCGCGCACTCCCACGCCTCGGAGTTGCTGGAGGAACGGGACGCCCTGCGGAAGGAGGTGGCACGGCTCCGGTCCCAGCTCCACGCGGCGCAGGAGCAGCAGGCCGCGGCGGATGCCCGTTGTGACCTGCTGGAGCGCCAGTTGGAGGCAGTCGAGCGCCCAGCGGCTCTGGCCAAGGCGCAGCCCAAGCCCCTGCCGAAGGTTCTCGTGGTGGACGACCAGCCCGACAATCTGATGGCCATGACGGCGGTGCTGGAGACGCTGGACCAGGAGCTCGTCACCGTCTCCTCGGGGCGGGAGGCGCTCAAGGCGCTGCTCCACCACGACGATTTCGCGGTCATCATCATGGACGTCCAGATGCCCGAGATGGACGGTTACGAGACCGCCGCCCACATCAAGCGCCGGCCGCGGAACAGGGACGTGCCGATCATCTTCCTCACCGCGATGGGCATTGATCCCGAGCACACCGCACGTGGGTACGCGGCCGGTGCGGTCGACTACATCAGCAAGCCCTTCGATCCGTGGGCCCTGCGCGCCAAGGTCGCCGTCTTCACCGAGATCCACCTCGAACGGAGGGTGGGGCACCCCGCCTGACGCGTACGGGTACCGGGCTCTCCGGGTCCGGTACCCGGCGCATCACGGCCGAGAACGACCGACGCGTCGAAGGGGGACTACACGGCTGTGCCCGCCGGTGGACGAACCGGCGGGCACAGCCGTGTCACGGCGGGATCAGGCTCCCGCCCTCCGCTTGTTCCACACGTCGAAGCCGACCGCCGCCAGCAGCACGAGGCCCTTGATGACCTGCTGCCAGTCGGTCCCCACTCCGACCAGGTTCATGCCGTTGTTGAGCACGCCGAGGACCAGGCCGCCGATGATGGCTCCCAGTACGGTTCCGACACCACCGCTCATCGACGCACCACCGATGAACGCGGCCGCGATGGCCTCGAGTTCGAAGTTCACGCCCGCCTTCGGCGAGGCCGCGTTGAAGCGCGCCGCGAAGACGAGGCCGGCGAGCGCCGCGAGCATCCCCATGTTGAGGAAGACCGCGAAGGTCACCTTCTTGTCCCTCACTCCGGACAGCTTCGCGGCCGGCAGGTTCCCGCCGATCGCGTACACATGGCGTCCGATCACGGCGTTGCGCATCACGTATCCGAAGCCGACCAGCAGCACGGCCAGGATCAGCAGCACCACGGGCGCGCCCTTGTAGCTGGCGAGCAGCAGGGTCGTGACCAGGACCGCGGCGACCAGCGCCGTCGTCTTCAGCACGAACAGGCCCGTGGGGAGCGTCTCCAGGGTGAACTCGCGCTGGCGCCGGCGGTCGCGTACCTCCTGGAGCACCACGTACGCGGCCAGTCCCAGCCCCAGCAGCAGGGTGATGTTGTGGTAGTTGGTCTCCGGGCCCACCTCGGGCAGGAACCCGTTGGCGGCCTTCTGCAGCCCCTCGGGGAACGGGCCGAGCGTCTGTCCCTTGAGGAAGATCTCCGTGAGTCCGCGGAACAGCAGCATGCCCGCGAGGGTCACGATGAACGACGGGATGCCGACGTAGGCGATGAAGAAGCCCTGGAGCGCGCCGGCGGCGGCCCCCAGCAGCAGGGTGAGCACCACCGCGACGGGCCAGGAGACGTGGTGCTCGACCATGAGCACGGCCCCTATGCCGCCCACCAGGGCCATCAGGGAGCCCACCGACAGGTCGATGTGCCCGGCGATGATGACGATCATCATGCCGATGGCCAGGATGAGGATGTAGCTGTTCTGCAGCACCAGGTTGGAGACGTTGCGCGGCAGCAGGAGGTCGCCGCCCGTCCAGATCTCGAACAGGAGCACGATCAGGCCGAGGGCGAAGAGCATCCCGTACTGGCGCATGTTGCGCCGTACGCCGTCCAGGAGGACCCGGCCCGTCGATCCCGCGGTGGACCCGTTGCCGCCGCCCGGTGGCGCCTGCGTGGTCGTGTTCGTGCTGACGTCGGTGCTCATGCCTGGTGTCCTTCGCTGGGGGTGGCACCTGCGGTGACTGCCGGTGGTGCGGGGGTGTCCCGGGTCATGTGCCGCATCAGCACTTCCTGGGTGGCGTCCTCGCGGGACACCTCGCCGGTGAGCCGCCCGGCGGCCATGGTGTAGATGCGGTCGCACATGCCGAGCAGTTCGGGCAGCTCGGAGGAGATGAAGAGGATCGCCTTGCCCTCGGCGGCGAGCCGGTTGATCACGGTGTAGATCTCGAACTTGGCTCCGACGTCGACCCCTCGGGTGGGCTCGTCGAGGATCAGCACGTCCGGCCCGGCAAGGATCCACTTGCTCAGGACGACCTTCTGCTGGTTGCCGCCGGAGAGCCGCCCGACCGGTTCGAGGACGTTCGGGGCCTTGATGTTCATGGTCCGCCGGTAGCGCTCGGCGACCTTGCGCTCCTCGTGGGCGTCCACGACGCCCCGCCGGGCGAGGGAGCCGAGGGAGGCGAGCGAGATGTTCCGGCTCACCGTGTCCCCGAGGTCGAGGCCGTAGTGCTTGCGGTCCTCGGTGACGTACGCGATGCCGCCCGCGACCGCCTCGGGAACCGTCCGCGTCCGCACCTCGCGGCCGTCCCTCAGGACGGAGCCGTGCTCGTAGTGGCCGTAGGAGCGGCCGAACACGCTCATCGCGAGCTCGGTCCGGCCCGCGCCCATGAGCCCGGCGATGCCGACGATCTCCCCGCGGCGGACCTTGAGGGAGACCCCGTCGACCACCTTGCGGCTGCGGTCGAGGGGGTGACGCACGGTCCAGTCGCGGATCTCCAGGGCCGGTTCCGTGTCGGCCGCACCCTCGTACGGCGTGCGGTCGGGGAAACGGCTGTCGAGGTCCCGTCCCACCATGCCGCGGATGATGCGTTCCTCGGTGGTGGCCGGGTCCCTGACGTCCAGGGTCTCGATGGAGCGCCCGTCGCGCAGGATGGTGACGGAGTCGGCGATCCTGGCGATCTCGTTCAGCTTGTGCGAAATGATGATCGAGGTGATGCCCTGCCCCTTCAACTCCCCCATCAGTCGCAGCAGTTTGGCGCTGTCCTCGTCGTTGAGCGCGGCGGTGGGCTCGTCGAGGATGAGCAGCCGTACGTCCTTCGCCAGGGCCTTCGCGATCTCCACGAGCTGCTGCTTGCCGACCCCGATGTCGGCGACCCGGGTCTCGGGGTGTTCGTCGAGTCCGACCCGCTTGAGCAGGGCGGAGGCACGGCGCAGCGCCTCACGCCAGTCGATGATGCCCCGCCGGGACGGTTCGTTGCCGAGGAAGATGTTCTCGGCGATCGACAGGTGGGGAACCAGGGCGAGTTCCTGGTGGATGATGACGATGCCGCGCCGTTCGCTGGCCCGGATGTCCTTGAAGCGGCACGGCTCGCCGTCGAAGACGATCTCGCCCTCGTAGGTGCCGTGCGGGTGGACACCGGACAGCACCTTCATGAGCGTCGACTTGCCGGCGCCGTTCTCGCCGCACAGGGCGTGCACCTCTCCGTGCGCCACGGAGAGGGTCACCTCCGACAGTGCTCTGACCCCGGGGAAGGTCTTGACGATGGACCGCATCTCCAGGACGGGTCCGCCCGGGGGCGGGGCCGGGGCGGGCACCTCGGAGGGGTGGGCAGCGGCGGGGGTCACCCCAGCTCCTTGGCGTCGATGTAGCCGGAGTCGACCAGGACCTTCTGGTAGTTCGACTTGTCGACGCTGATCGGGTCGAGCAGGTAGGCCGGGACGACCTTCTTGCCGTTGTCGTACGTGGTGTCGTCGTTGGTCTCGGGCTTCTTCCCGTCGAGGACGGCGGACACCATGTCCGCGGCGACCTTGGCGAGGGCGCGGGTGTCCTTGTAGACGGTCTGGGTCTGCTCGCCCGCGATGATCGACTTCACGGAGGCGACCTCCGCGTCCTGGCCGGTGACGATCGGCAGCGGCTTGGCGGTGCTTCCGTAGTCGTCGGACTTCAGGGCGGACAGGATGCCGATGGAGATGCCGTCGTACGGGGAGAGCACGGCGTCCACCCGGGCGGTGGAGTAGGCGGAGGTCAGCAGGTCGTCCATGCGCTTCTGCGCCGTTCCTCCGTCCCAGCGCAGGGTGGTGACCTGGTTGAGCTGCGTCTGCTTGGAACGGACGACCAACTGCTTCTTGTCGAAGTAGGGCTTGAGCACCTTCATGGCGCCGTTGAAGAAGTACTTGGTGTTGTTGTCGTCGTTGGACCCGGCGAACAGCTCGATGTTGAAGGGGCCCTTCTTCGCGCCGTCCTTCAGACCCAGCTTGTCGACGATGTACGTGGCCTGGAGCTCGCCGACCTTCTCGTTGTCGAAGGAGGCGTAGTAGTCGACGTGGTCGGAGCCCAGGATGAGCCGGTCGTAGGAGATGACCGGAATATCGGCGTCGGCCGCCTGCTGCAGGACGTTGGAGAGCGCCTCGCCGTTGATGGCGGCCACGACGAGGGCGTCGACGCCCTGGGTGATCATGTTCTCGATCTGGGCGACCTGCTGGTCGGGGTCGTCCTCGCCGTACTGCAGCGTCGTGGCGAAGCCGGCCTTCTTCAGACTCGTGGTCATGTTCTTGCCATCGGCGATCCACCTCTCGGAGGACTTGGTGGGCATGGCGATGCCGATGGTCAGTTCCTTCTTGTCCTTCGACTCCTCGCTGCCTCCCTCGCTGCTCTGCCCGCAAGCGGTCAGGAGCAGGGCACAACCGGTGGTCACGGCCAGCAGGGCGTATGCGGATCGGAGTTTCGTCATGGGCGTTACCTGGCATTCCCGTCGTCGAGGCGGCTCGGTCCGGAACGGCCTCGGCGACAGCAAGCGTGCTCGCGCCACTGGACGGCGTCGTCCCGGCTTGGCGGCCGAGGTCCAGAAGTCCCCGGCAGAGCTCGATTGTTAGCGCTCACAACAGGGTCGTACAAGAGGCGTTGGAGTTTTTCTCGCGTCGATACACAGCCGTAAGCAGGGAGTGGGGAGGCAAACCGGCGCATCCCGCAGAAAGCGTGCGCCCGTCGACGACGGTCGACGGGCGCACGGGGTGGCGGCACACCTCGGGTGGACCGCCGGCGAACAGGCAGCTGCGCCGCGAAGTAGACTCAGAAACCCGGGAGATGAACGACAACCCCACGAACACCTGGTCCGCAGGGGCGACTTCGCATGTCACGGTGGCCATCCGGGGGGCCGAAGACCAAGCAGGCATACCCGGAGGCGTGTTCGCAGCCGTGGTCCAGGATCAGCCGCGCGCGAGCGTATGCGGGAGCGTGTGTGTCATCGGCCGCTCCGTAGCCGACGATTTCCGCAGTGGGACTCGACGAGCGGCCTGCACCCCGGCCCGCCGGGAACCCGGCCCTCCTGACCTCGCCCGGCCCCCTGGCCTCGCCCGTCTCTCCTGCCGCGCCGACGGCGATCAGTCCGCGATCAGTCCGTACGCTCACCCTCGGCCTGCGAAGGTTCGGTCCTGGCCGCCATCGGGTGAACGGCGTCACCGGAACGGGCCACGTCCGCGGACTCGTCGCGCTCCCCCTCCGCCTGGGAAGGGGTGTCTTCGTAGAGACCGTGCTGATCGCTCATTCCCTTTTCTGTGTTTCCCACGGTCCTTCCTCCTTGGCTCGGCTCCCTTCCATCCTCCCCCAGCATCGGGGAGCGCGCACGGAGGAGGCCGGACCAGGGGTCGGGTGCCGAGCAGGTCGGACGGCAGTACCCGTGGGAACAGGCGTGAAACGGCTCCGGGCGGCGCCCGCGGTGACCGCGGGCGCC